>JARLIR010000068.1 GCA_031291635.1 Rhizomicrobium sp. | reverse complement strand
TGCGGTGCCGGGCCTTGCGTGACCCGCACCAGATCGTCGGGACGCAGCCATTTGGCGAAGGCCGCCTGAATCTCCGGCGCTTTGAGATCGACATAATGCTGGGCGGCAATCGTGGGCTCGTCCAAGGGCAGATCAAGCTCGGCGCGATCGAGATAGCCACGGGCAATTTGCTCGACACTGGCCTCACCGAGGGGTAGCTGGCGCAACACCATCGCCTTGACCCGATCGAGTTCTTCCTGCGGCACAGGCTTTTCCTGCATTCCCTTCAGATTTTGCACGATGATATTGGCCGCCTTGCTGACATTCTCCGGATCGCTGGCGTAGTGCACCGAATAATAGCCGCGCGTGCGCCCGGCCTGCAGCGACGAGCCCACCGAATAGACCAGTCCCGCATTTTTGCGCAGGTCGACTGAGAGGCGGGCGGAATAGAAACCGCCGCCCAAGACCTGATTGCCAAGCTGCAGCGCGTAGTAATCCGGATTGGCGCGCGTCAAAGCGAGGTTGTGGGCCAGGGTGACGTTATCTTGCACGCGCGCGGTATCCGGCACAGCAAAACTGCCAGGCTTGTTGGCGGGCGCTTCTGGCAGATCGACCAAGGGTTTGGGGCCTTCCGCCGTCCAGCCGCCAAAAGCCTTTTCGATCACGGCGCGAGCCCGCTCCGGCGTCACATTGCCGATCACCACGATGGTCGTCATGTCGGGGCGGAAGACTGCTTTATAATAGGCTTTCATGTCCGCCAGCGTGGTGCCGACCACGGTCGCGCCCGTGGCTTGGCGCAAGGACGGATCACTCGCCGGATAAAGCTGCTCGATCAAGGCGCGCTGGGCGAGATAGCCCGGCGTGTGATTGCGCGATTCCACCGATTGGGCGAATTGCGGCTTGATGGCGCCCAGCGCTGCTTCCGGCAGGGCCGGATGCAACTCATGCTCGGCCAGAAGCGCCACCCCAGGCTCAAAATCCTGAGCCAGAACCTGGAGCGAGAAATCGGCGCCTGCCCGTTCTTCGGCGCCCAGCGCATCTAGAGCCGTCTCAAAAGCGAGCCGGTCGTGCGTCTCGCTGCCGAAGGTGAAGAGCGCGCCCAACAAGGTCGAAACCCCATCTTTACCAGCAGGAGCCTGAAGCTCGGCGCGATTGCGGATATGACCGTAGACCGCCACCGTGTCGCTGACATTGACCGGTTGCACGATCAGACGAAGGCCGTTCGGCAGCAGCGAAACCACCGGCTTCAAGGCCGTCTCGGGCACGGCCAGACGGTTCACCGCGGTCTTGGCCCAATCGGGAAGTTCCGTCGGTTTGGCGTCACCGAGATTGAAGGTTTCCTTGCCACCCGAGGAGGCCGCAGCAACCGCCTTGCCCGAACCTTTGGGCAAAAGCAGACCCGAGACGGAAGCGTCGAGTTTCAGATACTCCCGCGCCACCCGGTTGACGTCGGCGACGGTGACTTTCTCGATGCGTTGCAGATCTTCATCCGGCGATTTGAGGCCATAGAGCGCGACAGCGTCGGACCACACCGAGGCCAAATCGGCAATCGAGTTCTTCTGCCGTTCGGTGTCGCGGCGTTCCTGAATCTTGGCGGCCTCGACCAGTTCGGGCGGCACGCCCTCCTTGACCACCTTCTCTAAAATGGCGCGCACCGAAGCCTCTAGCGCATTGCCGTCAGCTCCTGGCGCATAGCTCACCGCCGCGTAAGCGATGGAGGCTTCCTTGAGCGGCTGTAGCGAAAACGAAACGCCCAGCGCCTTGCCCTCGGCCACCAGATCGAACAGGGCAAAACGGCGGCTGGAAAGCACATCGCTCAAGACTTCCAGCGCGGCGAAATCCTTCGACTTCAAGCCAGGAAAGCGCATGGCAATGACGCGGGTGAAATTGGCAGCATCCGAATCAATCGTGAAGATGCTCGGCTTGACCGGCTGGAAGGCCATTTTCGGGCGCGCCGGCAGCGCATGGGGCTTGATATCGCCGAACAGGGCTTTGACTTTGCCGAGCGCGACTTCGGGATCGACATTGCCCGCAATCACCAAAATCGCGTTGTTGGGCGCGTACCATTTGCTGTGAAACGCTTTCAGCATCGCCCCGCTGGTCTTGTCAAAGGTGGGGCGGCTGCCGAGGGCATCGTGCTCGTAGGGCGTGCCGGAAAAAAGCTCCGTCCGCAACCGCTCATAGAGCTTATAGCCCGGTGCCGACATGTCTTGCGCCACTTCCTGCTCGATGGCGCCGCGCTCTTTACTCCAATCGGCCTCGGTCGATGCCACATCGCGCATGCGCAAGGCCTCGATATGCAGCGCGACGTCGAGGTCTTCGGAGGGCACGGTGTAGAGGTATTGGGTTAGCGCCTCGCGGGTATTGGCGTTGAATTCGCCCCCCATGATGCTGCCGAGATTGGCGAGTTGGTCGGCAGAAAGGCCCTGGCTACCGCGGAACATCATATGCTCCAGCGCATGGGCCGTCCCCGGAAAGCCATCCGGCGCGTCATCCGAGCCCGCCAAGTAATTGACCGAAGTCGCCACCACCGGCGCTAGGTCGTTCTTGATAATAATCACTCGCAAACCATTGCCGAGCCGGGCGCGCAGAACATTCTGCTCCTGCTGCGGAACCCTATGAGCGTGATGCGTGTGATGACGCGCAAGGGCTGGCGTGAGGCCGACCGTCAGCGACAGGACGAAGGCAGCAAAGAAAGCCCTGCCGATAAGTGCGCGTCTCATGATGATTCCTTTGGCTATCGCGAGGGGTGTAACCCTAAAGCGCTAAGAGCAGATGTGGAAAGTACGCACCACGGCAAAACAGGTGAATTCGGCGACAATTGATTTGGCGCTATTGCTGGCACTGCGACCAAAAGTGCATCGGGATGACTACGGGTACCGTTGCGGAATAGGGGACAATCCGCATAGCAAGCGCGCCATCGTTAGCGCTTGATGAGGTCACGAAAAACCTCCCGTTGGTGAGCCCGATGTGCACTTTGATCCGCGTTATTTTCCGCGAAGGCGTGCCGAGACAGCGCGCTCAGAATCGCCCCCAGACGACGCGCCGCTCTGCTCTGGCGCGAGAGCGCGGACTGACCTTGTGGCGCGAACGGGACGATCTTGTCATCGCAGCAGCTTATCGCGTTGCCCCTCCCAGCGAACCGCATGCCGACCTGGATGGACTGCCCCTTACGCCCCTTAAGTTTGCCCCTCACCCGTAACAGACCCTCTGCGTACTTTTTTGGTGGGCCGTGAGCGGCGGCGGGGGCAACAGCTTCCGCCGCCGTGTTCTTTTCAGAGAACTTTCACCCAAAAGTTATGCTGCATCGCAATATTTCGCGCTGCACAGCAGCGCCTGATGCGAATGAAGCACAATCACATCGTTAGTAACCCCAACAAAGAGGTACTAGCAGAACCTCTTTTGGCTATCTGCCTTACAAATTGATGACAGTTCGATGCCGCTTTGATGGTGCGCCTTTGCGCCTCACCGCTGCGCGTTTACGCAGCATTCCCGAATAACCACCACAAGTTTATCGCCAATCTCTAGCCGCGGTCTCTTTAGCTACGGCGCCCAGGAGAGAAACTTGATTCATATCATGTTCGGGGGCGTTGCCGGAGTGCTAGCTGCGAGACGCGTGATCCGCGATTTCGCAAGCGGGTGCGGCTTTAGCAAAAGCAAACTGGGCGTCCCTTAGGCGCAACAGCAACTGCAATCCACGTTACAAGCAATGGGCGGAAAACATGAACGTAAAATATCCTGGAACCCCTACGGTTATTCACGGTAACGGCGCCGTAGCCGAAGTTATGGGCAGCGTATGCGGCGGCGTCATCGGGTACCCGATCACTCCGTCCACTGAGATTTCCGAAATCTACGAGGCCTTCCGGGCCCAAGGCGGCATGAACGTCTGGGGCAAGCACCCCTTCTTCTTCGAGCCTGAAGGTGAACATTCCGCGCAATCGGGTGCGCTGGGCGCCTCTTTGACGGGCGGCAAGTACATTTCCAACGCCTCTTCGAGCCAGGGCATCCTTTACGGCCTGGAATCGCATTACGTGACGGTCGGCAAGCGCGTCGGCGGCTTTGTGCTGCAATGCGCCGCCCGCGTCGTCACCAAGCATTCCTTGAACGTCATGGCCGGCCATGACGACGTCTATGCTCTGCTGCAGTCGGGCTATACCATCCTGTTCGGCTCCAACCCGCAGGAAGCAGCCGATCTGGCGGCGATCTCCTATCGCGTCAGCGCCATGAGCCTGATCCCCGTCACCAATGCGATGGACGGCTTCACCACTTCCCACATGCTCAGCGAAACGCTGATGCCCGAAAAGGAACTCCTCAAGGAGTTCGTCGGCGACCCGCAAGACCGCATCCCCTGCCCGACCGTGGCGCAGGAAATGCTGTTCGGCGCCAAAGGCCGCGTCTATCAGCTCAAGCATTATCTTGCCAAACACGAAGCCGATTTCGTCCCGGCGAGCTACCAGACTCTGGTCGAGTTCCTCGACAAGAACGCGGATGCCGTCGAAAAGGACAACGCGGGCAAGCTCGTCTCCAAGACGGTCGAACTCGTGCCCGAAGAAATCCTCGGCCAGTGGCGCCGCCAATGGATTGGTGCCTATGAGAAGGGCACTCGCCAGCGCGTTCCCGCCCTTGTCGACATCCACAATCCGGGCCTGACCGGCGCGGTGCAGAACCAGCCCGACTTCCAGGCCGGCTCCGCCGATCATCGCACCCATTTCGTGCGCGACGTGCCGCGCTTCGTCAAAGAAGCGATGGATGATTATTCCAAGCTTACCGGCCGCGACTATTCCCCGATCAAGACCTATTTCTGCGATGACGCGGAAACCGTGATGATCGGTCTTGGCTCGGGCACCGACGATGCTTTGGCGGTTGCGAAATATCTGCGCGGCCAGGGCAAGAAGGTCGGCGTCATCAGCGTCAAGCTGCTGCAGCCGTTCCCGGAAGCCGATCTGGTTGCCGCTCTGAAAGGCAAGAAGGCCGTCACCATTTTGGAACGCTCGGATGTCACCGCGCTGACCAGCTTCGTGACCCAGGCGATGTTCAAGGGCGTCGAGAATGCCGCCGGCATTCGCCACGAAGGCATTCCGGCCATCGACAAGCTGCCCAAGTTCACGACCGCGATCTTCGGCCTCGGCGCCCATGACCTGCAGCCGCGCCACTTGGTGGCCGCGTTCAAGAACATGGAAACCAAGAACGCGCCCTTCATCTATCTGGGCTCGCAATTCTTCTCCAAGAACCCGACGCCCCGTATGGCGGCGGCCCAAGCCAAGCTGCGCGCTGCCTATCCCGAAACCGAGCTGATGCAGCTCGAGACGGAAGAAAATCCGAACCTGCTGCCCAAGGGTGCCTTCCGCATCCGTTTCCACTCGGTGGGTGGTTACGGCACGATGGCCACAGGCAAGCTGCTGACCGACATTCTGGCCAGCGTCATGGAACTGCACTCCAAAGCCGCGCCGAAATACGGCTCGGAAAAGTCCGGTGCGCCGACCAACTACTACATCACCTTGAGCCCCGAGCCGGTGTTGCAATCCAACGCCGACATCGAGGACGTCGAGATCGTCGTCTCGCCGGATCACAAGGTGTTCGCGCATTCCAATCCGCTGCGCGGCATCGTTGAAGGCGGTACCTTCATCCTGCAGTCGCAGCTTTCCGCTCTCGAAGTCTGGCAGGAACTGCCCCAGGCCGCCCGCAAGGTCATCCGCGATAAGAAGATCAACTTCTTCATCATCGACGGCTTCAAGGTTGCCAAGCCGCATGCTCCGACCCCGGAACTCGAAACCCGCATGATGGGTATTGCCTTCATCGGCGCCATCTGCGGCCATGTCGATCGCATCGTGGCCGGTGCCACGGAAGAAGCCATGCTGGATAAGATCCGCAAGGATCTGCAGAAGAAGTTCGGCGCCAAGGGCGCGGCGGTCGTCGAGGGTAACCTCACCGTCATCAAGGAAGCCTTCGAAGCCACCCAGCGCGTGGACTACAGCTCTGCTCCTTATGTCGAAGCCGAAAAGGTTCCGGCCAAGGTCAGCAGCATGACCAACGACATCTCGGCGCATATGTGCAAAGCCAACAAGCCGGGTGCCAGCTCCAACTTCCTCGACGCCGAGTATTTCGACGATATCGTTGCCCAGCCCTTCCGCGACGGGACGATCTCCGAAGCCCCGGTGATGCCCGGTACCGGCATGTTCCTGCCGTCCGGCAGTGCCGCCGGCAAAGAAAAGGGTCTGTTCCGCCGCGCCGTTCCCGAGTTCCACGCGGAGCTCTGCACGGGTTGCATGGAATGCACCATGGTCTGCCCGGATGCCGCGATCCCCAATACGGTTCATGACATCCGTGATCTGCTCAATGTCGCGATCCGCCAGCTCGATCTTGCCCCCGCCCAGCGCGATGGCTTGCGCGAACAGGTTGCCGTCCTCTCTGATGCGGTGCGCGAGAGCTATCGCCAGTCCAAAGACGCCCTCGTCTTCCACGAGGTCGTAGCTAGCGCTGCCGAGAAGCTCGACATCGACAACGCCGTCCTCAAGAAGAACCTCGGCAAGCTTGCCGCGGCGCTTTCGGTGTTCCCGGTGGCCAAGACCAAGCCGTTCTTCGACGCCATGGAAAAAGCCAATCCCGGCACCGGCGGCCTGTTCTCGGCTGCTGTTGATCCGTGGAAGTGCTCGGGTTGCCTGGAATGCATCGAGGTCTGCGGACCCCACGCCCTGGTAACGCGCCAACAGGATGAAGTGCTTCTGGAAAATCTCCAGACCCGCTTCGAATTCCTCAGCCGCACGCCGAACACCGCGGCGCGCTTCACCGATGCGGCCACCAAGCCCGATGGCGATATCAAGCGCCTGATGCTGGACCGCAACAACTACTACGCCACGACCGGTGGTCATGGTGCCTGCCGCGGCTGCGGTGAAGTGACAGCGATCCGTATCGTCACCTCCACCAACCGCGCCATCCAGGAACGCCGCCGCAAGGATCACCTCAAAGACGTCGATGGCGTGATCACCAAGCTGACTGCGAAACTCGCCACGGTGAGCGAACCGGTTCGCGCGGCCCGCATTGCCAAGGCGATCAAGACCCTGGAAACGCGCCTGTTCAATCTCGAAAGCGGCCCGACCGGTAACGGCCCGGCCTCGACCGTGATTGCCAATGCCACGGGTTGCTCGAGCGTTTATGCCTCGACCTTCCCCTTCAACCCCTACAACGATCCCTGGGTGAATAGCCTGTTCCAGGATACCCCGGCGGTTGCCAAGGGCATCTTTGAAGGTCTGGCGCAGGAAGCGACCACCGACATCATGGCGCTGCGCACGGCCAAGCTCGAACTCGAAGACGAGTACGATGCCGCCGTACACGACAAGTTCTTCCGTACCTTCAGCTGGAACCAATTCACCACCGAAGAAATGAACTTGCTGCCGACGGTGATCAGCATGGGCGGCGACGGCGCCACCTATGACATCGGCTTCGGTGCTCTCTCGCGTCTTCTGGCCACGTCCACCCCGATCAAGGTCGTGGTGCTCAACACCGGTGCCTATTCCAACACCGGCGGCCAGGCTTCCACTTCGACCCTGACCGGTCACGACGCCGATCTGGCGCGCTTCGGTGCAGCCCATCAGGGCAAGCAGGAAGATCGCAAGGATCTGGGTTTGATCGCCACCTTCCACCCGAATGTCTTCGTGGTGCAGTCCGCCGCCGCCTTGCAGGGCCATTTCCTGCATTCGGTGATGGAATACCTGAACCACAATGACGGCCCGGCAGTTCTTGACGTTTACACCCCTTGCCAGGGCGAACAGGGCATTGCCGACTCCGCAGCCAGTGACCACGGTCGCATGGCGGTTGAGTCCCGCATCAGCCCGGTCTTCGTTCACGATCCGCGCAAGGGTCCGGACCTGCACAGCCGCTATTCGCTGGACGGCAATCCGGAACCGACCAAGGATTGGGGCAACTTCACACTCGAATATGTCGAGGGTGGCGAAACCAAGTTGATGGACCTTCCCTACACCCCGGCCGACTTCGCGCGTACGGAAACCCGCTTCAAGAAGCAGTTCCGCAAGCTCGCCGCCGATGCCGAGGCGGTGGAGATCGCCGACTACGTCAATCTGCCGGCCGGTGAGCGTAACGGTAAGGTGCCGTTCGTCTATTCCACCGACGACAAGAAGAAACTGGTCAAGCTCGAAGTCTCCCACACCATCGTTCACCTCGTCGAAGAGCGGCGCAAATACTGGCGTACCCTGCAGTATTTGGCCGGCATCAACGTCGAGATGGTCGATGCCAACCACAAAGCCGAACTCGAAGCCGTCACGGCCAAGTACAATGCTGCTGTCAGCGAGCGCGAGAACACGCTCGACAGCATTGCTCAGGCCATGAGTGAGCTCGCAGCGTCCTCCAAGGCCCCCGCTTCCAGCGGTCTCAGCCTCGGTCTCGGCGCGCCGTCTGCTCCCGCAGCAGCGGCTCCGGCAGCGTCCGTAAACGGTGATGCAGTGGCCAGCTTTGACGATGCCAATATCGCCAAATGCACCAACTGCAAGACTTGCTACACGGACATTCCTGAGCTCTTCGAGAAGACCAAGATCGTCGTCGACGGTTCGCCGAAAGAGGTCGCGCACATGATTCCGGGCGCGGTCGGCAAGGTGAAAGTCACGGCGGAACTGAAAGCCAAAGTGGCTCGCGTGGCCGCCAATTGCGATGCGGAGATCGTTCATGGGCAGTGAGGCAACAAAGAATACCGTTGGCGAGGACCTCGCGCGTTACCGTCAGGTAGCGAACGTCCTCGAAACGACGGAAAATGAGATCGAGGAGCTGGAGGGCACAGAAGCCTTCCAGGTCTTCCAGAAGCAGCTGCGACTTTTGCAGCGCCGCCTTCTGAACGATCCCAAATCCCTGCGTCAGGTCTTCATCGAAGACGGCACCCAGGCCATTGCCTGGGAGTTCAAGCAGGAGGAACTCGGCGCCGAATTCACTACGGCGCTGTGGGCCATCCTGCTGCGCGGCGATGACATGGCAACGATCCTGCAGCGCTTCATTTGGGCGGCTCCGCTCAAGTTCAAGCGCAAGTTCATCGTCGCGATCGACAAGCACCTTGGCGACAAGTACCCGATGTTCAAGGGGCTTTCGGAGAACTGGCCGAGCGGGAACTTCATCCACCCCTACGTCCGTCCTGCCGAAGAGCGTCAGAACGACTTCGAACTCGTCACCACCGGGTATCTTGGCTATCGCGCCTTGGGTTACTCCCTGCGCGAGGTCGACCTTTTCGTCTGGCTCGAAGTGCTGCGTGACAAGCAGTGCCAGGATCGCCCGTGCGAAATCGGCGCCCTCGTCCATGGCAAAAAGAAGGGTGGCTGCCCGCTAGCGATCCACATCCCGGAGATGATCAGTCTTCTGGGACAGGGTAAGATGAAGTCCGCACTCACGTTGATTGAGGGCCTCAACCCGTTGCCGAACGTGACTGGCCGTGTTTGCCCGCAAGAGCATCAATGCCAAGGCGTCTGCAATATCTCGGGCCAGCCGATCGAAATCGGTCAGATCGAATGGTACCTGCCCGAACGCCAGCGGCTTGAAGAAGAAGCCAACGGCATCGACGAGGCCGAGTGGAAGGATTACGTCACCCCTTGGGCCCGCGCCGACAAGCCGCCTATCGCGGTGGTCGGTTCCGGTCCTGCCGGTCTGATCAACGCCTATCTGCTCTCGGTCGAAGGCTATCCGGTGACGGTGTTCGAAGCCTTCCACGATCTCGGCGGCGTCTTGCGCTACGGAATTCCCGAATTCCGTCTGCCCAATGCGCTGATCGATAACGTGGTCGGCAAGATCAACCGTCTCGGCGGCAAGTTCGTCAAGAACTTCGTCGTCGGCAAGACGGCCACGTTGCAGGACCTCAAAGACGCCGGCTTCTACAAGATCTTCGTCGGTACCGGCGCCGGTCTGCCGCGCTTCATGAACATTCCGGGCGAGCACCTCAACGGCGTGATGAGCGCCAATGAGTTCCTCACCCGCGTGAACCTGATGCAGGCGCGTTTGGAGGAATACGAGACCCCGCTTCCCATCGTGAAGGATAAGAACGTCATCATCATCGGCGGTGGCAACACCGCGATGGATGCGGCGCGTACCTCCAAGCGTTTGGGCGCGAATGTCACCATCGTCTATCGCCGGACCAAGAAAGAAATGCCGGCCCGTGTCGAAGAACTGGCACATGCTTTGGAAGAAGGCATCAACCTTTCGGTCCTACGTGGTCCCACCGAGTTCATCTCCGGTGGCGATCACAAGGTCTGTCATTGCAAGCTCGACATCATGGAGCTGGGCGCTCCGGACGCGTCGGGCCGCCGCACCCCAGTGCCCACGGGCAAGAGCGAGACCATCCCGGTCGACCTCGTGATCATGGCGCTGGGCAATGATTCCAACCCGATCATCAAAGACAGCGAACCCCGTATCAAAACCTCGAAGTGGGGCACACTGGTGGTCGAGAATGGGGCGGAAACGACGCTGAAAGACGTCTACTCGGGCGGCGATGCCACCCGCGGCGGCTCGACAGCGGTCAATGCAGCAGGTGACGGCAAATCCGCCGCCATTCAGATTGCTGCCGACATGCCCTTCACAGCCGCCGAGATCAAAGACCGGGTCCAGCGCGCTGGGGAGTACACCACCAAGGCGCAGACCAAGTTCACCATCGTTGGCCGCCGCGATATCGCTGTTGGTATCGTGGAAATCACCGTCAAGGCGCCGATGGTGGCAAAAACGGCGCAAGCCGGTCAGTTCGTTCGCGTGCTCTCCACCCCAAAGGGTGAGCTGATCCCGCTGACACTGGCCGATTGGGATGCCAAGGCTGGCACCATCACCTTGGTTATCCAGGGCATGGGCACCAGCTCCATCCAGATCAACGCCATGAAAATCGGCGAATCTCTGGAAGGCATCGCCGGACCGCTTGGTCAGCCCTCTCACTTGCACAAATACGCCGCCGACGAGACGGTGGTGTTCTGTGCGGGTGGCGTCGGCCTGCCGCCAGTCTACCCGATTGCCCGCGCTCATCTGCGTCTCGGCAATCATGTCACCCTGATCGCCGGCTATCGCAACAAGGACGCGTTGTTCTGGGTCGGTGATGGCGAGCGGGTGGACGCGCTGCAAGCCGAGTTCGGCGACCAGCTCGACGTCATCTACTGCACCAATGACGGTACCTTCGGCATGAAGGGCTTTGTCACCACCCCGCTCCAATCCATGATGGACGAGGGCAAGGTGAGCAAAGGTCGTAAAGTCGCCGAAGTGATCGCCATCGGACCGCCGCTGATGATGCGCGCTGTCTCTGAGTTGACGCAGAAGTACACGGTGCCAACCGTGGTCAGTCTCAACTCCATCATGGTGGATGCGACCGGCATGTGCGGCGCCTGCATGGTGCCGGTGACCATCAACGGCAAGATGGTGCGCAAGCACGCTTGCATCGATGGCCCGGAACTGGATGCCCATATCATCGATTGGGACAAGTTCCTGCCGCGCTTCAACCAATTCAAAGTGCAAGAAGCCGAAAGCAAAGCCAAACACGGCCTCTAATCGTTCTGCCTACCTATACAGCGCCGGTCGTCGCAAGACGGCCGGCGTTTTCTTTTGTCCGGACTGGCGAAAACTGTCAGAAAAAATTGGTTTCGGAATTGCAAGGCCATGCCGTAGAAATGAAATTCCGGAGGTGAAGATGAAAACGAAGAAGTCGATTTCAGACGACATCCACAAGGCAATTGCGCTGCGCGCCTATCATATTTGGGAACGCGAAGGTCGCCCCCATGATCGTGAACAGGCGCATTGGCGAATAGCCGAAGCCGAAATCTTGGGCGAACCGCCTGCCGAGAAGGCAGCTGTACCGGCGCCTGCCGCAGCGCCCAAGAAGCCTGCTAAGAAAGCCACGGTGGCCAAAGCGGCCCCGCAAAAGCTTGACGCTAAGAAGCCGGTCGCGGCCAAAGCCGTCATCGCCGCCGCCACGAGCAAGAAAGCCGTAAAGGCAAAAGCCGCAAAGCCTGCGCCGCGATAGACGACTTGCTGTCAGTGGCCCAAAATCTGTAAGCGAGCCGCGCGCAGGCGCTGGATCAGCACCGGCATAAAACGCTTCATCATCTCGTAGCCGAGATCGTGATTGTCTTCGCATTTGCCGCGCAAACAGGCGGCATCGAGGGCGATGGCGCGCGTGCGTTCCATGGCTCTGGCCGATAATCCACGACGGTACGGTGGCACCAGCCAGGAGGCGCCAACGATGTCGCTTTCGCCCACGGTCTGGATAGTGACGGAAGCGCCAGGCTTATTGATCTCAAGACCGACACGACCGGCGCGCACGAGATAAAGCTGATCGGCGATGTCGCCTTCGTGGAAGAGGTAATCGCCCTCTTCAAAGCGGACGTTTTTGGCGCAACCGGTGAGGATATCGATGTAGTCCGGCGCCATCCCGGCAAAGAAGCTGTGCTCGCGCAGAAACCGTTCCAGACCTTCCATCGCGCCTCTCCCAGGAGCGCTTTCAGGAAAAGTGGAACCCGGTTTTCCGTTCGAAAGCGCGACAAACAAAAAAATCTTGCTCGCCGGACCCTATGCTTTATGCGCGTTCCTCGCAACGCGGGCCTTGCCGATGGCCGCCATGGCGTCCGCCAATTGCGGCTCGGAAAAGAGCTCTTCTAGGGTCTTCACCAAGCGGCGGCGCCAATTGGGATATTCGGTGACACTTCCCGGCAGATTGGCCTGTTGCACCTGACTGACCAAATCATCCATCTGCACCATGAAAAGCGTCGATGGCGCCTCGCCGAGATAGGCATGCACGGCAGCAGTCAATTGCGGCGTCCAGGCGAGGCTTTTGGCGTCGCTGGCTGCCAGCCCCTGCGGCAATAGCCCTTGTTCGGCGAGCGCCGCCAAGAGCTGCACTTTGTCCTCGGCGCGCGCGGCCAGGGCGCTGCTTTTTTCGCTGTCGTCTTTGAACAGGCCCAGCTGATCTTTGGCGGCCAGATCGGCCCCCACCCAATAGCCTTCCAAAGTCGCCAGATCATGGGTCGAGACCGACACGGCCGCGAGCCCGGGATAGGAGTCCGGCGGCTTGAAACCGTTTTGCGCCCGCTCGAAATAAAGCACCCGGCTCGACAGCACGTTGGCCTCGGCCAAACGCTCGCGGAAGCCTGCGGGCACGGTGCCCAAATCCTCGCCGATGATCAGACAATGATTGCGCTGGCTCTCCAGTGCGGCCACCGCCAGAAGCTCGGTCAGCGGATAACGCACATAAGCGCCCGAGGTCGCCGTTGCGCCTGGAGGGATGAGATAAAGGCGCGTCAGCCCCATGACATGGTCGATCCGCAGCGCTCCGGCATGGCGCATATTGGCCCGTAACAGCGCCGCGAAATGGGAAAAGCCGGTCTCCGGCAAATGCAGCGGATTGAGCGGCACCACGCCCCAATCCTGGCCCTTCTCATTGAACGGGTCCGGTGGCGCCCCAACACGAGCCCCGCTGGCGAAGTGGCGCTGATGCGTCCAGTGATCGGCGCTTGAGGCATCCACGCTGACGGCAAGGTCGTTGTAAAGTCCCACCGCCATGCCGCGGGCTTTGGCCTCTTCTGCCGCTTGGATGAACTGCAGCTCACATTGCCATTGCAGATAGGCGAAGAAACCGATGCGGTCCGCGTGGCTTTGGCGTAAAGCCGCAAGCGCCGCTTCGTCCCGCTCACGGAACGCTTGCGGCCAGCGCGGCCAGTCATGCGTCCCCAATTCCTCGGCCAGAACCTGAAAATCGCACAGGCCCTCGAGGTCGTGGCCCTTGTCGGCAACATAGGCGTGGAAGGCCGAGGCGCGTTCATCGCCCAGCGCCAAATGGGTAGCGGCAAAGCTGCGATAGAGCAGTTCCAGCACCGGCAATTTGAGCGAGGCAACGCTGGGATAATCGACCAATTCGGCCAGCCGGGCCTTTTCGCACGCCACCCGAAAGATGCCGCTCTGCGCCAATTGGCGCGCGGTGGGGCATTCGGCGAAGTCCGCAATGGCAGTGACATCAAGATAAAGCGGATTGCGGAACAGACGGCTGCACGGCGAATAGGGGCTGGCATTCTCCGGCGTATCGAGAAACAGCGTATGCAAGGGATTGAGCCCGATGGCATTGCCGCCCGCGGCCGCCACATGGTCGATCAACAGCCTCAGATCAGAGAAATCACCGACTCCCCAATCGCTCTCCGACTTCAGTGAATAGAGCTGCAGCATCAGCCCCCATACCTTTTCACTCGTTAGCTTTGCCGGCAGGTAGCAGCGCTTGGGCGCCACGATAAGGCGCATCACCGCATCGCCGGCCTCGAAACGGTGATAGCCGAGCGGCAAAGGCTTAAGCTGCAGGCGCAGCTGGAAAATCTCTTTGCCGTCGAAGTAACCGGTGTCGTCATGCGGCAAGTCTTCGAGGCGGCAAACGCCGTTGCGGCGGCTGCCGTCTTCCAGCACGACCGTCCACGGCAGATCGCCTCGCGCCGCCTCTTGTGGCAGGCGCAACGCAATCGCAATCGCTTCACCGCCTTCCCCCACCAGCACCGGCGGCAATAACCGCATCCAAGGCGCCCGCCAGAAAGTCTCCAGGCTGGCGCGGGCCTCGGCATCGCTTTCGGCGGCAATGCCGAAAGCCTTCAGCAGACCGCGAATGGTGTCCGGCGCCGTCTCGTGGCGCACGCCATGCATGTCCCAGTAAAAACTTTCGATGCCGGCAGCATCGGCGAGTTTCGAGAGTACTTCTGCCCTATCCATAAAACCCTCAGACATCGCCTTTGAACAGCACCAGAGTATGGCCGGCCAATTGATATTTGGTGTGCGCCGTCAGGCGCTGGTCGCCACCCTCCGTGCCGGTATCGAGAAGTCGGTGCCACGCGGCGTCAAACGGCACTTGCGGCAAGGTGAAATCCAGCGCCGTGTTGCCCGCATTGACCAGGAGCAGGAAGGAATGGGGATCAAGCCTGCGGGCATAGGTCTCCAGATCCATCTCGGCCGTGGCCGCAAAGCGCACGCCCAGAGCACGGGTGCCTGCCTTGTGCCAGTCGGCATCCGTCATCTCGCTGCCTTGCGGCGCCAGCCAGACGATATCTTTGACATCGCCGCCATCCACCGGATCACCGAGAAAAAAGGCCGAGCGGCGGAAAACCGGATGATCGGCCCTCAGCTTGATCAGCTGGCGGACGAATGCCGTCAGACTGCGGTTTTCATCCAGCTTGGCCCAATCGACCCAGCCGATCTCATTATCCTGGCAATAGGCGTTGTTGTTGCCGTGCTGCGTGCGGCCGAACTCATCGCCTGCCACCAGCATCGGCATGCCTTGCGACAGCAAGAGCGTGGCCAGCAGGTTGCGCTTCTGACGCTCGCGCAAAGCCAGAATGGCGGGGTTGGACGTCTGGCCTTCCAAACCGCAATTCCACGAGAAATTCTCGCCCGAACCGTCGTGATTGTTTTCGCCATTGGCGAGGTTGTGCTTGGTATTGTAGCTGACGAGATCTTCCAGCGTGAAACCGTCATGAGCGGTGATGAAATTGACACCCGAGGGGGGACGCCTCAACGGTGGCTGAAAGACATCGCTGGAACCGGCCAGACGCGCCGCGAAATCGCCCACGCTTCCTTGGCCGCGCCAAAACTGGCGGACATCGTTGCGGAAGCGATCATTCCATTCGCTCCAGCGCGCCGGAAAACCGCCGACGCGATAACCGCCTTGTCCCAAATCCCAAGGCTCAGCAATCATCTTGGTTTTGACCAAGACCGGGTCTTGCAACACGCAAGCAAAGAAGGCGGCGGCGGAATCAAACTCGCCTGCGCGTCGCGCCAGGGTCACGGCGAGGTCGAAGCGAAAGCCATCGACGCCCATCACCTGGGCCCAATAGCGCAAGCTATCCATCACCATCTGCAAGACGCGCGGATTGTCGAGGTTCAGCGTGTTGCCGCAACCGGTGACATCGCGATAGCGGCTTTTGTTTTCGGCGAGGCAATAATAGGAGGCGTTGTCGATGCCGCGGAAAGACAGCGTGGGGCCAAGCTCATTGCCTTCGCCCGAATGATTGAAGACGACATCGAGGATCACTTCGATCCCGGCATCGTGATAAACGTCCACCATGTGGCGGAATTCGCTGACATCGCTGCCCGAGAGATAACGCGGCTCGACGGCAAAGAAATTGACCGAGTTGTAGCCCCAATATTCCCGCAAACCATTGGCGACCAAAACCGAGGTGCTGGTCATGGGGTGAATGGGCAAAAGCTCGATAGCGGTGACGCCGAGCTCCCGCACATAGCGGACGACCTCGGGCGTGGCCAGTCCGGCACAGGTGCCGCGCAAGGCGGGGTCGACATCGGGATGGCGCGCGGTAAAGCCGCGTAAGTGCAACTCATAGAGCACGCTATGCGAGCGCGGAATGTGCAAGGTTTTGGTGTCATCGCGCGATGCGGCGGTTTGCACGACGACAGATTTTGGAACAACGGATGCAGAATCCCGCGTATCAAAAGACAAATCCACCCGCGGATCGCCCAGCGTATAGCCACATTGCAGCGGGCTGAAAGTGATGCTGCGCGTGAGCGCCCGCGCATAAGGATCGATCAGCAATTTGTTGGCGTTGAAACGGTGTCCGCCCAAGGGATCGTAAGGCCCGTGCACGCGGTAGCCGTAGCGAAGCCCCGGTCCCGAATCCGGCAGCTCGCCAAACCAAACCCCGTCCGACTTCCCGGGCAGGAAGACGCGGGCGCGTTCGCGCTCCTCATCGTCGAAGAGGCACAGCTCCACCTTTTCGGCATTGGCCGAATAGATTGCGAAATTCACACCCTCGCCGTCGACTGTCGAACCCAGGGGAAAAGGGCGGCCCTGTTTGAGCCGCAGACCGGTGGTCACGTTCAACGCCCCTCCGGTACCAGAACGAAGGCCCCGAGCGGCGGCAAGGTGAGACAGAGCGAATCCGGCTGACCGTGAACCGGCACGCCTTGCGTCTGCAAGCTGCCAGCATTGCCGACATTGCTGCCGCCATAATATTCCGAATCCGAATTGAAGGCTTCGTAATAGCGACCCGATTTCGGCACACCGATGCGGTAATTCTCCCGCACCACCGGCGTGAAGTTGCAGACCACGATGACAAAATCATCCGGATCCTGACCGCGGCGGATATAAGAGATCACGCTGGCTTCGGTGTCGTTGCAATCGATCCAGGCAAAGCCATCCGGCTCGCAATCTTTCTGATGCAGCGCCGTGCGGTTTCTATAAAGCCAGTTCAAATCCTTGACGGCGTGATTGAGCCCGGCATGCTCTTTGAACTGCAGCAAATGCCAATCCAGGCTGGCATCATTGTCCCATTCGTTCCACTGCGCGATCTCAGCGCCCATGAAGAGCAGCTTTTTGCCTGGCATCGTGTACATGAAGGTGTAGTAAGCGCGCAGATTGGCGAATTTCTGCCACAGATCACCCGGCATCTTGGTCAGCAGCGAGCCTTTGCCATGCACCACCTCGTCATGGCTGAGCGGCAGTACGAAATTTTCGCTGAAGGCATAAAGCAGGCCGAAGGTCAGGCTGTTGTGATGATATTTGCGATGAATAGGCTGGTGCGACATGTATTGCAGCGTGTCGTGCATCCAACCCATATTCCATTTGTAGCCGAAGCCGAGCCCGCCGAGATATGTCGGGCGCGACACCATCGGCCATGAGGTCGATTCCTCAGCAATGGTGACGGCGTCCGGATTATCTGCATAAACCAGCTCATTCATGCGGCGCAGGAAGTCGACGGCTTCGAGATTTTCGACACCGCCATGGATGTTGGGCACCCATTCGCCCGCTTTGCGGCTGTAGTTGCGGTAGAGCATCGACGCCACCGCGTCCACGCGCAGGCCATCGATGCCATAGCGCTTGAGCCAGAACAGCGCATTGGCAAGCAGGAAGCCGCGCACTTCGTTGCGGCCGAAATTGTAGATGTAGCTGTTCCAATCGGGGTGATAACCCTCGCGCGGATCGGCATGCTCATAGAGGAAGGTGCCGTCGAAAATATGCAGGCCATGGGCATCGGAAGGAAAATGCCCGGCCGCCCAATCGAGAATGACGCCAATCCCGGCCTCGTGGCAGGCATGCACGAAATGGCGGAAATCTTCCGGTGTGCCATAGCGGCTGGTGGGTGCAAACAACGAGGTCGGCTGATAACCCCAAGAACCGCCAAAGGGATGCTCGTTGATCGGCATCAGCTCGATATGGGTAAAGCCCATTTCTTTGACATAGGGCACCATCGTATCGGCGAGTTCGCGATAGGTGAGCGAGCGGCCGCCCTCTTCCGGCACTTTGCGCCAGGAGCCCAGATGCACCTCATAAATCGCCACCGGAGCGTGGCGGTCGGTAGAGGGGCCTGTGCCCATCGCTTCGATGAGAGCGCCTGGGCGCGCGTCGGCGGCCACCACAGAGGCGGTTTTGGGCGGCAGCTCAGCTTGAAAGGCAAAGGGATCGGCCTTCAGAATGATGCCGCCTTCGCGCGTTTTGATCTCAAATTTGTAGCAAGTACCCGGTCCTATCGCGGGCAGAAAAATTTCCCAGATGCCAGCGCCGGGATAGAGGCGCATGGGATGGCGGCGGCCATCCCAACCATTGAAATCGCCCACCACGCTGACGCGCCGCGCATTAGGGGCCCAAACGGCGAAGCTGGTGCCTTCGACGCCATCCTTGCTGATCGGATGGGCGCCCATCTTTTCATAGGCCTGGAGGAATTTGCCTTCGGCATGCAGATAGAGATCGATGTCGCCGAGCACAGGACCAAAAGCGTAGGGATCATCTTCGACCACGCCATCGACCAAAAGACGATAATCGAAACGCTCCAGTCCCACGGAAGCCGAAAACAGCCCGGCCGCATTGATCTTTGTGAGTTTTGCGACTTGTTCGCCACTAGAACGCGTCAAAATCTCTATCGCATCTGCATCGGGGCGAAACACGCGCACGAAATAATTTTTGCTCACCGCATCGCGATGCATGCCGAGATAGGAAAACGGATCGTGGTCATCGCCGGAGATGATCGATGCCAAGCGGTCATCGTGTGATTTTGGCTGCGCCACAGCAACTTCCGCAATCAGTTTGGCATTTTCCGGCATTGAATTTCGTCCGATCTATCCGAGGTGCATTGATTTTCAAGCGGCTTTGCTGGAATTCATCGTAGGCGTGAAGTCATATTTGATTCGTTTTAGTAACAAGAGTTTTACCAGAATACGGTTTTATGGTTTTCGACTAAGTTGGCGGCCGACGGCTTTTCACTGCGAAAGCCTTCCGACCGCGAGAGGACCTGATGCGGGTGCTGTTTGCGACTGCGGAAGCTTATCCCCTGGCCAAAACCGGGGGGCTCGCAGACGTATCGCGTGCCTTGCCCTTGGCGCTTCGCAAGCTCGGCATCGATGTCCGGCTGCTGATGCCCGGCTACCCGAGAGCCTATGTCCGCGTCGAGAACCCGCGCATCGTCGCCAAGATTGCTCCGGCTTTGGGCGTTGACGACGCGACGCTGGTGGAAGGCATCTTCCCCGAAACCGATCTGCCCGTCTATTTGATCGACAGCCCCAGCCTCTACCGCCGCAACGGTGGGCTCTATCAAGATGAAGCGGGCAAGGACTGGCAGGATAACGCTCTGCGCTTTGCTTTCCTCGCCCATGTCGGCGCCGAGATCGCTTTGGGCCGCATCGGCCAGACGTGGACACCGGACATCGTTCACGCCAATGACTGGCATGCGGGTCTGTTGCCGCTTTATCTGTCGCTTCACAGCGGGCCGCGGCCGAGCACGATTTTCACCACCCACAACATGGCCTTCCAAGGCAACTTCCCAGCAGACTGGCTGGAGAAGCTTGGCATACCTGGCGCCTGTTTTCAGGCCGCTGGTGTCGAATTCTACAATCAAATTTCCTTCCTCAAGGCTGGCCTACGCTACGCCGATCGGGTGACCACGGTCAGCCCCACCTATGCGAAAGAAATCCTCACGCCGGAGTTCGGCTGCGGAATGGAAGGCGTTTTGCGCCAGCGCCGAGAGGATTTCGTCGGCATTCTCAATGGCATAGATGACGGTTTGTGGAATCCCGCGGTCGATCCGATGCTGCCGCGCACCTTCCACCTCAGCGATATTTCCGGCAAGCGCGCCTGCAAAGCGGCGCTGCAGCAAGAGATGGGGCTGAAGGTGGCACCCGACACCCCATTGATCGGCTTTGTCAGCCGTATCACCCACCAAAAAATGGCCGATGTCATTCTGGAAGCCCTGCCCTGGCTTTGTGCGCAGGATGTCCAATTCGTCTCTGTTGGTGAAGGCGACCCGGCGATGGAAGCCGGCTTTGGCCAAGTCCGTGAACTTTACAGCGCCAACGCCGCGGTCATCGTCGGTTATGACGAGCCCATCGCCCATCGGCTTCAGGCGGCTGCCGACATCCTTCTGGCCCCGGCGCGCTTTGAGCCTTGCGGCCTGACCCAGCTCTACGCGCTTAAATACGGCACGCTTCCCATCGTGCGCCGCACCGGTGGCTTGGCCGATACCGTGGTGGACGCCACGGCAACCTCGATTGCGGACCGCTCGGCGACCGGCTTTGTTTTCGACCAGGCGACCTCCGAGGAGTTGATCTCGGCTATCGGCCGCGCCTTGTCGCTCTATCGTGAACCGCTGATCTGGCGCCGCCTGCAACTGCAAGCCATGGCGCAAGACTTCAGCTGGGATGCAAGCGCGACTCAATACGCCGCCCTCTATAGCGCCGCGAGCGGAATGCCCGTCGATCTCGGCGCGAAAGATCAACATGTTGTCCTTGCTGACCAAGAATCAACAAGACAAGCAGCAATTTGATTGGTTAAGATCAGGGAACCGGCGACGCGGAGGACCGCGTAAACCGGGTCTCAAAGAAACCGGGCAGGAGAGCGTCATGCCCAATAGCCAGACCATTCCGACCGAAGAACAAATCCGCGACCGCAGCTATCTGTTGTGGGAGCGCGAAGGCTGTCAGTACGGCAAATCCGAAGAATATTGGCAGCGCGCCAAAGCCGAGCTGGAAGCCGAAATTGAAGCCGAGCAGCATGCAGCCTCCATGGGCGGCGAAACCACGGCTTTCGTTCTGCCGTTGCTGCCGATCTCGACACCACCATCCAAGAGCGTGTCGGAGAAACTGGCGGAGGACGACAGCGATCTGAAGAAAGCTGTCGGCTAAGCTTGCACGAAGCGTGCATCAGCAAAGCCGCTCGCTCTATTGCTATGAAAAAGCCCCCGCGGAGATCTCCGCAGGGGCCGTTTCTCACCGGGCGGCTTAGCCGCCCTTTTCTTTGCCTAGGCGCCTATTTCTGCCACGCGATCAGCGGCAACTCGGCCGGCAGATAGGCATTGGCGTGATAGGGCACGACGCGGACCGTGAAGTCCTCCAGCGGCCTTTGCGAGGCAATTGCGCCCGCAAAGATGAAGCCATTGGTCGAACCCGGAATGGCATGCTCCTGATGCAGCATGATGACTTCCGGCACATGCTCGGCGGTATGGTCTGCGAACATTTCCACCCGCACCGAGCCAGGATCGACTTCGCCGAGATAGACCGGCACCACGACATGGGCGGCGCCATCGCTCTGCGTGGCCACCGGGGTGCCGACATGCAGCGAATCCCAGCGCGAGTGCAGATTGCGCGACCATTGGTTCATGGCCTTGGCTTCGGCACAGCGATCCTTCATGCGCTCGCGTACCGATTTGGCCAACGGCAGATAGGCCTTCTCGACATAATCGGTCATCATACGGGCACCGGAGAATTCCGGTGTTAGACGGCCCATGCTTTCGCGAATGCGCTGCAGCCAGGGACGCGGCAGACCGTGGCTATCGCGGTCATAGAACTCCGGAATCACCTTCTGTTCGAGAACCTCGTAAAGGCTCTGGATATCGCGGGCATCGACGTCTTCGGCCGCGCCGCCTGAACCGTCACCAATCGACCAGCCGGTATCAGGCGTATAAGCCTCGTCCCACCAGCCATCCAGCGTCGAGCAGTTGATGCCACCATTGACCAGCACTTTCATGCCGGAGGTGCCGCAAGCTTCCCAAGGACGGCGCGGCGTGTTGATCCAGACGTCGACGCCTTGCACCATCTCTTGGGCCAGACTGATGTCGTAGTCTTCGAGGAACACGACATGGCGGCGATAGCGCGGTTCGCGCGCCAGCTGGATCCAAGACTGGATCATCTCTTTGCCGACATTGTCCGCGGGATGGGCTTTGCCTGCCACCACGATTTGTACCGGGAAGGCCGAGTTGTGCAGCAGCGCGTCGAAGCGCTCCTTATCCCGCAAGAGCAGGTTCGGGCGCTTGTATTCGGTAAAGCGGCGCGCAAAGCCGAGGGTCAGCACATTGGGGTCGAGCACGGTATCGGCGCGCTTGACGTGATCGAGATCGAAGCCGCCTTCGCGCAGCTGGCGGGCGAGATGGCCACGGGCATAGCGCACCAGACGCTGACGGCCTTCGCCGCGCATCGCCCACAAATCCTCATCCGAAACGATATCGGGTGAGACCGGTTCGGCGGTCTTGCCAGTCGGCGTGCGCCAGCGGCCTTTGCCATAAATCTTGTTCCACAGCCGGTCGGAGCCGGTCGAATCCCAAGTCGGGATATGGACACCGTTGGTGACATAACCGATCGGCACTTCACAGGACGGCCAGCGCGGGAAGAGCGGCTGGAAGATGCGCCGGGAAACCTCGCCATGCAGGCGCGAGACGCCAATGGTGATGCCCGAACCGCGCTCGGCCAGGAAGGCCATGTTGAAGGGTTCGTCTTCGTTGCTGGGGTCAGAGCGGCCCAGCGCCAGCACGTCTTCCAGTTTGACGCCGCGGCCGTGCAGCGCGCCTTCGACATAAGGCAGATATTTGCGCAGCAATTCTGCCGGGAAGCGGTCAAAGCCTGCGGCAACCGGCGTATGGGTCGTGAACAGATTGCCGGCGCGGGTCGCCCACAAGGCTTCCCAGAAATCGAGATTGGATTTCAGCGCCAGCTGGCGGGCGCGTTCGATAATGGCGAAAGCCGCATGGCCTTCGTTGACATGCAAGATATCGACTTCGGGATGGAGCGCTTCGATGACGCGCCAGCCGCCGACGCCGAGGACAATTTCCTGCATCAAGCGCAGTTCGGGACCGCCGCCATAAAGCTTGGCGGTGATGCCGCGATCGAGCGGGCTGTTGGTGGCGTCATTGGCGTCGAGCAAATAAAGCGTGACGCGGCCGACGGTGGTTTTCCAAACACGCAGCTGTACCACGCGGCCCGGCAGTTCGAGGCCGATGCGCAGCCAGCCTGATTCGGGCAGGATTACCGGCTCCACCGGCATCGCGGCAGGCTCGTTGTAGGGATAGGTTTCGAGCTGCATCCCGCGGCTGTCGATCAGCTGGCGGAAATAGCCTTCCTGATAAAGCAGGCCGACACCGATCACCGGCACATCGAGATCGCTGGCCGATTTCAGAACGTCACCGGCCAGAATGCCCAGACCGCCGGCATAAATCGGCAGCGCCGCGCCCAGACCGAATTCCATCGAAAGGTATGCAATACCGCCGATCTTCTTGTCGTGACCTGCGGTGTGGAACCAACCCGGCGTGGTCAGATACGCGGTGCGCGCATCTTCAAAAGCCTTCAGCTTGGCCAGAAAAATGTCATCGGCAGCAAGCTGCTTCAAGCGCTCGCGCGAAGCGCCCATCAGAACGGTCCAGGGGTTGAGAGTCCGCTCCCACAGCTTCTCATCAATGTAGCCCCAAAGCGCATCGCCTTCGTGGCTCCAGGTCCAGCGCAAATCCAGCGCAATGGACCGTAAACTCGCTATCTCACTCGGCAGTTCCAGCAGTGGGGTGGTGACCATGGTTGGTGTCCGAAAGTCCTGTCATGGGATGGGGGAGAGACGATTCCATCCCCCTAGGGCAGTCTGCTCGATTTTTATTAAAACTTTGCGGGACACAAGCCAATCCCGCAGAAAACCTGCACGATTGTAGTAAATGAGAATTTAATAGGCAGTGTGCTGCGAGTTGTTGCGGGTTACGCCCAAAAAAGAACCTCCCCCTCACAAGGTGAGGAGGAGGCGCTTCATTTTACAACGTGATCAGCTGAACAGTGTTCAGCCTGTGGTTCAGACTTTTTGGTTCTGCGCCACGATGCTCTCAAACAGTTCCTGCTTGCCGGACTTCGGCTGCGGGTTGAGGCCCTTGCTGATCGCGATATCGGCGAGCTGGTCGAGATTGTACTTGCCGGCGGCGATTTCTTTGCCGAACGGGGTTTCCCAACCGGCATAACGCTCGGCCTTGAGCTGGGCGACGCGCTTGTCCTTGATGATCGCTTCGGCCGACAGGACCGCACGCGCCAAGGTGTCGATGCCGGCGATGTGCGCGACATAGAGATCATTCACGTCAACCGACTGACGACGCAGCTTGGCGTCGAAGTTACAACCACCGGTGCCGAGGCCGCCATGCTCGAGGATCGGCAGGAAGGCCACCGAGAGATCCTGGGCGTTGTTCGGGAACTGATCGGTATCCCAGCCCGAACGCGGGTCGCCACGGTTGATGTCCAGCGAACCCATGATGCCGAGGGCATAAGCGGTCGTGACTTCGTGCTCGAAATCCAGATTCGCCAGCGTGGCATGGTTCACTTCGATATTGACCTTAACTTCCTTTTCGAGGCCGTTCTTCTGCAGGAAACCGAAGACGGTCGCGGTGTCGCGGTCATACTGATGCTTGGTGGGCTCGAAGGGCTTGGGTTCGATCAGGATGGTGCCCTTGAAGCCGATCTTGTGCTTGTGCTCGACGACCATGTTGAGGAAGCGGCCGAAATGCTCCAGCTCTGCCTTCAGGTCGGTGTTGAGCAGGGTGTCGTAACCTTCACGACCGCCCCACAGCACGTAGTTCTCACCGCCGAGGCGATGGGTGGTTTCCAGAATCGCACGGACCTGGCCGGCCGCATACGCGAACACTTCCGGATCGGGATTGGTGGCAGCGCCGGCCGCGAAACGCGGATGGCTGAACAGGTTGGCCGTACCCCAGAGCAACTTCACGCCGGTCTCGGAGATCTTCTTGGCGAAGATGTCTTCGATCTGCTTGAGGTTGTCGATGTGCTCGGGGAGCGTATCGGCATCTGCGATCGCGTCGGCATCATGGAAGGCAAAGTAGGGTGTGCCCAAACGTGCGAAGAAATCGAACGCGGCATCGGCGCGGGCCGCAGCCATTTCGCGCGTGACGCTGCCCGACCAGGGGCGATTCCAGGTGCCGCCGCCGAACATGTCGGAGCCGAACGAGGAGAACGAATGCCAATAGGCAACCGTCAGACGCAGCCACTCGCCAAGCTTCTTGCCGTGGACGATGCGGTCCTTGTCGTAGACCTTATAGGCCAGCGGATTGGTGCTGTCCGGACCTTCGAATTTAATGGGCGCTACTTCCGAAAAAATGCTCATCTGCCAAACTCCCTGAAAGATGGTTTGAGACTCTTGTAGAGGTCCGTGAACAGAGCCCGCCGGGGCGCCATCTGGTCCTTCAGTGCTGATACGGGTTCCACGATTTTCGACACTTTGGGTGCCGTACAGACTGTCACCGGGTCACCCCCAGTGGCAGCCAAAAGGCCAAGGCGCGCTGCGCCAAAGGCGCCGCCGACTTCACCGCCTTCGCGATAGGTCAGCGGAACGTCAAGGGCAGAAGCCAGCATCGGTCCCCAATAGGGAAGCCGCGCTGCGCCGCCGACCACGGTCACGTCACCAACATGGCTGCCAGCTTCCTTAAGCACGTCCATACCATCGGCGAAGGCGAAAGCGACGCCTTCCAGCACGGAATAAGCCAGATCCGCCGGGGTGGTTTCCGCCGAAAGACCAAAGAATACGCCACGGGCATAGGGATCGTTGTGCGGCGTCCGTTCGCCCGAAAGATAGGGCAGGAAGATCGGCGTCCGATCGGTGAGCCCACGCTTTTCAGCAGCGGCCACCGCTTGCACGACATTGTTGACGCCGGTGATCTGCGCCACCCAATCGATCGCCGAAGCGGCCGTCAGGATCACGCTCATCTGGTGCCAGACGCCCGGAATGCAATGCGCGAAGGCATGCGCCGCTTTTTCCGGATTGGGGCGGAACTTGTCGGTGACGACAAAGAGCACACCCGAAGTGCCGAGCGAGAGGAAAGCCTGGCCCGGGGCGACGACGCCGACACCGACGGCACTGGCGGCATTGTCGCCACCACCACCGGCCACCACGACCTGCGGCACACCGAGTTCCTCGGCCACCGCGGCGGTGAGCTTGCCGGTCGGCGCCGTGCCTTCCACAGCGCGGGGCATATGATCACGCGTCAGGCCGGTCGCTTCCAACATGGCGTCGGACCATTCGCGCTTGCCGACATCCAGCCATAAGGTGCCGGAGTTATCGGACATGTCGCCCGCCTTTTCGCCAGTGAGGCGCAAGCGGACATAATCTTTGGGGAGCAGAACGGTCTTCACTTTCGCGAAGATGTCGGGCTCGTGATTCTTGACCCACAGCAGCTTGGGCGCTGTGAACCCCGGCATGGCGATGTTGCCGGTGATGGCGCGCGAGCGCGGCTCGTTCTTTTCGAGTTCCGCGCACTCGGCTTCACAGCGGCCGTCATTCCACAGAATGGCGGGACGCAGCGGCTGATCGGCTTTGTCGAGCAGCGTGGCGCCATGCATCTGGCCCGAAAGCCCGATACCTTTGACCGCCTGACGCTCCCTCTCCGGCAGCGCGCGCACGGCCGCAACCGTGGCTTCCCACCAGCTTTCGGGGTTTTGTTCGGACCACAACGGGTGTGGCCGTTCGACGGTTAAGGGGGCTGAACCTTGCGCCACCAACTGACCGCTGCCGTCCATGAGGACGGCTTTGACACTAGACGTGCCAATATCAATGCCGAGATACATGCTTCCTGACGCTCCCGATCCAGCCCTATGCTTTGGGCCGGTCTCTTATATCAGACTACTCTGGTCGGATTACGATTGGTAGCGTTATCATACACACAATCACGCCGCCGCCAACGGACAAATTAGCGCTATTGGCGCCGCTTGTCCTACCCATTTGCGGGTCAGCGGCGCCAACATAACAGGCTAGTCGAGCAGGGCTTCAAAATCCGTATAAGCGGCTGTTATGGCAGCAATAAACAGCGCATTTCCAGCCAGTTCCTCGGAGAACATTTCGCGCAAAGCGAGGAATTTCGGGACATCGTGGGCGGCCTCGCCCGTGCAGCTCTTGCCCAGCGCGGCGAGCTTTTCGTGCAGAGGGTCCTGCAGGACGATATCGGCCTTGGCTTGGCGCACCACAAAACGCATCCAAGCGCCCAACGAAATCGTAAAGCGGCGGATGCTGCGCCCGCCCTTCAAGGCATCGACCAGCGAACCGACGATCCGGTAGGGCAACTTCTGCGAGCCATCCGAGGCAATCTGAATGAGCTTGTGTGTCAAGGCCGGATTGCGGAAACGGTCGAGCAGATCGCTGATATAGGCGTTGAAGTTAAGGCCCGGCGTCTTGTGCAAGGTCGGCACGATGTCTTCGCGCATCATCAATTCGACGGCATGGCTGAGCTTGAGATCAGCCATCGCCTCGCCAACCGACTCACGGCCGCGCATCAGACCGGCATAAGCCAATGTCGAGTGAGCACCGTTGAGCAGACGCAGCTTGGCAAATTCGTGCGCCGCCACATCCTTGGTCAGCATCACACCGACGCTGGCCAGATCCGGCGCATCCTCACCCAGAATGTCTTCCACCACCCATTGCAGGAAGGCTTCGCGCTGGACCGGAGATTCGTCGCGTAAGCCCGTTTCGGCTTCGATGCGATCCTTCAATTCGTCGGTCGCTGCCGGCGTGATCGAATCGACCATGGTCGAGGGGAACTTCACATTGTCGGCGATCCAGGCCGTCAGCTCCGCGTCGCCGCGCGCCTTGGCGTATTTCAGCACAGCGCCGTGCAACTTGTGGCCGTTCATCACCATGTTATCGCAGGACACCGGGATGAAGGGCACCATGCCGGCGGCTTTGCGGCGGGCGAGACCTTCGGTCACCCAACCCACCAAGCTCTTGGGGGCGGTGGGATTTTCGAGGTCGGCCTTGATGGCCGGGTGGTTCAGATCGAGTTCACCGACGCCGTCCAGGCAATAGCCCTTCTCGGTGACGGTCATGGTGACCAGTTTGACTTTGGGATCGTTGAGACGGGCGAAAATCTTATCGGATTCGCCATGGGCCTTGAGATATTCCGTGTGCGAACCAACAACGCGGTAATGAATTTCGGCGTCCAATTCGGCGACGACATAAAGATGATCCTGCGGCACCGCCAATTCGGCGAGGCCCGTCGGCATGAGCTCGACGCCGCAAATCGCCCAGCGCGGATCCTTCTCCAGCAGCGAGTCGATATAGCAGGCCTGATGGCCTCTATGAAACGCGCCTGGCCCAAAATGCACAATACCGATCGTCGTTTTGCTGCGGTCGTATTTGGGCAGCACGACACCAGGCTTGGCAGCCGAGAGTGTTTTGGAGCTGAGACGCGGGGCGGATGCGGGGTTTTCTTTTGTGTTCATGGGCGCGCCTTTTACACCAACTTCGCGCATTCAAGCCATCAAAAACACGGGAGGCCGGTGCGGCGTGCAGCATCAAGACAGCGCTGTCGCAGCTCTAGATGGCACATGAGCGCGATAAGGACGGCAACAAAAAAAGCGGCGCACCTTGCGATGCGCCGCGATTGGCCTTGAGGGAGGGGCCCGCCGGTCCCTTTTGTGAAGGGGCCGGCAGACATTTAGACCACGGATTAGAAGCTGCCGCGAACGCCGAGCAGGAACAACGAACCGGGGTTGTAGGAGTAGTTCATCAGGTTGGTGAACTGCTTGTACGAACGGCCGACTTTGGCGTGCGTCAGGTTCTGCACGTCGAAGGTGAAGTCCGGATCGCTTGGCAGTTCGCCGAAGAACTTGGAGAGCTTAACGCTGGAGGACAGGTCGAGCTGACCGTAGTCCATCGAACGTTCGACCGTGAAGGACGGCACGTTCGAGATGATGCCATACACGTTCGAGTTCGTGATGGTGCCGCGCTGATAGGCGTAGGACGCCTTCACCATGACGCCATCATTATCGTAGTAGCTGGTCAGGTTGTAGGTGACCGGAGACACGTTGAGCACGACCGACGGAGCCGCACTGCCGGCCGTCGTCTTGGTGCTGATGAACGTGGCGTTCGCCGTCCAACCGAAGCCCTTGAGGCCGAACTGCTCGAGATAGAAGTCGAGCGGCTGGACCCAGTTGGCTTCCAAGCCCTTGATGGTCTCGAGGCCTGTGGCGTTCTTCGCTTGCGTCACGTTGATGTTGACGCAATCGGCCGTCTGCGCTGCTGCGTTGTAGCAACCGCTCGCGATGGCTTGGTTGGTGATGTTGTTAAACTGCGTCGAGCCAGGCGTGAAGTTCGCGAGGGTGTAGCCGAACTGAGCCAACCAGGGGAACTTCTGCGAGGTGGTGAAGTTGCTCGGGAAGCCTGTCAGCATCTTCCGGAAGAGGCCGACGCCAATATAGCCTTCGCCGCCGGTGTAGAGCTCGGCGCCAAGGTCGATATTGGTGGAGTAGAAGGGCTTCAGGTTCGGGTTGCCGAGGTTCCAGCTATCCGCACCCGAGCCGCCACCGGACAACTGCGGCAACATCTTGGAGGGGTCCGCCCGCGTCATCGTGCGCGACACGGCGCCTCTGATCTGGAAGTCATCCATCACTTCCCAGGCAAAGGTCGCAGACGGCAAGAAGGCCGAATACGAGCCCTTCATCGTGGTCGGTGTGATGTAGTTGGGATACCGCGCACCGTCACCCAGAGACTGGGCGGCGTTCCGCGGATCAGCAACACTGGTGTAGCCTGTGAGGGCCTGTTCCGTGCGAATCCAGCGACCACCAATGATGTATTTCAGCTTCTGCTCACCGCGATGCAGGGTGCCAGAAATCTGGGCGTAGAAGCCTTGCGTCTTCTCGTCGATGATGCCGGAGCTGATGCCGGTGTTGGTGCCGGTGCTGAAACCGGTACGACCCGGATCCTGCAGGTTGGCAGCAGCGCCCAGAGCCGGTGTTGTGGCGTAGTAATTGTAGTTCGTCGCTTTCTTGAGGCCGGCATAGTCAACCAAAGCGAAGCCGTTCGGACCAGGCGACAGATATTGCGCGATGGCCGAATTCGGCAGCAGCGGAGTTCCTGCCGTCGGAAGCGCGCCCATGCCCGCCGAATAGCCTGTGCCCCAGTTGGTCGCCCAAGCCGAGGGAATCGTGCCCGGAGTGACGGCGCAGCCGAAGGTGCTGTTCGGGCTCGGCAAAGCGACTGTCGGGTTCAAGTTACAACCGGCCTCGCCATAGGCGGTACCGTTGTCGTAGCCGCGGATCAGACGATAGGCTTCGTCGTAGGCCGCGCCGACCTGAATGGCAAAGTCATCGCCGCCGTATTTGACGTCGGTGTGGGCGCCCTTGGTGAACTGGTAGCGACGCTCTTGCTGCAGACGCAGGGCCGAGCTGGTGTACCAGCCATAGTTGGTGGGATCCTGCAGACCGCCGGAACCAGGCAGACCCGACATGGAGAAGGTCGGAATCGCGCCGGTGTTGTCGTAGTGCAGAACGCCAAGCGGGGTCGAGAACAAGAAGGTCGGTGAATCGCGGAAGAAGTGCGCGCGGCTATAGTTCACCTGCGCCTTGACGTTCAGCAGATCGTTAACCTGCCAGTCCATGCCCGGGTTAATGCTGATGTAGTCCGACTTTTCCTTATAGGGACGGGCTTCCAGCTGCATGTAAGCATTCGCGAAATCACCAGAAGTGACGACGTTGTTGGCGTCGATCTTCTCGTTCATTGGAATGGAGTTGCCGCTACGGCCGGCCCAGAGCAGATCCTCACGATTGAGGTTGTTCTCGAGCACGCCGAGGATGTTGTCCAAATAGAAATGGAGACCATCGGTAGGACGATATTCGAACGACAAGATGCCGTTGTAACGGTCGCGCGTGCCCTTTTCGAACATGGGGCGGCCGGTACGCGGAATTAGCCCGCTGGCGATCTGGGTGATCGACAAGCCCGGGTTAAGAGCAAGCAAATTGGCGTTGTTGATCGGCTGGCCGACATAAGAGGCTGGTACGCCCGTATTGGGGAACAGAGCCGCTGTGCCAGGAGGCGAATTGGCTGGCGGATTCGGCAAGCTCCAACCGTTCACGCCACCATTGGGGTTACAGGTCGTCGTGGTTACGGTGCTGGTCGTGCCAGGAGACGACAGGGTGAGCGGGCTACACCAGGAGGTGTGATTAGGGTCTGTGGTGGAGGAAGGGTATTGCCCGTGACCCAAGCCCTTGGCAGCTTCGAAAGCCGTGAGCTGTGCAGGGGTATAAAATTGAACGTCGGTAAGCTGCAGCGTCGTCAGGTTGTTGAAGGCGCCTTCATAGCCCGTGGTCATGGGGCGGTTGACCTGGCCGGAGAGGCCGATCAAAACGCCGAACGGACCATCGGTGTAGCTGGCGATCAGAGTGCCGCGCTCGCCGATATTGCCATTGCGGGCGTAGTCCGAACCCTGAAGGTTATAAGAGACATGCGTGCCTGGGTTGTCGAACGGGCGCAAGCTGCGCATCGCGACCACGCCTGCGGCGCCGCCTTCGAGCTGATCGGCGGTCGCGGTCTTGCTGACCGTCAACTGCGAGAACAATTCGATCGGGAAGATGTTAAGGTCGACTTCGCGGTTGGCGCCGCCGGAATCGGTATTACCGGTGGAGGCCGTCGAAACGACTGCGCCATTCAGCGTGATCTTGACGTGGTTGGTGTCGAGACCGCGAATAGCAACGCGCATGCCCGAACCGTCGTTTTCACGGGTAATCGTGATACCCGGAATGCGGTTGAAGGCTTCGGCGATGTTGGTATCCGGGAACTTGCCGATGTCTTCGGCAAAAACCGCATCGGAGAAGCTCACCGAGGCGCGCTTTGCGTTGGTCGAATCTTGCAAGCTGGCGCGGTAGCCGGTCACAGTCACCGTTTCCAGCGATTCTCCAGCTTGGCCGAAGGCCGGTGCTGCGAGCAGTAAGCCCACGCCTGCAAGCACTGTCGTGCTGAGCAAACGCGTGCGAGTCTTCATTGCTGAACTCATAAATGTTCCTCCCCTATGTGGCGCTATCTTTGCGGGTTCGATGACCCAATCGCCGTTACGGATGACCTATTGGTCAGACTGCTTGGTGAAATCTCCTACTAGCCCGACCTAGGTTGCCCATTCGACAACACCTGTCTCGCTGATGTTAGCGGTACCAGTAGGCCTAGAATTATTCCGCGTTGCTGATACCGTCAAGGACACAGAGGGATCATGCAACACAAATAGGACAAGGTGTTGCCGCAAAGGCACCAGCGATATTGATATATAATACATTCATTAAGATATATAAAACATCACTTTTGTGAACAGTATGCTTTATATTCATTCTAGTTAATGTAACAAGCCACTGAATCGGCGGGACAACTGATATCGGTATCAAACCGATGTCGCGGCCAGTGTGCTGGGCAGTGTGTTGAATACCTAGTCCCGCTCCTCACGGAACGGCGCCGCCGTCCTGCCCGGACTGCCGGGCGCAAAGGGCAAGCGCAGGGCTTCGTAATAGGACAAGGGTTGGGCTGGCGCCGAAACGCCATTCGGCAAAGGCAGACCCGAGAGAGACTGAAAATAGGCGATGCTCGCGTCACGCCAGAGCATGGCGTTGTCCTTCTGCATGGCGAGAAAATCATTCGTGATCGTGAAGCGTTCTTCATCGACATAGGGTTTTAGCGCTGCCCATTGCGTCTGCATCACCGCCACCTGCTTCACGCCACCATCATAATGCGACACCAGTGCGTCCCACAGAGTCGCGCCACTGGCCATGCGATAGCTCCATGGCAGGTGGTGAAACCACAGCAGCAAATTTTCAGGCGTTGTCGCGGGATCAGCAAACTGTTTGGCCAGGGCCGGAGCATATTGCTCGATGGCATTGGAACCGCTCGCCGTGCGGTCAACCCCGATGCCACCCGCATCGGCACGATTGTAATAGACCGGATTCCAATCGGCGCGCCCGGCATTATTCACCCAAGGGCCAGGACCGTAATGGTGGCTAGTCGCCATTTGATGGGCAAGGCCGAAGGGCATCATGTAATCGACGGCGGTCTCGCGCGAGCCCATCATCATCGCCACCACTGGCGAGACGAAGGCCGGATCGGATGTGAAGGTCATCTTCACCCACTCTTCGGCGATCGCTTTAGCGTCCAGGTCAGGATCCCAGGCCAGACGGCCGAAGGCGTACCAATTGGCTTGATCGAAAATCGAACCACACCAATTGCGCGCTGTGCCGATATTTGATGCGCCCGCGATGGAGGTGAGTTTGCGGTCAAAGAGCGAACCATCGACCACTCTAGCCACGCTGGAGCCCGGCCCCTTGGCATAGGTCTCGGAGCGCAGAACTTCCTGCCACATGGTGCCGAGATAAACGAGGTGGATCTCGAAGCCGAGATATTCCTTGGTGATCTGAAATTCCATGCCGGTGCTGGTTTTGCTCATACCACCGAAGATGGGGCTAAAGGGCTCGCGCGGCTGGAAATCGAGCGGCCCGTTCTTGGATTGCACCACGACATTGTCGCGGAACTGGCCGTCATAGGGTTTGAACTCGCTATAGGCTTGGCGCACGCGGTCTTCGGGTTTGAGCGAATAGACAAAGGCCCGCCAGAGCACGATGCCGCCATGCGGCGCCAAGGCGTCGGCCATCATATTGGCGCCGTCGGCATGGCTGCGCCCGTAATCCTGCGGACCTGGCTGGCCTTCCGAATTGGCCTTGACCAGAAAGCCGCCGAAATCGGGAATGATGCGGTAGATCTCGTCCGCTTTGTCTTTCCACCATTGGCGCACGGCCGGATCGAGCGGATCGGCGGTCTTGAGGCCGCCAATTTCCATCGGCGCACTGAAGCGGGCAGAGAGATAAATTTTGATACCGTAAGGCCGCATCACCGCCGCCAGGGCCGCGGATTTTTTCAGCCACGGTTCCGTCAAAGCGACGGCAAAGCTGGTGCCGGAGGGATTGGTCAGCACCGTGCCGTTGAGGCCCAGCGAGGCATTGGCGCGGGCATAATCCTTAAACTGCGGGCTGACATGGCCGGGCAGCTCAAACCAATTGATGATCGAAAAACCGGCATAGCCGCGCTCGATGGTGCGGTCGACATTGTCCCAATGGTCGAGCATGCGCAGTTTGATCTTGGGCGCTGAGATCACATCGAGATGATCGATAGGCTGGCGGGTCTGCAGCAGCCGCAAATAGGCGAAGGTGCCGTGGAGAACGCCGACATCGCTATTGCCCGTGATCACCGTAACCGTCTTGCCCTTTACCGTCGCGCTGCGCAGCACGAAGCCCTCGTCTCCCGCTTTGGCGAGGGGCAGCTTGAGCGCCGCGATGACCGGCGATTGCGCCGGGGTTCCGACCAAAATCGTGCCGCTGTGCAGGAATTGGGTTTCGAGCGTTTCCGGGCGTCCTAACAGCCCGGAGAGCCCCCGCAGCAACTCTTCACGCGCCGCCGCCGCGGTGGGCGACTGGCCAGCCACAACCACAGCGCTGGCGAGCGGGCGATAGCGCGCCACCGCCGCCTTCTCCAACGGGTGATAACGCAGCCAGAGATCATAGCCGTCTTCGGCTTGCGCGCAGACAGCAACAACCGCAGCACAGAGTCCCGCGAAAAAAAGGCCCCGCTTCATGCCACTATCCTTCTTCTGCCCCCATCAGGGCGAGGGCGCATCATCGACTGGCGGCGGCTTGATTTTACGCCCAGGAGTGCCTTGGCCCGGTGCATAAGGAAATTCGAGCGCTTCATAATAGCCAAGGCTGTGCAAAGGCGCTTTTTCACCCGCCGGCAAAGGCAAATGCGAAAGGCTAGCGAAATAGGCGACGCTGGCATCGCGCCAGAGCTGCGCATCCCGCCGCTGGATCCGCAAATAATCGGCCGTGATGTCGAAGCGTTCGGCATCGACATAAGGCTTCAGCTTGGCCCAGCTGGCGGCCATGGTCTCGACTTGCGAAACACCTTGGCTGTAATGCGTCACCAGCTCGTCCCACAAACTGCGGCCGGATTTCATCGGCTGGCTCCACGGCACATGGTGGAACCACAGCAGCTCGTTTTCCGGTGTGGTTTCGACCTTGGCCAAGCGATCCCGCAATACCGGCGCATATTGGCTCACGGCATCGCTGCCCGAGGGCGAACGGTCAAAGCCGATCCCTTGGGCGTCCGCGCGATGGTAATAGACCGGATTCCAATCGGGCCGGCCGACATTGTCGACCCAAGGCCCGGGACCATAATGGCCGGAGGTTCCCATTTGATGGGCCAGCCCCAGCGGCGTCATGTAATTCACCGCGGTTTCGCGCGAGCCCATCATCAATGTGACCGCCGCCGCATCGAACACGGGATTGTCCGTGAAGGTCATCTTGACCCAATCGCTGGCAATGTCTTTGGCCTGCGCTTCCGGGTCCCAAGCCAGCCGCCCAAAGGCGTACCAATTGGCTTGATCGAAAATGGAGCCGCACCAATTGCGGTCGGAGCCGATATTGGCCACGCCCGCCATCAATGTCAGCTTTTTGTCGAACAGCGTGCCATCGACCACTTTGGCCACCGTCGAGCCCGGCCCTTTGGCAAAGGTGTCGCTGTCGAGCACCTCCTGCCACAGCGTTCCCAGGTAAACGAGATGGGTGTTGAAGCCGAGATATTCCTTGGTGATCTCAACTTCCATGCCCATCGCGGTGGCAGGCATGGCGCCGAAGAGCGGGCTGAAGGGCTCGCGCGGCTGGAAATCGAGCGGGCCATTCTTGACCTGCACGATGACGTTGTCGCGAAACTTGCCATCGAGCGGCTTGAATTCGTCATAGGCTTGTTTGACGCGATCCACCGGCACTTCGTGGGAATAGACAAAGGCGCGCCACATCACGACGCCGCCATGCGGCGCTAAAGCTTCGGCCATCATATTGGCGCCATCGGCATGACCGCGGCCGTAATCCTGCGGTCCCGGCTGGCCTTCGGAATTGGCTTTCACCACGAAGCCGCCGAAATCGGGAATGGTGTGATAGATCTCGTCCGTCTTGTTCTTCCACCAGGCACGCACTGCGGGATCGAGCGGATCGGCGGTTTTCAGGCCACCAATTTCGATGGGGGCGCTAAAGCGGGCAACGAGGTAAACCTTGATGCCATAGGGCCGGAAGGTATCGGCGAGACGGGCGACTTTGCTCAGCCATTCCCGCGTCAGGATCAAGGATGAGGCATTCACATTGATCAAAACCGTGCCGTTGATGCCGACCGAGGCATTGGCCCTGGCATAATCGATCATGCGCTGGGAGGAATGGGCAGGAAGCTCCCACCAATTGAAGATGGAGGACCCGGCATAACCACGCTCCACCGAACCATCGAGATTGTCCCAATGGTTGAGAAGGCGCAGCTTCACCTTCGGTGCCGAGGCGATATCGATATGGTCGACGGGCGCCCGCGTCTGGATCACTTTCAGAAAGCGAAAGGCGCCATAAAGCACGCCGACATCGCTATTGCCTGCGATCACCGTGACCGGCTTGCCCTTCACCACAACGGCGCGAATGAGATAGCCTTCAGGCCCCAGCTTTTCGAGCGGCAGATGCAGCGCCGCAATGGTGCGCGAATTTTCCGGTGTGCCGAACAGCACCGCGCCGCTGCCACTGATCGCCTCGCGTGCCGTCACCTTCTTGGCCAAAAGGCCAGAGAGGCCGCGCACCAACTCGTCGCGGGTGACATTGGCGGTTTCGGAATGGCTGGCGCTCACCACCGTGGCTCCGATTGCGGCGTAATGGGACGCCACCGCCTTTTCCAGCGGGTGATAGCGCAGCCACAAATCATAGCCGTCTTCGGCTTGAGCGGAGGCAGTAAGGCCGAGCGCACAAAGCGCCAGCAGGGACACGAACTTCATCTATCTTGTTCCGTATCGACTTAGGGTTTGGGTGGCAGCGCGGAGGGATCAACCCCTTGGTAAACCGCGTCGCGAAAGGCCTTCTGTGCCGGGACTTTGCCGAACGGCATCAGCTGGGTAAAAAACACAGCGGTGAGTTTGTTCTTGGGATCGACCCAGAACAATGTGTAAGCGGCCCCGTCCCAGAAAAATTCGCCCACCGCGCCCGCCTTTTCTTCCGGCTTGCTGGGCGGATCGGTGCGCACGGCAAAATCGATACCGAAACCCACTTCGCCCTTATCAATCGGCAACCAAATGCGTTCGGTGATTGCCGGATCGAGTACGCTGGTCGACATCAAGCGCACGGTGGCGGGTTTGAGAATGCGCACGCCGTCCAATTCGCCGCCACCGAGCAGCATACGGGCAAAGCGCGTGTAATCGCCCAAAGTCGAGGTCAGACCATAACCCCCTGGCGTCAGCGGCCAATGCTGGGTGTTGAGCCGGAAAGCCTTTTCGTCGGGCCGCCTTATCGGCGCACCATCTGGATTCCAATCGTAGAGTGCCGCCAGCTTGGCCTGATTTTCCGGCGCCACATAAAGACCGGTATGCGTCATGCCCAGCGGCTTCAGCACATGCTCCTGGACGTAGCGATCATAAGGCACGCCCGCAAGCCGCTGGATCAGTAGGGCCTGCACGTCCACGGCAAAGCTGTAACGCCACTTCTCGCCCGGCTGATATTCCAGCGGTAGGGTGCGGAGCTTCTGCGCGAATTGATCGAGGGTGTTTTCCAATGCCAGCGGATCGACTGCGGTGCATTGGGCTTTCAAGGCGGGAAGATTGTCATTGCCGCAATAGGTCAGGCCCGCGGTATGGCGGGCCAAATCGCGGATCGTCATGGGCCGGTTGGGCGCCACCAAAATCGGCACGCCTGAGGCATCGGTGCCGCTATAGACCTTCACATTGGCCAGTTCCGGAATGTATTTGGCAACCGGATCGTCGAGCTTGAATTTTCCTGCCTCCCACAGCGTCATCAGGGCGACGCCAGTGATCGGCTTGGTCATGGAGTAGATTTGCACGATGGTATCACGGGCCATCGGCCGCGCGGCTTCGCGGTCCGCATAGCCGAAGGCGCCGTAATAGACTTCTTTGCCGTCTTTGGTGACCAGTGCCGAGACGCCAACCAGCTTGCCGCTGTCGGTGAAGCTTTTTAGAGCCGCATCGACTTGGCCGGCATCGACCGAACCTGTTTTCGGTTCTCCCAAGGAGGCGCAACCGCTGAGCAGCGCCAGAGCAAAAATCGCGATCAGAGCTTGGCGCCGCATCAGAGGACCTTTCAAACGCTTGCCGGATGAATCCAAGGCGCGCGATAGGGGCGCAGGAGGCGCTTGTTGGCCTCGTCATCGCCGATCACGCTTTGGCTCTTGGCATCCCAACGCAGCGGTCGGCCCAAATCCATCGCCATATTGGCCAGGATCGCCGTCGAAGTGGAAATATAGCCCTCCTCCACATCGGCAATCGGCCGCCTGGTTTGTTCGATGGCCCCGATAAAATCGCGCATGTTGGGTCGTGTCAGAGGCACCAATTGGCGGTCCATCGGCAACAGCTTCGCATCATTCGGGAACTTGGCAATTTCGGCGTCGAGATTGCCCGACAGCTTCTTGCCGCCATCCAAAGGCGTGAACTCATAAGCAACCGAGCTCAGGCTCAACGTGCCTTTGTCGCCGTAGAGGGTCGCGCCCCAAGGGCCGCCCGGACCTTCCGGGATCTCACCCCATTCGCGATTGCGCCAGTTGAAGACCAAATCGTCATATTCCCATTGGGCGGTCTGGGTATCGACGACAGTGGCCGCGCTCAGCTTATCGACGTAGACCCCGCCTTCCGACAAAATCCGCTTCGGCCAGGACAGTCCCAGCATCCAGCGCGCCGTGTCGATGAAATGCACGCCGAGGTCCGCGATATAACCGTTGCCGAATTCGCGGAACGCCCGCCAACTGACGGGATGAATGTCGGCGCGATAAGGAACCAGCGGTGCCGGGCCGCAATAGGCATTCCAGTCGAGGGTCTTGGGCGGGGTCGAAACGGGCTCAAACTGGGGCTTGCGCTGATGATAAAAGCCCTGCAGCTCCACCAACCCAACTTTGCCGAGCTTGCCGTCACGCACCAGCTTGCAGGCTTCGGCATGCGGCGGCGAAGCGCGGCGCTGGGTTCCCACTTGGACCACACGATTATAATGGCGGGCTGCCGTCACCAGCGCCTTGCCTTCGGCCACATCAACGGTGATCGGCTTTTCGAGATAGACATGGGCGCCAGCCTTCATCGCCGCGATGGCGGGCAAAGCATGCCAATGATCCGGCGTCGAGACGATCACGATATCGAAATGATGCCGCGCCAGCATGGTGCGGTAGTCGGCATAGACGGCGGGCGGCTTGGTCTGCCGCACCACGGCGTCAGGAAAGTTCATCACCCGCGGCACGAAATCCTTCAGCATCAGCTGATCGACATCGCAAAGCGCTACCACTTCCACCGGCGCCACTTGCATAAGGGCCAGCACATCGCAACGCCCCATCCAACCCGCGCCGATGACACCGACACGATAAGGCTTTGGTGCCGCTTGGGCGCGCCAAGTGGATGTCAAAATGGCGGCGGCGGTGCCGCCCAAAACCTGTCTGCGGCTAGCCATAGTCTTCTCCTTAAGCGGGTTTCATCGACAAAAGAGGACGGGCGGGGGCTGCCGCAAAGGCCTGTACAAGGGCGTCGCGCAGCAGTTTGGGTTGAAGCTTTTCGTCATAAGGCAGAACGCGTTTGGGCAAGCCATCGGGACGCGGCGAGGTGTGCTGCAGCCAGGAATACTTATCCGACAGTCCCCAGGCCATCATATAACGGCACTGCGGATAGCTGAGCACGATATCGAGATAGGCTTTGGCATAATCGGCGACAACGCGATCGCGTTCGGCCAAGGTGCCATTGATATATTTGTCGTTGACGTCGAATTCGGTGATGACGAGATCAAGGCCCATGCCCGTCACCGCGTCCAGGAACTTCTTCCATTCCGGCAGATCCGCATCGCCGACCAGACTTGAAGCGGCGCCCATACCATTGGAGCCGACATGCGCCTGGATACCCAGCGCATCGATCGGCACATTGGCCTTCTTGAGCCGCTCAAGCAGCTTCAAGACACCAGCGCGGTGGGCGGCGTCTTTAGGCCCCCAGCTCATGTAATCGTTGTAGACCAGCTGGGCATGGGGCGCGGCTTCGCGCGCCGCATGGAAGCAGAGGTCGATAACCTCCGGCCCCAGGACTTTGGTGAAGGGCGATTCTTCCATCTCACCGGTCGGCGGGGCGATGGTCTCGTTGACGACATCATAAGCAAAAATGCGGTCGCCATAGCGCTGGCACACCGTCTTGATGTGCTGCTTCAGCATGCGCTCGGCTTCGGCTACGGGATTGGCGCCGAAATCGTAATTGACCACCCAATCGGGCATCCAACGCCCGCGGTTCCACAGCAAGGTATGGCCGCGCATGGCGAGCTGGTACTGATCGCAAAACGCCATCAACTCGTCGGCGCGGGAAAAGTCGAAGCCTTTCGGCGTGGGGCGCAGCGCGTACCACTTCAATTCGTTTTCCGGCACCAGAATGCCGCATTGAGCAATGAAGAGCGCCCGCATCTGCGGATCGTCAAAGCCTGCGGGCGCCCGATTGAACTGCTGCATGCTGGCGAGTTTGGAGGGTGTCTTGGCCGCCGCGCCCAAGCAGGAACCGAAAGCGAGCCCTTTGGCCATGGCCAGGCCATTGAGGGACTCCGGATCGGTGCCAGCCACGGGGTAATGGGCGTGGTGATGGACGTGGCCGCGTCCGTGCTTTTTCTCATGCAGGGGGGCAGCCAGGGCTCCCGAAGAAAGCCCGCCCAAGGCCGCAGCCGCAGCGCCCCAATTCAGGCAGTCGCGGCGCGATAGTGGGCTTGTCTCGGCGCTCTTGTCGTCGCTCTTCTGGGGGCTCATAGGCAACTCCGGTCAACGGTATCGAAACCGAACGGTACTGCCGCTGCTACCGTTCGGCAAAGGCCGCCAAGGCCGACCTCATGAATATTTGATGGCAGGACGCACCGGCGCAGCAGCAAAAGCAGCGGCAAAGGCTTCCCGCAGCGGCTTGGGCATGTAGTTGTCGTCATAAAGCGCACAGCGTTGCGGCAATCCATCGGCGCGCGGAATGAACTCCTGCAGCCAGGAGTACTTGTCGACCAACCCCCAAGCCATGACATAACGCATCGCCGGATAGTTCAGCATGATGTCGAGCCAAGCCTTGCCGAGATCGGCCACGGCCTGATCACGCGTCGCAACGTCGGTGGGCGAGGTCTTGTCGTTGATGTCGAATTCCGAGATCAACAAGCCGTAGCCCATCGCGGTGACGTCATCGAGGAATTTGCGCCAGGCCACTTCATCGCGCTCTTTGCCGGGGCCGCCGCCAGTGGCGCCGAAGCCGATATGGGCCTGAACGCCCAGCGCGTCGATCGGCAGGTTCTTCTTCTTGGCATATTCGAGCAGCTTCACAATAGCCGCGCGGTGCGTACCGTCGGGGCCCCAGCTCGGGAAATCGTTATAAACCAGCTCTGCATGCGGCGCCGCTTCCTTGGCGGCGTGGTAGCAGATGTCGATCACGTTATAGCCCAGGATCTTGCTGAAGGGCGTGGCTTCGAGCTCACCGGTCTTGGAATCAATGGTCTCATTGATGACGTCGTAGCTGAAGATGCGCTTGCCGTAGCGCTTGCAAACCTTGGTGATGTGATCGCGCAGCATTTTCTCTGCGGTGCTGGCCGGGCGCGTACCGAAATCGTAATCGGCGACCCATTGCGGCGTCCACCGCATGGCATTCCAGAACAAATTGTGGCCGCGCACACGCAAGCCGTTCCGGGTGGCGAAATGGATGATGGTGTCGGCCTTGCTGAAATCATAGGTCCTGGGATCGGGACGCACCGCGTACCATTTCAGCTCGTTCTCCGGCACGATGATGCCGCATTGCTCGACCGTCAGCGCGCGCACCTTGGCATCGGCGAAGGAGGCTTTGCGGCGGGGCTGAGCCAGGATCTCGGGGGGCAAGAGCGCGATCTCGCCTTTGGTCGAGGCTTCGCCGATGGACGAGCCGAACAACAGCCCCCGGCTTTTGGCGATGGCGTTGAGTGAACCCGGTGCCGTTCCGGCATGCTTGACTGGTGCGGCCAGCGCCTCGGGAACGGCAAGGCTCGCGGCCCCGGCTAGACCAAGGGCGATACAATGGCGGCGCGAAAAATCATCCATCGCGGAGTTCCTTTCTTGCTGCGATTCGGGAACCAGGCCGCGATTGGGGCGCTTCGCCCCATCATGGTGTTCGCCTCCCGGACCGCTTATATTTTTTTCTGCTGCGGAGCAGTTTAGGCTGTTAGCGGTATCACCGAACATGCTTGGGCTCAACGGACGGACAGACACATGAGACGCTCTGGATACTGTGCTCTCGGCATTTTGATCATTTTTGCCGCGACGGCCGCGGCCGAACCTTCCGATTACCAGCGCATGCTGGAAACACTGCACATCACCGCCATGCGTCCGGGTGCCGACGGCAATAACCCGGCTGCTCCCAATGCCGCCAATTATGACGAAGCGCGCGCCGGCTCGCTGCCGCTGCCCGATCCATTGCTGCTGTCCGACGGCAGGCTGGTCACAACCAAAGCGGCGTGGTGGCAAAAACGCCGCCCCGAGATTGTGGCCTTGTTCGACCGTGAGATTTACGGGCGCATACCGGCCAACCTTCCGGCAGTGCAGTGGGAGCACCAAACCGCTGTGCCGCATGGCGTTTCGGCCACCACCGAGCATCGCATCGGCCATGTTGATAATCGGGCTGCGCCGCAAATTCCGGTCGACATTGCCATGGATGTCACCCTGCCCTCGAACGCCAAGGGTCCGGTTCCCGTCGTGATCGTTTTGTCCTGGACCGGCAAATGGGCGAACATGCCTGTGCCGGAGGGCCAAGGCCCCGATTGGCGTGAGCAAGTGCTGGCGGCTGGCTGGGGTTATGTCGAGCTGATCCCCACCACCATCCAGCCTGACGATCCGCAAAAGCTGCGCGAAGGCATTATCGGTCTTGCCAACAAGGGAGGGCCACGCACAACGGAGCAATGGGGCGCATTGCGCGCCTGGGCTTGGGGCACCAGCCGGGCCATCGATGATTTGCTGACGGATCCGCGCATCGACGGCAAACACATCGCCGTTGCTGGGCATTCGCGTTATGGCAAGGCCGCGCTGGTGGCGATGGCTTACGAGCCGCGCCTTGCTGTCGGCTTTATCAGCTCATCAGGCGCAGGCGGCGCCAAGCTGTGGCGCCGCGATTTCGGCGAGCGCCTGGAGAATCTCAGCGGTGAAGGCGAGTATCACTGGATGGCGGGAAATTTTGTCCGCTATGGCGGCCCCAAAACCGTGGCCGATCTTCCCATCGATGCGCATGAATTGATCGCGCTGTGTGCTCCGCGCCCGCTCTTCATCGGCAGCGGCACCAGAGAAGCGGGCGATGGCTGGGTCGATCCGCGCGGTATGTTTCTGGCGGCGGTCGCAGCTGGTCCGGTCTATCGTTTGCTCGGCGAAAAAGACCTCGGCACAGACCAATTCCCGCCGCTGGGAACGGCCCTGACCGAAGGAGCGCTCGGCTTTCGCCAGCATCCCTTCGGCCATACGCCACAGCCCAATTGGGCCACTTTCCTCAGCTTCGCCAAGGCACGTTTCAGCGCTTCGCCACCGCAATGATAACATCGACGGCGAGCTTGGCATTGCCGGCGCGGTCAAACAGCAGCGAATGCGCCGTGCGGTTCGGAATCGGCCAGCCATTGTGCCAGCTGTCAGCGTCCGTCACGCCCCAAAGCGTGACGCGGGTGATGACATCCTTGTGCTTGAGGCAGATGGCAAAGACGGTGCCATAACGTTCGGCTAGCTTCTTCTGCACGTCGTCCGGCAAGCCTTTGACATAGGGATTAAGCTTGGGGTCTTCGGCGAGGTGTAAGGCGACGTCCGCCGTGGCGCCCAGATTGGGACGCGGCAACACGTCGATATCAAGTTCGGTGATGGCAACCTTGACGCCCAGCTTGGCGAATTCGCTGATGGTGTCGTCGAGATCTTTCAGGTCGGGAACATCCAGCGTGTAATGGCCCTGAATACCGACTTGGGTGATCGGCGCGCCCGCTGCCTTCATACGCTTGACGAAAGCCAAGGCTTCGGCGCGCTTGTAGGGCATTTCGATATTGTAGTCGTTATAGGTCAGCTCTGCGGCCGGATCGGCTTCATGGGCCCATTGAAAGGCTTTGACGAAAAGCTCTTCGCCGCCGATTTTGTACCAGGGAGACTGGCGCATCTTGCCGTCATCACCGACGACTTCGTTGACCACATCCCAGGATTTGATCTTGCCTTTGTAGCGGCCGACCACCGTGAAGATGTGTTCCTTGAGCCGCGCCAGCAGCTCTTCCTTGGTGGCGGGGCCGCCATTTTTGCCTTCGAAGACCCAGGCTGGCGTCTGGCTGTGCCACACCAGAACATGGCCGACGGTATAGAAGTGGTTCTTCTCCCCGAGGGCGACATAAGCGTCCGGCACGGCAAAATCGTAATGGCCTTCTTTGGGCTCGATCTTCTCCCACTTCAGATCGTTTTCCGGCGAGATAGAATTGAAATGCTTGGCCAGAATGGGATCGGCGAGCTTGTTGCTGCCAGTGATCTCACCGGCATTAAGCGCCGCGCCAATGACGAAGGCGTCTTTGTAGGCGTCCTTCATGCCGCCTGCCGCCAGGGCCGGAACCGTGATGACCGCTGCAGCGGCCAAACCGATAAGCATGGATTTCAGTTTCATCGTTTTCTCCCTCCAGATAGTCGAAACGGCCGGATTTTCGCCCGACCGTTCCGCTCACTATTTAAGATGCCGAAGCTCTAGCTGAGCCACAGCGCACTGGTGATGATGCGCGGATAGTAGCGGCTGGCTTTGCCTTCGCCCGAGACGATCTGATCGCAACAGGCCCAATAGGCGCTGCCCACGGTCTGCCAGGTCGAATGCGCCGCATCGGCCTTTTTGAAGACCTCCGCCACGCCCGCATCGGCATCGAGACCAAACACTTTGCGCGTCACATGCATGAAGATGGAGATCTTGCTCATCCAGGAATTGTTCGAGGTGGATGAAAGCTTGATGCCGCCATCGGCAAAGACGCTGCGCGCTTCGGGATCGAGCAACAAAGTCTTGGTGTGGGTCTTCAGCGCGTCATACATGCGCTTTTCGGCGGCGCTGGCATAAACCTCGGCCGCAGAGATCCCGGCATAACCGGTTTCAGCATAATACAGCGGATAGACGCAGCCTTCGACCGCCGGAAGGATGCGGGAATGATAGCCCGGATTGTCCTTCTCGAAGATGGCCGGCAGCACGCCGTCGACCGCTTGGTCGGCAACCACGCCAGCGACCTTCTCGGCCAGTTCCTGGCAGCGCGCGGCGGCTTTCTTGTCACCCAGATCGCGGAACATCAGCGCCAAGGTGCGATAGCTGGCCCAGCACTTCACCGCCATGTAGACGTTGTTGCGCGTCTGGGCGAGGCTGTGGTCGAGGCTGTCGTAAGTGGTGATTTCCTGGCCGCCAGCCGTTTTGGTCGAATCGTATTGCGCGAAACCGACTTCGCCGCCGCGATTGATCATGCTCTCCAAGCATTGCTCGACCACCTTCTTGCTCTTCTTGAGCCAGGCGGTGTCGCGCGTCTTGGCGAGGTAACAACCCGCCGTCAGCGTCCAATTGCAGAGCTGTTCGACCGTCATATAGCTGAAGGTCGAAGTCAGATTGGCCAGCTCGTAAGACGAACGGCCCTTGGGCGAGAAGTTGTTGTGCGCGCCCATGTCGTGACAGAAGGAAAGGCCGCCTGGGGCCGTACCGTAAGCGCGCGACAGCTGGGCCGCATCCGGCGCCGGCGGCGGCTGGCTGGGATCATGTTCGAAGCTATGCACCGCGGCGGCTTCGCCCTTATAGATCTTGACCTCGTCGGTGTAGCTGTAGCGGGCGACGAAATTGTCGAGCAGGTTCTTGACCACCCAAGGATTGTGATCGAGTTCCCAGAACACATGATCGACCGAGAGGTCGAGGGTGTTCATCATGCAATACTCGCCTTCGTTGACGACCCAGAAGGGCTGCCGGTCGATTTCGAGGAGCTGGGTGGAACCGTAATAGCTGTGCGTGGCATGAGCGATCAGGAACTTCTGATCGTCGGAAAGCGCGGAGCTTTCCAGCTTGGCATCGAGCGCATCGGCTTTCTCGATCACCTTGCCAGCGGCGTCCAGAGTCGCGCGCAAGACGTCGTTCAGGCCGTTGAAGTAGCGCGTGTACAGATACTTGCCGTCGAGGCCCGTGGTCACCGGCGATTCCAGATAAGACCCGATGGCCAGCGTCAGCGCATAGCGCTTGCCCGGCGGCACTTCAAAGCCGATGCCCGGGCAGGAGCCGAGCAGATGCACAGGATTGTGCTTCTCGCGAATGCCGTCGGTGGCCGACCAGCGCATGAAACCGAAAGCGTGGGGCTTATCGGCCTTGGCGCCGCCCGTGATGTCCACCACTTCACCGGCCACACCGGCCTCACGGCGGAAGGCAAACCCGACGCGCGCGGTGCCGCCAAGATCGTCTTCGATCATGCGCGGGCCGGGGCGGGAATGGTTGAGGGCAAAGATGCCGGTCTTGGGCTTGGTGCCGGTGGTGTTGTCGACGATGAGCTGCGCCACGATGCCCGGGCGCAGCGCGTCGCGCATGTCACGGTCAGAGACCTTGGCCGGATCGGGAATGGCGCCGAAAGGCGTGAAGACCGAGAAGGACAGATCACCAGCCGTCCAGGTGTCGCTGGCCCAATTGTAATAGCGTTTGATTTCGCTGGGCGCGAAGGGCTCGGCATCGGGGCGCACATTGGCTTCCGAGGGACCGGCCTGTTCGACCATGAAAGCCTCGGCAGCGTTGCTGGCCGCACCGACATAAAAGGGCAGACACTTCAGCGTGGCGTCGGCATAGCGGTCGCCATCAATGACGCCGATGAAGACTTCCTGGTCGGCGGGCTGGCCGATCTGCAGGCCGATACCGCCTTTGGTGCCGGGATTGCCGATAGTGAAGCTCATGAAAGCGCCCATCGGCGAATGCTGCGCGTTAAAGCCGATTGGGCCTGAGAGCGGACGACGGATACTCATGGTTTCCTCGTATGTTCGTTTGTAGGGGGACCGGCGAAGGTCGTTGCCTCCGCCGGCTTTTATTATAGACCTAGGCGGCTTGGCGCGCCTTGCGACGGGCGATCAGCTCGTCAGCAATTTTCCGGTTTTCCGCGCGATTCAGCGGATAGACCAACAGCAGAGCCGCGGCGATCAGGAAGCAGACGCCGGCATAAAGGCTGCCGGTGAGGACGACGCCATGGATGGCTTCCGGTGTCTGGGTCACGGCCTTGGCAACATAGCCGTAATAGGAGAACAGCCCGCCGACGGCGGCCTGGCCGAGCGTCAGGCCAACCCAGAGCGCGAAGACGACCGCGCTGGTGATGATGCCCGAGGCGCGGCGATCGTTCTTCCATTCCCCGTAATCGGCGACGTCACCCATCATCGACCACAGCACCGGACCGCTGATGCCAAAGGAGAACTGACGCAGCACTTCGGTGCCGATGATCAGCGTGTTGTTGTGCGCCGGCAGGAACAAGAGCGCCAAAGTGAAGACCCCGGTCAGCGCCATGCTGATGAGGAACAAGAGCCGCTTGCCGGTGCGCACCGAGATGGCATTCGAGCAGGCCACGCCGATGAGCAGCGAGATCAGGCCAAAGCCGTTGAGCCAGGAGAACAGGTTCTCGTCACCCTGGAAGAGATTGCAATAGGGGAACATGGCGTTGCCGCGGATGCAGAGCGCAGCGAAATAGAACAGCGTCACCAGGAACAGGATGGCCCAGGGCTTGTTGGTGAACAGATCCGCAAGGTCCTGCTTCAGCGACGACTTCTGCTTGGGATCGGGCAGAATGCGTTCCTTGGTGCTGAGGAAGGAAATCACGAACAGCACCATGGCGACGAGCATCAGAATGCCCATCGTGTACTGGTAACCGCGCGCCAGATCGGCCGGGTTCTTGGAGCCGTGTGCGAAGACGTTGATCAGCGGCACGACCAGGGAGGCGACGATGAAGCCTGCCGAGTTGGCTGCGATCTGACGGTATTGGGAGGCGCTGTTGCGCTCGTCGGGATCGTCGGTCATCACCGCGTTGATCGAGGCATAAGGCACGTTGTTGATGGTGTAGATGATGCGGAGCAGGCTGTAGGTCACCCAGGCATAGATCACCTTGCCGCCCATGCTGAGGTCGGGCGTCGTGAAGGTCATGACACCGATGATGCCGAAGGGCAGCGCCGTCCAGATCAGCCAGGGCCGGAACTTGCCCCATTTGGTGACGGTGCGGTCAGCGATCACGCCCATAATCGGGTTGATGAAGGCAACGGCGATACCGATGACTAGGAACATCATGGCCGCTTGATTGGGCGGAAGCCCGTAGACGTCGACATAGAACGTCACTTGCAGCGTGATCATGAATTGGAACACGAAGTTCGCCGCGAGATCACCGAGCGCGTAGCCGATTTTCTCCGTGACGGGTAATTTCTGACTCATAGTCTTCCCTCCCTGTGCCGGCTTTTACCGGGCTTTTTTCCAACCGTGCGTCCCTGTGCGGGCGCCAGAGTTTGCCTCGAATTTATGGTGTGTCGACAACGCTCTTTGGCATAACGCGCGGCAAGGCTCTGGCGTATTGCGATGCTGAGAGCCAATTCACCGTCATTGCGAAAGCCTGAAGGCTGCGGTATCGCGCAGAACTCTAGTGTTAGCGCTATCAAAGCGCAACACGGGGCCGCGCAATATGGAATGACACCATATCGCAACTAAATCTCCCCCAAACTGCGATCCATGCGCACCTAATGCCGCGTGCGACCCGAAGAGAAAAGTTTTGCCTTGACGAGACCCCTGGCGGCGTTTGTGTTACCGGTCCCATTGCCAGTTCGGGAGAAGCATCATGCTCAAGATAGAATCCGCCCGCGTCATCGTATCCAGTCCGGGACGCAATTTCGTTACCCTGAAGATCGAGACCAAGGACGGCATCTATGGTGTCGGCGACGCCACGCTGAATGGCCGCGAATTGGCCGTCGCCAGCTATCTTCAGGATCACGTCGTCCCCTGCCTGATCGGCCGGGATGCGCACCGCATCGAAGACATCTGGCAGTTCCTCTATCGGGGTGCCTATTGGCGCCGCGGCCCGGTTACCATGTCCGCCATTGCCGCCGTCGATATGGCGCTGTGGGACATCAAGGCCAAAGCGGCTGGCATGCCCCTTTATCAGCTCCTCGGCGGTGCCGCCCGCGACAATGTCCTGGTCTATTGCCACTCCAATGGCCACACCATTGAAGAAACCATCGACGATGCGCTGAAGCATAAAGAGATGGGTTACAAGGCGATCCGCCTGCAATCGGGCGTGCCCGGCCTAGCCTCCACCTATGGCGTAGCCCATGGCAAGGAAGCTTATGAGCCGGCCGATGCCGATCTGCCGACCGAAAACCTGTGGTCGACCGAGAAGTATATGCGGGCCGTGCCCAAGCTGTTCGACGCTGGCCGCATCGCGCTCGGCGACGACGTCCATCTGCTCCACGACGTCCACCACCGCTTGACCCCGATCGAAGCCGCCCGCGTCGGCAAAGATCTGGAGCCTTACCGGCTGTTCTGGCTGGAAGACGCCGTCGATGACGACAACCAGGAAAATTTCCGCCTAATCCGCCAGCACACCACCACGCCGCTGGCCGTGGGTGAGGTCTTCAACTCGATCCATGACTGCCGCCACCTGATCCAGGAACAGCTGATCGATTATATCCGGGCGACCATCGTGCATTCCGGTGGCATCACCCACCTCAAGCAGATCGCGGCGCTAGCCGACCTTTACAACGTCAAGACCGGCTTCCACGGCGCCACCGACCTGTCGCCGATCACCATGGGCTGTGCCCTGCACTTCGACATGGCGATCCACAATTTCGGCATTCAGGAGCACATGCCCCATTCCAAGCAAATGGAGAGCATCTTCAAGATCTCCTACAGCTTCGAAGACGGCTACATGCATCCTGGCGAGACTCCCGGTCACGGCATCGATATCGACGAAAAGGAAGCCGCCAAGTATCCCTACAAGCGCGCCTACCTGCCCGTGAACCGGCTCGAGCAGGGCGGGGCGATGACGAACTGGTAGAAATATTTTCTGGGAAAATGCGAAGCGCTCGCAGCGCAAATGGGAAAAACCCAAGAAAATCAACGGCAAAATAATTTTCAAATAGCCCTTGAAGCCTGCGCCTCGAATTCCCACATAAATTATATGCCGATCAATGTGAAAAGGCCGCTGTCACCAGCGGCCTTTTCTTTTGCTCAGGAGGGACAAGCCCAATCAGATTGCCGGTTCATCTTCGACATGCTGGCGCTTCTCGCCAATCATCAGATAGATCGCAGGCACCACGAAGAGCGTGAACAGCGTGCCAATCGAAAGCCCGCTAGCGATCACCAGACCGAGGTTGAAGCGCGCCGCGGCCCCTGCCCCACTCGCCATGATCAGCGGCATGACGCCGAGCACCATGGCGGCTGTGGTCATCAGAATCGGGCGCAAGCGGATGGCTGCGGCCTCTTCGATAGCCCGGCGCTTGTCATGGCCCTGGGCCTGCAAGTCATTGGCAAAGCGCACGATCAGAATGCCGTGCTTGGAGATCAAACCGATCAAGGTCACGAGCCCCACCTCGGTATAGATGTTGAGGCTGGCGCCACCAACGCCCAGCGCCACGAAGAGCAAGGCACCGCAAATCGACATCGGCACCGAGATCAGAATGGTCAAAGGATCGCGGAAGCTCTCGAACAGAGCCGCCAAGGCCAGAAAGATAATGATGAGCGCGAAGAAGAAGGTCTGAATCAGGGCGCTCGATTCCTGCATGTACTGACGCGTCGCCCCGGCATAATCGACGCGATAGCCCGGCGGCATCACATCAGCCGCAATCTTGTTAAGCGCCGCGACCGCGTCACCCGTGGTCACACCCGGGCGCGGAATGAGCGTCAAGGTGGTGGCGTTTTGCTGCTGGAAGTGATCCAGGGATTCCGGTGTCACCGAGCTCTTCAAATGGGCGACCGTCGAGAGCGGAATGCTGGCACCCGCGCCTGAGCGGATATAGTAGCTGCCGAGCTGATCCGGGTTGAGGCGCGAGCTTTGCTGCACCTGCGGGATCACCTGATAAGCGCGGCCCGACAAGTCGAAATAGTTCACATAGCCGCCGCCCAGCATCGAGGTGAGCGCATTGCCCACATCGCTCATGGTCAGCCCCATGCCCGCCACCTTGTCGCGGTCGATCACGACTTCGGTTTGCGGATTGTCGAACTTCAGGCTGGAGTCGACATAGAAGAAGGAGCCCGATTGATTGGCCGCATCGACGATCTTCTGCGTCACTTCATTAAGCTGCTCGAAGGACTGCGTGGTCTGAATGACATATTGCACGCCCAGACCGCCCGGGCCCGGCAGCGGCGGAATCTGGAAGGCCGCGGCGCGCACACCAGAGAGTTTGGACATCTCCGACTGCAGGGTCACGGTTTTGGGATTCTGCGACTGTTGAATCTGATCGGCCGAACGATGACGTTCGTTCCAGGGCTTGAGCACGATACCCATGATGTTCAAGCCAGACGAGATGATCTGGAAGGTGTGATCGGTCTCGGGGAAGGAACGCGCGACTCTAAGGGCCTGGTTCTGCCAAATCAGCGATTGTTCCAGCGTTGCTGTCGGCGGCGGGGTCACCAGCGCCAACATGAAGCCCTGGTCCTCGTTCGGGGCCAGTTCCGATTTGGAATGGGAGAACAGAAAGCCGATCATCCCGAAGATGATGGCAGCGAAAACCACCACCACCGGCAGCTCGTTCAAGACGCTGTGCAAGCTGCGCTGATAGAGGTTGTGCAGCTTGTCGAATTTGTCGTCGATATAAAGAACCACGCGCCGTTCCAGCTGCGAGCGCGTCGCCGAATGCGACAGCAGCAGACGAGAGGCCATCATCGGCGACAGCGTCAGGGCGACGATGGTGGAGATCGCCACCGCGCCCACCAGCGTGAAGGCAAATTCGGTGAACAAGGCACCGGTAAGCCCGCCGATGAAGCCGATCGGTACGTAGACGGCGATCAGCACGATAGCCATGGCGATAATGGGGCCGCCCAGTTCGCGGGCTGCCATGATCGAGGCGTCATAGGGCGAGCGGCCCTCTTCGATATGGCGGCTGACGTTTTCCACCACGATGATGGCGTCATCGACCACCAGGCCGATGGCGAGCACGAAGGCCAGCAACGTCAACAGATTGAGCGTGAAGCCGAACATCAGCATGAAGATACCGGCGCCGATCAGGGACAGCGGTATCGTCACAATGGGAATGATCACCGCACGCGGTGAACCCAAGAACACGAAGATGACGAGAATGACAATGATGATGGCTTCGCCGAGCGTCCACTCGACCTCGGTGATCGCACTGGAAATGAACTTGGTCGAATCGTAGGCGACAAAGGATTCAAGGCCTTTGGGCAATTGCGCGTCGATGCCTGGCAGCACCGCACGCACATTCTTGATGACGTCGAGCACGTTGGAAGTCGGAGTCGTATTAACGCCGATCACCACACCGGGATTGCCGTCGAAACGGGCTTGTGAATCATAGTCGGTGGTGCCGAGGGTCACTCGCGCCACATCCGACAAATGGACGTAAGCGCCATTCGCCGATTTGATGACCAGGCTTTTGAACTCATCCACCGTATGCAGATTGGTCGATGCGGTCAGGTTGATCTGCACCATCTGGCCGCGCGATTGGCCGATCGCCGAGAGATAGTTGTTGGTGCCGAGCACGCTGTAGATGTCGGTTGCCGTCAGATTATAGGCAGCCAGCTTGTCGGGATCGAGCCAGACGCGAATGGCAAAGGTCTTACCGCCAAGGATCTGCGCCTGCTGCACGCCAGGCACGGCCTGAAGCTGTGGCTGCACCACACGGATCAGATAGTCGGTGATCTTGTTGGTGGGCAGCACCTTCGAATTGAAGGTGATGTAGAGCGCTGAAGTGGATTGGCCGACCGCGATGGAAATCACCGAGGCTTGCGCCTGCGGTGGCATCTGGTTCTTGACCGAATTCACCTGGGTGATGATCTGGGCCAAGGCCTTGGAGGCATCGAAATTGAGCCGCAGATTGACGGTGATGGTCGAGACGCCCTGGATCGATTTCGACGACATGTAGTCGATGCCGTCGGCCTGGGCGACCGCATTCTCCAGCGGCGTGGTGATGAAGCCAGCCACGGTTTGCGGGCTGGCGCCATAATAGGCGGTCGAGATCGTGACCACGGCGTTCTGCGTCACCGGATACTGGCGCACCGGAAGACCGGTGATGGCGCGCAGACCGATCACGAAGATAGCCAAGCTCACCACGATCGCCAGGACCGGGCGCTTGATGAAGATATCCGTAAAGCTCATGAGCGGGCGCCTATTGCTGGATCGGGTTCGGCGCGGCGTCGTTGGGCAGTCGCACAGAGTTGTTGATGAGCACCACGGCCCCATTCTTCAGCTTCAGCTGACCGGTCGAGACCACTTGATCTTTTTCGGTCACGCCTGAAACCACCGCCACTTGATCGCCACGCGTATCGCCTAGGGTCACAAAGCGCTGATTGACGACCAGGATGTCTTTGCCCTTGTCGTTCTTGGCCTTGCCCACCACGTAGACCACGTCACCATAGGGATTGTAGGTGATGGCGGTCTGGGGAAGGGTCAGCTGCGAGCGGGCGCTGCCGATGTCGGTGACGACGGTGGCGAACATGCCCGGGAAAAGAATTTTGGTCGGATTGGCCACTTGGGCGCGCACGCGCACATTGCGTGTGGCGTTGTCTACCTTGGGATCGAGCGCCATGATCCGGCCCTGGAAGGTCTGCCCCGGGGCGGCATCGCTGGTGACGAAGACCGGATCGCCCGCCTTCAAGGCGCTGGCCTGCTGCTGCGGTACGGTGAAATCGACATCGATGGGATCGAGCCGCTGCAGCGTGACGAGGGTGGTGCCGGCGGCAATATATTGGCCGACATCAACTTGGCGAATGCCGACCCGGCCCGCGAAGGGTGCCCGGATGGCCTTCTTTTCGACCAGCGCGGCCTGAGCCTCCGCTTGGGCGCGCGTGGTTTTCATATTGGCAACGGCCGTATCGTAGGCCTGTTTGGAGATGGCGTTGGCTTGGGCCAAGCCGACATTGCGCTTGTAGGTCTGCATTGCCTCTTCGGCACTGGCCCGCAAAGCGTCGAGCTGGGCCCGGTCGCTGTCGTCGCGCAGCTGGATCAGGATCTTTCCGGCAGGCACATCATCGCCAGCCTGGAAATCCGTCTTGGTGACGATGCCCACCACTTCGGAAGCCAAATCGGCGCCCTGCACGGCATGGAAGGTGCCGACCGCATGCACCTGGCCCTGCCACATGGTCTTGACGGGATGGGTGGTGGAGACGGTCTGCGGCTGCACAAAGTCGCTCTTCGACATGATGAAGTTCATGAAGACGTAGGGCAAAACAACGAGATAGGCGAAAAGGAGGACGAAAATGACCGCCGAAATAATGATCACCCAGCGCATCCGGGGCGTGAAATAGTGCCCAATCCCAGCCTGGGAAGTCGCACCGCTCGAAGCGCCGCTGCGCGCCATTCCCTCGTGTCCAGAAGCCATGATCATTCCCGTAATAAATAGAAGTCCCGTGAGCGCAACCGAAGGCGCTCCCGCTGCGCAATGCACATCAGAGTCCTGGGATAACTAGTGCAGAATAACTGACTTGCAAGCCCGGCGCGGCAAATCAGATGCCTATTTGGCCGACAAATCGCCTAGGTAAGCTTCCATAGCGTTAGGAAAGGGTGACAAAGCCCGCTCCAAAACGCCCTGCAAAACCGAAATGGCCAGCCCGTAATTGGTCATTTGGACCTTGGCCGCGGCGGCCTCACCCATACGCGACACCATTTCCTGGCGGGTCATGACACAGCCGCCGCAATGAATAACGAGGCGGTACTCACCAAGATTTGAAGGAAAATCGTGGCCCGCACAGCTGTCGATGACGAGTTCACAGCCAGCGAACTGGCGCAGCCAGCGCGGGATTTTCACCCGCCCGATGTCGTCCTCGAGAGGATGATGGGAGCACCCTTCAGCCAGTAAGATGCGGTCGCCAGCCTTCAAGCGGTTCAGGACACCCGCTCCGCGCGCCAAACCGTTCAATTCGCCTTTGAAACGCGCAAACAGGATCGAGAAAGTGGTGAGCGGGATGTCGCGCGGTGTGTCGGCGACCACCCGGGCCACAACTTGAGAATCACAGACCACCAGGTCGGGCGGCGTTTTCAGCCGCGCCAGGGTGGCGGCATATTCGCGGTCTTTGACCACCAAGGCACTGGCATCGCTGTCCAAAAGATCGCGCAAGGCTTGCACTTGCGGCACAATCAAGCGCCCAGCCGGGGCACCCAGATCAATCGGCACCACCAGCACGGCGAGCCCCCCAGCCGGCAAGAGATCGCCCAAGAGGCTCGGCGGCGCGGTATATAATGTCGGCAACAGGCCGCGAACGGCGTCTTTGAAGGCTTGGCGCAGGCTCTCACCACCCGTGGTGGACGAGCCTTGGATCCAGGCCAGCCTTTTGACATCGATCAGAGAGAGAAAATCGGACGACGGCTCGGCCAAATCGGTTTTGTTGATCACCACCAGCACCGGCACCTTGGCCGCACGGGCTTCGTTGATCAAAGCGTCTTCGTGTTCGCTCCAGGCATCGGGCGTGACCACAATGGTGAGAATATCCGCCCGCCGCAGCGCCTTTTTGCTCATCTCGATGCGCTGACTGCCGAGTTCGGATTGATCGTCGAGACCAGCGGTATCGATCAAAGTCACGGGGCCGAGCGGCAAGAGCTCCATGGTTTTTTCCACCACATCGGTGGTGGTGCCCGGAACCGCCGAGGTGATCGCCACCTCCTGGCCTGCCAGCATATTGAGGAAGGAGGATTTGCCGACGTTGACACGGCCCGCGATACCAATGTGCAAGCGGCTGGCTTTGGGCGTGTTGGGCAGCATCATTCGGGTTCCGTGTGACCAAGCTTGATGAGATTGGGCGCCGCCAGCACCTCGTCCACCATCGCTTGACCCAGCTTGGCGGCGAGGAAGGCGCGCAAACTCACGCCGGTGGTGGCGCCGTATTCCTTGGCTAGAGCCTCGGCGCGCTCGTAGCCAATCTTGGGCAGGAAGGCAGTGATCAGGGTCGGGCTGTCGGCGAGATAAGCGGCACAGCGCGCCGCATTGGCTTCGATGCCCATGATATGTTTGGTCAAAGCGCGCGCAGCGTTGTTGAGGATTTCCAGCGTATCGAGCAGTGCCCAAGCCAGCAGCGGCATGAACTCGTTGATCTGTAAGGTGCCATGCGCAGCGCAATCGGTGACCAGGCCATCATTGGCGCGTGCCGCCATGGCGACTTGCATCACCGCTTCGGTCATCACCGGATTGATCTTGCCCGGCATAATGGAAGAGCCAGCTTGCAAGGGCGGCAGCGCGATCTCGCCGAGGAAATGCAACAAGCGCAGATCGCCAGCGATTTTGGACAGATTGGCCGCGGAGGCTTTCAAGATGCCAGAAACTTCGACAAAGGCATCGGCATTGGCGGTGCCGTCGATCACATTTTCACTGCGCGCCAAGCCCATGCCTGTCAGGGAGCGCAAGACTTCGATGACACGGAAGATGAAAGCCCGCGGCGCTGTCAGCCCGGTACCGATAGCGGTGCCGCCGATATTGACCAGCCGCAAGCGCTCCTCACACTTAAAGGTGCGCCAGCGGTCGCGGGCGATGGCTTCGGCAAAAGCGGAGAATTCCTGGCCCAGAGTCATCGGCACGGCGGGTTGCATCTCGGTGCGGCCCATCTTCGGGATGGCCTGAAACGCGGTTTCCTTTTCTTGGAAAGCGCCTTGCAGCTTGGCAAAGGAATCGGCCAGCCGCCGCACGCCTGCAATCGCGGCGATGCGCAGCGCGGTGGGATACACATCATTGGTGGACTGATGCAGATTGACATGATGCAAGGGATGCACGACCGCGTAATCACCCGGCGTCTTGCCCAGCTTCAGCAAGGCGAGATTGGCGATCACCTCGTTGACGTTCATGTTGGTGGAGGTGCCCGCCCCGCCTTGCAAGGCATCGAGCGGAAATTGCCGTTCCATCTCAGGCCCGCCTTCGCAGAGCTGGCTGCAGGCGCTTTCAATGGCTTGCGCGAGCGCGCGCGGCAGCAGGCCCAACTCGGCATTGGTCACGGCCGCGGCCTGTTTGATCACTGCCATCGAAGCGATCAACACATAAGGCACGCGCCGTCCGGTGACGGGGAAATTGACCAGCGCCCGCTGGGTGTGAATGCCCCACAAAGCGTTTGCCGGAATCTCAAATTCGCCCAGGCCATCCTGCTCGCGACGCGTTGCTTCAACCATCTTGCCGTTTCCTGGCGTGAGCGGAATCGCCCCAGGCATAAAGCCCAATTTTCCGTCCGGCAAATTCGATCCGCATGTTGAGGCAGGATTGGCAATCGGTGGCGTTTTCATCGATGCAAGGTTTGCCGGGATAAAGCTGATAATCGGCGCGTACATCGGTGGGTGACATTTGCGGCATGATCACATTGGCCCCAGCGCGTAGGCCTTTCTCGCGCCCGATGGGATCGAGCGCCTGCAAAGCGGTGGTGGCGGCGATATTGACGTCCTTCAGCTTGAGCCGCGTCACTGCGATCATGAGCAAAGCAAGGCGCACGCGCTCGGCCACATCCGGACACGGCAAATCGCCCATCGGCGTGCCGGGATGGGGAATGAAAGGGCCCATGCCGATCATGTCGATATCGAGCGTATCGAAAAACAGAATATCGTCAGCGAGGTCTTCCAGCGTCTGCCCCGGCAAGCCGATCATCACGCCGGTGCCGACCTGATAGCCGATCTGGCGCAGCATTTTCAGGCAATCGACCCGTGATTGGAAACTCTGCTCAGCGGGATGCATCTGGGCGAACAATTTCGGATTGGTCGATTCAATCCGCAGCAGATAGCGATGTGCTCCGGCCTCATAGAGGCGCTCATAGGTCTCATAGCTTTGCTGGCCGATGCACAGGGTGATGCCAAGCCCATCAGGCTGTTTTTCGCTTTTGGTTTCGGCCCGGATCCGCCGCACGGCCTCTTCGATCAAACCGAGGAATTTCTTGTCCGCCCGCTCGCCCGATTGCAGCACCATCGAGCCGTAACCCATATCGGCGCATTGGCGGGCGCAAGAGAGGATGTCTTCCAGCGAAAGGGTGTAGCGGTTGACCTCACGGTTGGATTTGCGGATGCCGCAGTAAAGGCAATCGCTGGCGCAGGCATTGGAGGCTTCCACCAAGCCGCGCAAATAGACGCCTTCGCCGCAATGGGCGAGCAGCACGCGCTCGGCTTCGGCCCGCACGGCTTCAATCTCGTCCGGCGCTGTGGCGGACAGCAGCTTGACCAAATCGGCGCGGCTGAGCTCAGGCTTCGCCGCCAGCGCCGCGAAGGCCGCAGAGACGGGCCTAGACCCTTTCTTTGTAGTGGGTGTGCAAAAGTTCATGGCTCTTGCGGCTTAACGGCCCTTCGGTGAAGAAGTCGCGATAGATGCGCAGGACATCCTCGTTTTCATGGCTCTTGCGTACCACGTCATTTGCGTCCTCGCTATAGAGCGCCTTAGCGCGGGCATTGCGGATATCGCGGTCGGTCGGGATCGGCTGGCCGCCACCACCCAGGCAGCCCCCGGGACAAGCCATGAATTCGATGAAATGGCAGGTCGAAAGCGGCCCGCCTTCCTGAATATCCTTGAGCACGCGGACGGCATTGATGGTGCCGTGTGCCAAACCGACGCGGAGCGTGACCCCTTTCAGCCACTCGAAATCCGGCACCAAATGGGCGAGCAGCGCCGGTACCGGCCCTACCTTGTCGATGGTCACTTCGGCCATGCGCACACCGTCAAAGCCGCGCACTGGCTTGATGTCAGCCTTGTCGAAGAGGTTTTCCACTTTTTCGCCGGTGACGAGTTCGAGGACGGTGCGCAGCGCCGCCTCCATCACCCCGCCGCTGGCGCCGAAAATCACGCCGGAACCCGAGGAGACACCAAAAGGATCGTCAAACGGGGTTTCCTCCAGCTTGGGCAGTTCGATCCCGGCCTGTTTCAGCATCCGGGCAAGCTCGCGCGTGGTCAGAGCGAAATCGACATCGCGGAAGCCGGAGGAATCCATCTCCGGCCGCGCCGCTTCGAATTTCTTGGCGGTGCAAGGCATCAAGGAGACCGAGACGATCTTGGAGGGATCCCAGCCATTTTTCTCGGCGAAATAGGTCTTGATCACCGCGCCCATCATCTGCTGCGGGCTTTTGGCCGAGGAGAGGTTGGGCAAGAAATCGGGATGGAAATGCTCGATGAATTTGATCCAGCCGGGCGAGCAGCTGGTAAATTGCGGCAGCCGCGCCCCGTTATCCTTCAGCACCACCCCTTTATAGAGGCGGCTGAGAAGCTCGGCCCCTTCCTCCATGATGGTCAGGTCCGCGGAGAAAGTGGTGTCGAAGACTTTGTCGAAACCGGCACGCTTCAGCGCCGTGTTCAGTTGATAGGTCAGCGCCGTTCCTGGCGTGCAGCCAAAGGCTTCACCAATTGCCGCGCGCGGCGCGGGCGCGGTCTGGATGACGACGATCTTGTCGGGATCTTCGATGGCGTGCCAGACCGCTTCGGTGTCGTCCCGTTCGCTCAGCGCGCCCGTCGGGCAGCGATTGATGCATTGGCCGCAATTGATGCAGATCGCATCTTTCATTTCCTTGCCCATGAAGGCGGAGATGCGGCTGTGATCGCCGCGCCCTTCGGTGGTCAAGGCATAGACACCTTGATAGAGCGCACACATGCGCACGCAGCGCCGGCACAGGATGCATTTGTTCATGTCGCGCACGATGATGTTGCCAGGTGCGGCCATGGGGAAAAGCGGCGCCTGCGGGCGGCCAAAGCGTTCGCTGGTGACGCCGTAATCGGCGCAAAGTTGCTGCAACTCGCAGGTGCCATTGCGGGCGCAGGCGAAACAGTCGCCGTAATGCTCGCTCATCATCAGTTCGAGAATATCGCGGCGGGCATGGCGAATTGCCGTCGAAGAGGTGTGGATGGTCATGGCGTTGTGGATCGGCAAGGCGCAAGAGGCGTGCAGCTTGGCCAGCCCTTCAACTTCGACCAGGCAAAGACGGCAGCTGGAAGGCGTCGCCAGCATCCCGGCCTCTTCATGGGCCGGACGGTCGCTCTCGCTGGTCTGCGAATAGAGCGCTTCCGAACAAAGATCGTCGTGATGACAAAGGGTGGGGATATGAATCCCGGCGCTGCGTGCAGCCTCCAGTACGGTGGTTCCCGGCGCAACGGTGACCGCTTTGCCATCGATGGTGATGGTGATGGTTTGGACGTCCATGGTGGACCTCTTTTCAAGCGTGACCGGGGAGTTCACCGGCGAAGTTGTTGAGGATGGAAAGGAAAGCGCGCGGGCTCATTTGGCCGAGACCACATTTGGAGGCGACCGTCATGGTCTGAGCCAGTTGGCGCACGGTGCGTTCCCCCTCCTTATCCAGCCCATTGGGGCGCATGCTGGCGATGGCCTCGAGCAAGCGCTGATTGCCGACACGGCAGGGGATGCATTGGCCGCAGGATTCGTCGGCAAAGAAGTGCTGGAAATTCTCCGCCACGGCGAACATGTCCTGCCCGGGACCAAAGACGATGATCGAGCCACCTGTGGCCAGATCGCCCGGTGTCATGGTGCGGTCGAATTCCGAGGGCGGCACGCAATTGCCGCTGGCACCACCCACTTGCACGGCTTTGGGATTGTCCGCCCCGACATCGGCCAGGATTTGCCTGAGCGAAGTGCCAAAGGGATATTCGTAGATACCGGGCCGCTTGCAATCGCCCGAGACGCTGAAAAGCCAAGCGCCGGGCGCTTTACGCGTGCCCATACCGGCAAACCAGGAGGGCCCTTTGACCAAAATGCAAGGCACCCAGGCCAGGGTCTCGACGTTGTTGACCACAGTGGGTTTGCCGAGATAACCGGCCTGCACCGGGAAAGGAATGCGATTGCGGGCGTCGCCTCTGCGTCCTTCCAGCGATTCGAGCAGCGCGGTTTCCTCGCCGCAGATATAGGCGCCCGAGCCCATGCGGATGGAGATGTCGAAGGAAAAATCTTTGGCGCCGCCGATGGCCTTGCCGAGCAGACCTTTTTCGCGGCAGCGCGCCATGGCGGCTTCGAGATGCTGGCGCAGCCAGCCATATTCTGCCCGCAGATAAAGGATGCCGAACTCCGCGCCCACCGCGCGGCCGGCAATCGCCATACCGGCAAACACCAGCTCAGGGAAATCGGTGAGGATCAGCCGGTCCTTGAAGGTACCCGGCTCGCCTTCATCGGCATTGCCGATGATGTATTTGGGATGGCCCTCCTGGCCAAAGGCATATTCCCATTTTTTGCCTGTTGGAAAACCAGCCCCGCCACGCCCCTTGAGCCCGGAAGCGGTGACAATCGCCACCACATCTTCGGGCGCCATCGCGGCCGCCATCTTCACGCCTTCGCTGGCGGAGACGTCCGAGAAGGAGAGCTTGTTGCCGACAAAACCTCGTACTGACTTCACATCCATATCGCTCTCCTGCGCTATTGCGGCCGCTTGGCGGTTTGGGCCACGCGCCGGTAATCGTTGAGGATGCTGCGCACCGACGCTTCGGTCAGGCCGACATGGACGTCCTCATTGACCACCATGGAGGGGCCCTGATCGCACATGCCCGCGCAATTGGTCTGCTCGAGCGTGAAGATGCCGTCCGCTGTGGTCTCACCGAAACCAATGCCGAGCTCATTGAACAGCGCCGCAATGGCGGGGTGGTATTCCGGCTGCTTGGCGCAAGAAATGGTGCGGCAGACGCGGATCACATAAGTGCCGCGCGGCTTGACGCTGAAATAGGAGTAGAAGCTGGCAACGCCATAGACTTCTGTCCGCGGCACGGTGAGGGCGGTGGCGACCGCCAGCATAGCGCCTTCGGGGATATAGCTATGGGCCCGGTTGATATCCTGCAGAATCGGCATCAGAGCCGTGCGGCTACGACCGTGGGTGCGGACGAGTTGCTCGACCTCCGTCCGCCATTGCTGCTGGGCATCCATTCCGATCTCCTCCCCAAAGGGGACGGCCGGGGCATGCACCCAAAGCTACGCAACTCGGGTACACGCTCGAAAGAACACGTCCCGC
>JARLIR010000067.1 GCA_031291635.1 Rhizomicrobium sp. | reverse complement strand
GCCCTTTGGAATCGGGAAAATGCTCCTCGAAATCGCAAGATTCCGGGCCTCTATCCGCCCCAACCCTGCAAAATCGAATACTTGCCGGCGCACGGAAAAATCAAACGGGGCAACACATTCCGTGTTTTTAACGGACGACGATCGACCTGCCCGACCAGACGCCGCAATGGGGGCCAATCCCGCGTTACGTTTGAGGCCCTTTACGGCGCACTGCGAAACTCGGAAGCGTCGGCCAGCACGATGAGGAAATCCTCCGCCGCGTCAGTCCATTGCCAGGTCGGCGTCCATCCGCCTGCCTGGAGCAAAAGCCGGGCCTGATTGGGCGTATATTTGTGGCTGTTTTCGGTGTGGATGGTCTCGCCCTGCCGCATGAAGAAGGTTTGCCCCGCGACCGTAAAGACCATGTCCTCAAGGGCTTCGAGATGCATTTCGATCCGGCTCCAAATGTCGTTCCAGCACGCCATATGACGAAAGCCGGAACGCGGAATGTCGCCATCGAGTTCGCGATTGATGCGGTCGAGCAGATTGAGATTGAACCGAGCCGTGACGCCCTGGCTGTCGTCATAGGCGGCGATCAAACGCGCCAAATCTTTGACGCGATCAATGCCGATCAGGAGTTGCGATGCGCCGCCCAAGGTGCCGCGCATCGAGCGTAGCAGATCGACGGCCGTGCGTGGCACCATGTTGCCGATCGTAGAACCGGGGAAAAAGCCCAGCATATCGAGATGGCACACAGACTCCGGCAGCGCCACGGCGCGCATGAAATTGGCCTCGACGGGAATGATCGGAAGATGAGGGAATTTGACGGCCAGCTCTTGGCTAGACTGACGCAGGAAAGCGCCTGAAATGTCGATCGGCACATAAGCGGCTGGGTTTATTTCTCGTAGCAACAAAGGGGTCTTGACCGAACTGCCGGAACCAAACTCGACCACGGCGCGGTGAGGGCCGACGCGCGCAGCGATCTCTGCGCCGTGACTCTCGAGCAATCCTGTCTCCACACGCGTCGGATAATATTCGGGTAACCGCGTGATCTCCTCGAACAGTTCGGAGCCGGTCAAGTCATAAAACCAGCGCGCCGGGATTGCTTTCTGCCGCTCTGCGAGGCCGCGCAGCACATCCGCCCGAAAAGCCAGATCGACACTGTCATCGCGTTCAACCAGGATGAGATCGGCGTGAAGATCCATGTTAAAGATCCTTGGCAAGGCGCAGGCCGGTGAACTGCCAACGCTGATGGGGATAGAAAAAATTGCGATAAGAGGCGCGCATGTGGCCGCGCGGTGTGGCGCAGCTTCCCCCCTTGAGCACGAACTGGCCACTCATGAACTTGCCATTGTATTCGCCCACCGCGCCCGGCGCTGTGCGAAAGCCGGGATAAGGTCGATAGGCTGAGCCCGTCCATTGCCAGACATTGCCGAACAGCGAGGTGGTATCGTCGCCGCGCGGCTCGAAACGTGGTTGTGCTGGTCCGGCTTGATCAAGTTGGACGCCGCTAAGCGGATCATGTTCGCGCGCCACCGCTTCCCATTCCTGTTCGGTCGGCAAGCGCGCCCCAGCCCAAGCGGCGAAGGCGTCGGCTTCATAGAGGCTGATGTGGGTCACCGGCGCAGCGGGATCAATTGGACGCCAGCCAGCCAGGGTGAACTGTTCCCATTGCTGATCGTTGCGGCGCCAATAGAGCGGCGAGCCGATGGCTTCCCGTTGCACCCAACTCCAGCCGTCGGCCAGCCAAAGCGTGGGCGTGGCATAGCCCTTGTCGGCCATGAAATCGAACCACTCGCCATTGCTCACGAGCCGGTCGGCCAACGCAAAAGGTGAAAGATAGTGCTGGTGCGCCGGTAGCTCGCAATCGAAAGCGAAGTCCGCACCGGAAACACCGATCTCCACCAACCCGGATGGTCCTTCCTGCCAAGACATCTTGCCGGGATGATCGCCCCTCCCGCCCGGCTCGAATGGCCAGACGGCGGGGTCGAGCGGATTGTGAAAAAAAAGATGCTTGAGGTCGGTAAGCAATAGCTCCTGGTGCTGTTGCTCATGATTAAGTCCAAGGGCCAGCAGCTCCGGGCAGCGCTCCGCGATAAGCGGCGTCGCCGCGAGCATCGCCTCGTCAACACGGTGGCGATAGTCGATCAACTCGGACAGACTCGGTCTTGTCAGCAGACCGCGCTGCGGACGAGCGTGGCGGGCGCCTTCCGCTTCATAATAACTGTTGAAGAGATAGGCCCAGCGTTGGTCATAGGGCCGGTATCCCGGCACATAATCGCGCAGGATGAAGGTCTCGAAAAACCATGTCGTGTGGGCAAGATGCCATTTGGCAGGCGAGGCATCGGGCATCGACTGGGCCGTTGCATCCCCATCCGACAACGGCGCCGCCAAATCGAGGCTGAGCGAACGCACGGCGCAATACTGCTCCCGCATCGATGCCATCACCACTTCCCCAACGGAAGGTACTTGATCCCGCTTCGCAGTCATCATCTCAAGCCCTTGATCGCCGCTCTTCGCCCTAGTGATACGCGCGAGAACGGTTTTGGTTACTGGGTACCGCCAATTTGGTCGCAAGCCATGCCGCTGTCTGCGCAACAGTCCATTTGCCTGCATCGCGGTCGGCCATTCCGTTTGCCTCGCGCATGGTTTCAATCGGGATTGCGCCAATAAGAGGCTGCAACGCCGCAACTAGCCTATCATCCCGCGCGCCACGGGCTGTCAGTAGTATAACGGCATCATAATGCGGCAGCGCCCCGCGCGGGTCTGCAAGGGTGACAAGATCCATCGCCGCAACTCTACCATCCGACGAAAAGGCCGTGATCACATCCGCCGAGCCATCGCTCAGCGCGCGATACATAAAGGTGGGGCTGTATGGCCGCGCCTGACGAAAGGCGGGATGATAGCGCCCCTCGACCGCATGCCATTCCGGCCGATTGAGAAATTCCAGATCAGTGGCGAGCCGTAACTGGGGCGATGCGCGCGCCAAACTAGCCAAATTGGTGATGCCAAGCTTTTGCGCTCGCGCCCGCGTCATGGCGAAAGCATAGGCATTTTCAAAACCGAGGCCGCCCAGCAGCAATACCTTGTCGCGCCGTGCCAGTTCGCGCGCCAGCACCTCCAGCATCTCCTTGGCCGTTGGCGTGTCTGTGCGGCGTAGGATATTGGCCCAAAGGGTGCCGGAATAGTCGACATAGACATCGATATCGCCCGCGGCGAGAGCGCGATAAGCAATGGCAGAGCCCAGATTGTCCCGCCGCTCGGTTCGATAACCCGCGGCCCGCAAACGCCTCTCGATAAGGTCAGCCAGGATATATTGCTCGGAGAAATTCTTGGCGCCAACGACAATGACACGCGCCGGGCTATCGCTCCGGATAGCATCAGAGATCGGCAGGAATGTTGCGGCGGTGGCTAGCAACAAAAATACGACCCCTGCCCCAAGCCGCCAACGCGACCGCCGCGCAAGCCCAGCCTCGATCAAGGCCAGCATGAAATCCACCAGCAAGGCCAATGCCGCGGCCGCAATACAGCCGATCAGCACCCGGCGCCAATCCTCGGTCTGAAGTCCCGAGAAGATAAGATCGCCCAGGCTCGCCTGGCCGATGGTGGTAGCGAGCGTCGCCGTACCGATGGTCCAGACCGCCGCAGTGCGAATACCAGCAAGGATGACCGGCGCGCCGAGGGGCAATTCGACCAGCACCAAACGCTGCCTGCCCGTCATACCGAGGCCATTGGCGGCTTCGACTAGCGCTGGATCAATACCGCGAATAGCGGCGACCCCGTTACGCACGATTGGCAGCAGGGCATAAACACTGAGCGCCAGCAACGCCGGCAGAAAGCCCAGCGCCGGTATCGGTAGACCCGTAGCGTGCGCCAGAAACAGCAGCAGCGGATAGAACAGCGCCAGCAAAGCCAGGCCGGGAATGGTTTGCAGCAAGCTGATAAGACCGAGCAGCGGCGCCCCAAGCCGGCGGTGGCGTGCTGCTAATATGGCGATGGGCAAACCGAGAACAATTGCCGTGACGACGGCGCATCCACTCAGGAACAGATGCGCCTGAACCAGACGCAGCAGATCCACAAGGCTGAGGCCAAGATCGTGCATCAGGCGGGCCTAGCCAGCGCTTCGAGGCGATCGGCCTGATCGCGCACCACCGCGATCATCGCACACACACTCTCATCGCCCCGATACTGCAACAGCTCGCGCGGCGGCAGATCGGTCAAGATGTGTCCGCCGCCCAGAACAATGACCCGGTCGGCGAGCAGCAGCGCTTCGCTCATGTCATGGGTGACGAGCAGGCTGGTCAATCCAATGCGGTCGTGCAAGGCGCGATAGGCGCGACCAAGCTCGCTGCGCGTCACCGGATCAAGCGCACCAAAGGGCTCGTCCATTAGCATGATCGAGGGCCCTGCCGCGAGCGCCCGGGCAAAGCCGACACGCTGCGCCTGACCACCCGACAACTCCGCCGGATAGCGCCCTGCGAGCGCAAAAGGCAGTGAGACCAATTCCAGAAGATCGGCAACGCGCTCGGAGCGCGCCACCGCACCCTGCAACCGCGGAACCAGCCCAATATTCTCCGCCACGCTTAGATGCGGAAACAGACCAATGCCCTGGAAGACATAACCGATGCGGCGCCGCAAGCTAGGCAGCGGCAAAGTGGTAACATCCTCGCCATCGATGGTGATGGTGCCGCTATCGATTTCAACCAGCCGGTTGATGGTCTTAAGCAGGGTCGTCTTGCCCGCACCGGACTCGCCCACCAGCGCGACGAAACTACCCCGCGTGATCGACAGGGAAATATCCTCAAATACCCTGCGCCCGCCGTACTGCTTGGCAACCTCCGTCATACGGATCATGGGCTCACCGCATTGCCGAGACTCTCGGCCGCTTCGGTGCGTGCCGCGACTACCGGACTCGCCAAGATGATCGTGGCCCCAACCGCGGCGGACAAGAGCGAACCAAGCAAAACCCCGATCTTGGCGATGGCCGCTTCCGCGGTATTGCCGGGAAAGGCTTGGTCAGCCAACAGCAGCGATACGGTATCGCCGATTCCGCAGAGACAGGCCGCGCCGAGGAAGGTGCGCAATCTTTCGCTGTCCGGCATGCGGGCGATGCGCGTCGCAGTGGAAAGCCATGCCGCCGCACAGATGCCGAGGGGTTTACCGATTACCAGCCCCAGGATCACACCAACCAGAATGCGCGCTGCGCCGGGTGACGTTAGGTCGACTGCAAAGCTCACGCCTGTGGCGGAGAATGCGAACAACGGTAGAACGAAATAGCTGCTCCATGGTGCCACCGCTCGTTCGATGCGATCCGCCGGGGAAAGCAGCCTTTCGCTCGCCGCCGACAGGTTTCGACTTGCCCATTCCAGCACTGGATTTCCATCTTCTTCTCCATCGCGTTGCGCATGTTCGAGCGCTGCCAAGGCGGTCGCGGCCTGCGCCAGAAGCGGTCCCGCTGCCGGTGTGGGCCGCGTCGGCAGAAAGGCCGCAAGCGCGATTCCCGCCAATGCGCCGTGCACACCCGACGAATGCAAGAAGAACCACACCGCCACTGCAATCACGGCATAGGGCCAAACCGCATAAACGCGCCAGCGGTTGAGCGCGAACATCATGGCAATCGCCATTACCGCCGCCAGCAGCCAAGCGGCTTCGAAATTGTGCGGATAGAATATCGCCAGGATCAACACGGAAATGATGTCGTCCACGACCGCGAAGGCGGCGACGAAGACCCGAATGCTTGGCGGTACGCGGTCCCCCAAGAGTGCCAGAACGCCCAGCGCGAAAGCGATGTCAGTCGCAGTGGGCACCGACCAGCCGCTCACGGCGCCGCCCCCATTGACGGCAAGATAGATCAGGGCCGGCACGATGGAGGCAACTACCGAGGCGATGACCGGCAATCGTGCCGCCTTGCGGTCGGTCAGTGCACCGGCACTCATCTCGCGGCGAATTTCGAGCCCGACGAGCAAGAAAAAGAAGGCCAGCAACCCTTCGGAAAACCACTCCCCTACCGTGAGTGAGAGGAGACTACCGGGAGGGCCGATGCCAAAGGAGGCGTGAACGAACGCGATATAAGCCGATGCCCAGGGTGAATTGGTGAAGGCCAATGCCAATGCACTGGCAACGATGAGAACCAAACCGCCTGCGGCCGGCAGGCTCGCGAAGCTGCGGGCCGAACGCTGGATGCGCTCCCCCACGGGCCGCTCGAGCACGTCCAGCATCGAATAATAGTCCCAGGCGCCGTCATAACGGACGCCGTCGATGAAGATTGTCGGTGTGCCCGTCACGCCATTGCGTTTGGCCTCGGCCAATTGTTCGGCCACGCGGCCGCGCACCTCCTCGCTGTCGACCTCGCGCTCAAAGCGCTCCATCTCGAGGCCGATCTTGCGCGCCAGTTCGCGTGCGTCATCCTCGCTGAAGGGCAACTCTTCATCAAAGAGCCCATCATACATGTCCCAGAAACGGCCCTGATTATCAGCGGCCTCCACTGCCCGAGCCATGAATTCCGCGCCAGGGTGGGCGCGCTCATTGGGAAAATGCCGGAATGCATAGGTCATGCGCCCGCCGATCGCCTCCTTCAACTGCCTGAGGACAACCCGCAAACGCCGGCAATAGGGGCAAAGGAAATCACCGTAATAAACGATATTCACGGCACGCCCGGACTCCTCGCCACCGCGCACGTGATCGCGTTTGTAATCCATGGCGCGCAGGAGCTTGATGTTCGCCCTATCCGTCATCTATCGCCCAGTATCGAGATCGCCCATCGGTCAGGGACACATCGTATATCAGTGTTCCTGATCGAGCAGCGAGGAATGGCCTTGCGGCAGCAGCGAGATGTCGTTTCATCTTTCCCCGAGGGCAATGTGCACGCTCTTGCCGATACCATGCACATCGGGGCATATGGTCGTTCAACCGCGCCCTAAACCTGTTTAAGCACCGCGTCGCAGCTTCCAGTTGCTACCTGGACATTGCGCTTGTGCGAACAGGCAGCTTCCAATTGGGGCGGACGAAATGGCAGGTATAGCCGCTAGGAAAGTGTTCGAGATAATCCTGATGCTCAGGCTCGGCCTGCCAAAAGTCACCAGCCGGAGAAACTTCCGTCACCACTTTGCCCGGCCACAGCCCTGAGGCATCGACATCGGCGATGGTGTCTTCGGCGATCCGCTTCTGCTCCGCAGT
>JARLIR010000066.1 GCA_031291635.1 Rhizomicrobium sp. | reverse complement strand
GCTCCTGCCTGACCTCAGCAGTGTGAAGGCAGAAGGCTGGCGCGCCTGTGTGGTGGCGCTGAAGCCTCATATCCTGCGTGCGGAAGCGGGCAAGCTGGCGGCTTTGGCCAGCGCCAAGACGCTGATGATTTCGATTGCCGCTGGCACGCCGCTGGCGCTTTTGCACGGCCATTGGGGCGAGGCCGCTGCCATCGTCCGCGCCATGCCCAACACACCGGGCAGCATCGCCCGCGGCGTCACTGCGATTTATGCGCCCGCAGATATAGCTGCCGATGACCGCGGCTTTGCCGAAACCCTGCTGTCTTCCATTGGCCTCACTTTGTGGGTCGATAGCGAAGCGCTGCTGGATGCGGCGATGGCGATTTCGGGCTGTGGCCCGGCTTACGTCTTCGCGCTGGTCGAAGCCATGACCAAAGCCGGTGTCGCCGCGGGCCTGCCCGAAGCGGCCGCCGCCAAGCTTGCCCGCGCCACGGTGACAGGCGGCGGCGCCTTGCTGGATAGCGATCCGCGCCCTCCCGCCGATCTCATTCGCGATGTCGCGACGCCGGGCGGTACCACGCAAGCGGCGCTGAATGTGCTGTGCGGGGATAACGGCTTATCACCCTTGATGACCGCAGCCGTGCTGGCCGCGATCCGCCGCGCCGAAGAACTCGCCAAGAGCTGACCCTTCCTGCATGGGCGTAAAAAAAGGGCCGCAAGTTGCGGCCCTTCGTAGTTCTCAGTCAGGGGACATTACAGTTTGAAATGTATGCCGGCCGTATAGGTGCGGCCGAGAGAGATCACGCCATACACTTGGTCTGCGAACCTGCCACGTGTGGAGTAAGAATTGTTGAGCAGATTGCTGGCCGTGAAGTACGCATTGATGTTGTCGGTAATGTCGTAACCGCCGCTGAGGGTGAAATCCCAGCTGCCGTTGACGAAGATCGGCTCCGTACCAAACGTGCCGTTGCCCTGACCCTGACCGAAGCGGTCGAGGTAGGTGTCAGTCCAGTTGGCGGCGAAACGAAGCTGAATGCCATTCTTATCGTAGAAGATGGTCGCGTTCGCCGAGTCAGCCAGTCCGGTGACCGCGAAATTGCTGACCAGCAGGTTGTACGGATCATACGGCTTGTCGCTTTGGACGAGTGTGCCGTTGAGCAGGAAGCCCATGCCCGAGTCGCCAAACACATGTTGCCACGCCACTTCAAGGCCGTAGACGTTGGCGGAAGGTCCGTTGATGACGCTCCGGAGAGAGAATATCGGATTCGTCCCAGTGTTCGGATCGATCACGCCCGGCACGACGAGTGTTGAGCTGCCGGTTACGACGAAGTTGCTCACGTTCTTCAGGTACACGTTGGCCGAGACGTAGGAGTTGTCGCCGTAGTACCATTCACTGGCGATGTCCACATTGTCGGAGAGGAACGGCAACAAATTCGGATTGCCGCCCGTGGCCACCAGCGAACCGGCGCGGCCGCCATATGTCACGTTGGATGTCAGGTTGGCAATCGGCGCACGGGTCATCGTGCGCGACGCATCGAGCCGCAGATGGAATGCGTCGGTCACGTACAAGGTAAGGTCGAGGTTCGGCAGCAGATAGGAGTAGGTGTTCTTCGCGGTGGTAACCCCTGGGTCACTCAGGATGAAATTGTACGCGGTAAGGTCACCAGGCGTTTTGTCCATCCGCACCAGGTTGGTGCCGAAGCCGTCCACTTCCATCTGGGTGTATTCCCAGCGCACGCCGCCGTTGATCTTCAGAGCCATGTCGGCCACCTTCGATTCCGACGCGAAGCTGAAGTAGAAGGCGTAGTTGTCTTCAAGGAGCTTCTGATACTGCGATTGGGATTCGTCGGGCATCAGACTCGGGGTCATGCCGTGGAAGCCCGCCGGGCTGGTCAGGGCGCCGCAGTTGACACCGTTCGGAGTAGGAACGCCATAAATCGGGCTACCATCGGCGTTATGGCCAACGACCGGGCAGGTGATCGAGTTACCGGTCTTGCTGTTCAGGTAGGCGTAGACGTCATAGGCATTGGTGATCGGAAGACCCGGAATCACGCCACCTGTCGGCGCCGTCCAACCAGGGATGCTATCGGCTTTGGGCGTCTTGACGCCATGGAACAGCGAGGCCGGCAGATGGAAGCCGGCGTTCGAACCGGAGGCAAGCGTGTTATGCGAATCCGGGCCGTAGCCAGAGACGACCTGCCAGTTGTTGTTGGAGCCGCCGAAGAGGTCCGTGAAGGAGTGTGTAATGAAGTGGTTGGGCTGGTACTGGGCACCGAACTTGATCTTGAGGTTGTCGTATTCGATATCGGATTCCAGTCTGGCCTGATTGACCAGGTAGGTATTGTTCCTGTTGTTCACCACCATCACGTGCGAACCCAGGATGCTGCCGTCAGGCGTCAGGCCGGTATTCAGGCCGGTGAACTTCGTGGCATCGCCGCTCGGACCGACGCCGGAGTAGTACGGAAGATTGTGGTCGCCTGCCTGGGTAACGGTGTAGTTGGAGCCGTAGATGCCGCCAGGACCCGACGGACCATAGCCGATACCGGCAGAGACTTCTTGCAGGTGGTCCCGGCCACCAGGGTTTAGAGCGGCCAAGGCCTGACTGAAGTCGGCGACGACCGTGACGTGGTCGGTGACTCTCCACTTGGCATTGATGCCCCAGTTGTAGGTCTGCTGGATCTGCTGGCTTCTGACGTCGTCAAAGTCCTGCGGCCCAAAACGCGTAAAGGCCATGATCGTGCCGTTCTTGGACGTCTTGACGTTCCGCATATCGCCGACGCTGTTCCACAGAGCGTAGGTCAGCGAATCCTGCATCAGGTCATCGCGGGCGTAATTGCCGTCTACCGTGATTTCCAAGGCATCGGTCGGCCGGAACTGAGCCACAGCGCGCAGGTTCATGCGCTCTTCGTTGATCTTGTTCCAATCGACCGCATAGTCCTGCGTCCACCAAACCGGCTTCGTGGTGTCGGCTACCGCGCGGACATCGTAGGCGGGGTTAGGGGTGACGCCGTCGGCAAGGAACGGATTGGCCGACATCGTCGAGCAATCCGGTCCCGTATAGCCGGAGAGCTGGCACGGCGCGACGTACTGGCCGTTCCAGCCCCAGTTCTGGACCTGCCATTGGCTGGTCTGGAAGCTCGAATAAGCGCCGGCAACGAGAACGCCGACCTTGTCACCAGCGAAGGTGTTGCTGATCAGGAAGTTGCCATTGGGCATCCAGCGGCCATCATCGGTGTCGATGGTGCCCGAAGCAGACGCCGCAACCGTGAGGCCCGGTTTGTCGAACGGCTTGGGGTAGATGACGTTGATGGTCGCGCCGATGGCGCCGGCCGACAACGCAGCATCCGGTGACTTCAAGACGTCCAGGCGCGCGACCATATCGGCGGAAAGGCCGCTGAAGTCGAACGAACGGCCGCCAGCGGTCGTGCCGGTGGCAGTGTTGGCCGCCGGGATGAAGCGTCCGTCGAACAGCGTTTCATTGTAGGTCGGGCCAAAGCCGCGAACGGTGATCGACACGCCTTGGCCGGTCGAGGTCGACTGGCCGTTGTTGGTCGCGTTGGACGTCTTCGACATCGTTACGCCGGGAACGCGCATCAACGCGTTGGCGAGATTTGCATCCGGGAATTTGCCGATGTCTTCCATGGTGATCGCATCGACCAAGCCGCCTGAGTTGCGCTTGATGTCCAACGATTGTTGGAGCGATGCGCGGATGCCGGTGACGACAACCGTTTCCATCGAATCCTGGGCGACAGCCGGAACACTTGCCAAGGCGGCGAAGCAGGCGCCACTCAACAAACCTACTTTGATGAGCTGCGATACGGCTCTGTTACTTTCTCTATGATTATGCACGTTAATCCTCCCATTGGATTGTTTTAAACACGCGCCTTTGCTGCCCGTGCCGGTGCCTGTTCTGTGCAGGCGTGTTTTGACCGTGGTCAGCGGCAGACGCAGACCTTCCTGCCTTGGCATCCCTTTTGCCTCGACATGACGATGGTGAAAGACGGGCCGGGAGTTACTCACCCACGGCGTTGGTACTGATGTTTTAGGTTTGACCCGGACTCATTGGAGCCATCCTGTCCGCCCCCCTGTGGCCAGCTAACCGACCCGCATTGTTGTGCAAACTGGTAACGCTACCATTACGTGAATTTACGCCCCCAAAGGACGTCAATCCAGCAAATTGTGTAGGGCTATTTCGGATGTTGGCCAGATTGTGGCAAATGCGCTACGAGACATCCGGTGGCGCTGGATGCAGCACTGTGAAATCCGTATGCAGAGTGTCTTGCCGCCCCCTTGTTGCGCTGAAAAGCAGAGCGCGACGTTTCAGCAATCGGCCTCGCCGATGGTGCGCCAAACCCGCGAAATTCCGCGCCTAAGAAGCCGTCTCCAGCGCTTACGGTATCTAATGTTGAGAGATTTCGTCAGATACGTTTCACGTACCGTCGCAGCGTGTCCGCAATCGTCCGTGATGGCCCCTTGCTGGGCCACGTGAGAGGCTCGGAAAAATCGCCATGAGGGGGGTGAGGCTTCCGTCGCTTCGCCCGTCTCGCTCAAATCGGCAAGCGAATGGTGGCCCGTAAACCGCCGCGCGCGGCATCGGATAAGGTCAGGTCGCCGCCATGGGCTCGGGCGATGTCGCGCGCGATTGCCAAGCCGAGGCCGACGCCCCCGCTTTGCAAATTGCGGCCTTCATCGAGACGATGGAAGGGGCGGAAGGCGTCATCGCGCAGCTCCGCGGGAATGCCTTTGCCTTCGTCATCGATGTGGATTTCGGCAAAGCGGGCTTCGAGGTCGAGTGACACCGTTGCGGAATGGCCATATTTCAAAGCGTTTTCGATCAAATTCGTGATGCAGCGGCGCAGCGCGCGTGGCTTGACCGAAAGCAGGACGCCTTCCGGCACATGCAAGGCGAGCGGACCGGGCCGCGCCCGTTCGGCCGCCTTGGCGGCATCGCGCACCAGGGCGCTCAGATCCACCAGCTGGCTTTTTTCGCCGCCCTCACCGCGGGCAAAATCGAGATAATCGTCGAGCATGCGCTCCATCTCGGCGACGTCTTCGATCAGCGCCTCGACTTCGGGGCCTTCGGTCATCAGGGCCAGTTGCAGACGAATGCGAGTCAGCGGCGTTTTCAAATCATGGCTGACCCCGGCCAGCATTTCGGTGCGCTGATGCACATGGCGCTCGATTCGGTCGCGCATGGTGAGAAAGGCTTGCGCGGCCCGGCGCACTTCGGTGGCGCCATAAGGTTTGAAATCGGGCACCGCGCGGCCTTTACCGAAGGCATCGGCGGCGCGCGCCAGCCGCTCGATGGGGCGCACTTGGTTGCGCAAGAAAAGCGTGGCGACCGCCAGCAGGATCAGTGACGAACCCAGCATCCAAAGAATAAAGATGTCAGGGCTCGAAACCGTAATGCGGTCGCGCGGGACGATGGCGTGCAAGACGCCGTCATGCACTTCGACATCGATGGCGATGCGTTGATTGCCTTGGATCGCCGCAGTTCGGAAGTGGCGATCTTCGCCGATTTGTTGCGCAATGACTTCGTCCAGAGCCCGGTCGATGGTACGGGCTTGGCGATGGGTCGGCGGCGGAATGTGGACGTCCGGCTCGAAGCGCAGTTCGTAATGCAGCTGTTTGGCCGCCAAGTCGCGCAGTCTCTCGCGCCAAGGGCTTTTGCGGGTATCTTCCAAGGCGATCAACAGCGCGACATCGGCCGCCGCGGCGCGCGCCATGCGCCGCGTCGTGGTCTCCAGATCGCGCTCGAAAAAGACGTAGGTGACAATCGCCTGCAAGATCACCATCGGCGCCACGATGATGATCAGGGAGCGCCCAAACAAACCGCGCGGCAGGAAGCGCTTGATGAATTGTCCTGGCCGGAACGAAAGAGCGGCCCTAGTTGGTGCGGTCGGGAACCAGGACATAACCCACTCCTCGGACGGTCTGCAGATAGAGCGGCAGTTTGGGATCTTCCTCGATCTTGCGGCGCAGCCTGGTCACCTGCACATCGATGGAGCGTTCGAGCGCCACGCCCAGCCGCGAGCACAGATCCGAGCGCGAGAAGCTGCGCCCGGCATTGGCTGCAAAGAGCTGCAACAGAGCGTTTTCCGAGCTCGTCAGCCGCACCGGCTTGCCCTTTTTCTTGAGCTGACCGCGTTCGGGATCATAGACGCAATCGCCCATCCCGACTTCGGCATGGGCGGTGCGGGCAGGCGGCGCGGCGCGGCGCAGCAGGGCGCTGATCCGCAGCAGCAGCTCGCGCGGCTCGAAGGGTTTGGTGAGGTAATCGTCAGCGCCGCGCTCTAGCCCGCTGATGCGGTCCTCGGTTTCGCTCTTGGCTGTCAGCATCAGGATGGGAATGGACGAAGAGCCCCTGACGCTCTGCGCAAAATCAAAGCCGGATTCGCCCGGCATCATGACGTCCAGCACCAGAAGATCGAAGGCCATGGATTTCATCAGCGCCCTGGCGTCGGCTGCGTTGCCGGCAGCGCTGACGCGAAAGCCGTTGGACGACAGATATTTCTGCAGCAGCGCACGCAGCCGCTCGTCATCGTCGATGACCAACAGATGGGGGTCTTCCACGGCGGAATTCATGGCTTACTCCTCCAGCGCTCTGGATCTCCGGTCATGCCGATCAGCACTTTGCGATAGCCGTTGACGGCGTCTTGCCCGGCCGCCCGGAAGGCGGCAGCGAGCATGGGGCGCTGGGCATTCCATACTGCATCGGCGAGGATTTTGCCCGCTTGTGTCACTTGCAGGCGGCGGGTGCGACGATCCTTCGTGCCGGTCTTGCGCTCCACGAAGCCGCCCAGGATGAGGTCGTTGAGGACGCGGTTGAGGCTTTGTTTGGTGATTTTGAGAAAGTCCAGCAATTCGGCGACCGAAAGCCCGGGATTGCGCCCGATGAAATGCAGTGCGCGCGCATGGGCTCTGCCCAATCCTGCGGCAGACAGCACCTCGGCGCTTTTTCCGGCAACATCACGCGCCGCAACGAACAGCAAATCTAGTCCTTGCTTGAGCGCCTCGTCGCTAAGGTATAATGCCCGTGTATCTGGCGGCATGCCGCCGAATTTTGCGTCAGACATACTGACATAAATAGGCTCCGTTTGGTGGTAAGGCAAGGGCCGCCGAATCTAGGCTTGGAGGTTAAGTGCATGGCCGATGTGATCCCCTTCGATCAGCGTGACGGTTCGCTGTGGTTTGACGGCAAGCTTGTTCCCTGGAAGGAGGCCAAGACCCACGTACTCACCCATGGCCTGCACTATGCCTCCAGCGTATTCGAGGGCGAGCGGATGTATGCCGGACGCATTTACAAGCTCAAGGAACACACCCACCGGCTGTTCGAGAGCGCGCGCATTCTCGGCATGACGATTCCCTTCACGGAAGAGGAGATCAGCGCGGCCTGTATGGAGGCCTGTGCGGTGCAGGGTTATACCGACGCCTATGTCCGCCCCGTCGCCTATCGCGGCAGCGAGATGATGGCGGTCTCCGCGCAGACGACCAAAATCCATGTGGCGATCGCCGCCTGGTCCTGGCCGTCTTATTTTGATGCCGAGACCAAAATGAAGGGCATCCGCCTGGATGTCTCGGAATGGAAGCGTCCGGCTGCCGATACGGCGCCGACCCAAGCCAAAGCGGCTGGTCTCTACATGATCTGCACCATGTCCAAGCATAACGCCGAGGCCAAGGGCTATGCCGATGCCATGATGCTCGACTATCGCGGCAATGTCGCCGAAGCCACGGGCGCCAATATCTTCTTCGTCAAAGACGGCGTTTTGCACACCCCGATTCCGGATTGCTTTCTCAATGGCATCACCCGGCAGTCGGTCATCGCGCTGGCCAAGTTGCGGCAGATTCCGGTGGTCGTGCGCCACATTCATCCCGACGAGCTGACGGGCTTTTCGGAATGCTTCCTGACCGGCTCAGCCGCCGAAGTCACGCCGGTGTCTGAGATCGGTCCCTGGCGCTTCACCCCAGGCGAAATCTCACGCACCCTGATGACCGATTACTCGGCCGATGTACGCCGCGAAAAATCGCTGGTGGTGCTGTAGAGGGCAAAACAACTTGTCATCCGTTATGTGTGCTTCGAGGCTCCGCGCCCTCGGTCATTAGCGCTCAAACGATGATAGTACTGCGGCGCGGAGCGCCTCAGCATGACGAAAGCGGGTACAAAAGATCCCGTCATGTTGAGGTGCTCGCCACGCGCCGCCCTTCGCGGTTAAGCCGCAATGTTGGGGTGGCGAGCCTCGAAGCACGCACTGCGCAGGACCTAATCCCAGCGTGCCCGTGCCGCGTCGTCGCTGGCTTTGGCTTCGATCCACTGGACTTGCTCGCCAACATGCTCCTGCTTCCAGAAGGGAGCCTCGGTTTTGAGGTGATCCATCAGGAATTCGCAAGCCGCAAACGCTTCTTTGCGATGCCGCGCAGCCACGGCCACCACCACGATGGCCTCTCCGGGCAAGAGCGTGCCGACGCGATGGATGATGACCACACCCAGAAGCGGCCAGCGCAGCGTTGCTTGCTCGACATGGCGGGCGATCTCCCGTTCGGTCATGCCCGGAAAATGTTCCAGCACCAGCGCCGTCAGGCCCGCTTCGGGGCGCACATGGCCAATGAAGCTCGCCACGGCGCCGGCGCCGGACGGCAACTGCCGCAAGACCTCCGCGACATCAAAAGCCTCGCTTTGAATGCGAATGTCGAGAGCGATAGCCATGGTCCCTGCTTAGCCCAATTCTCGGCGGTGTTCCATCTCGCGGTCTGGGGCCCTTAGGCGGCGACAGCGCGCGCCTCGACGGCGGGTAAAGTAAAGCGAAAGATGGTGCCGCCGTCCGGATTGGCGTCAGCCCAAATGCGCCCGCCATGTTGCGACACGATGCTTTGGCAGATGGAAAGACCAACGCCCATGCCGCCAATCTTGGTCGAGACGAAAGGCTGAAACAGCCGCAGGGCCACTTCGGGCGGAAGGCCCGGACCGCTATCCGCGAGCGCGACCTCAATCATCTTGTTGCTGGACAAGGTTATCGACAGCGCCAGCTTGTGCTGGGCACAGCCTTGCATCGCTTCGATGGCATTGCGCATAAGATTGACAAGCACCTGTTGCACTTGCACGCGATCGACCAAGACAAGCGGCAAATCTGGCGCGATTGCGGTTGTCAAATCGATCGTGCTGTCGATGGTGCCAAGCAAGGTGATGGCGTCTTCGACCAGAATGTCGGGCGATTCCAAGCCACGCTCGGTTTCGCGCTTTTCGATGAAGCGGCGCAATTTGCGTACAATGGTGGCGGCGCGCTGGATTTGCTGCTCTACGCGCTCGAGAACCGATTTGCTTGTCTCGGAACCCTCATTCTCGAGGAGGCGGCGCACCACGCCGAGATAGTTGCTGGCAGCGGTCAGCGGCTGGTTGATCTCATGGGCGAGCATAGCGGCAGTCTCCCCCATGATGGCCAAACGTTGCACATGAATCAGTTCCAACTGTAATTCGCGGGCCTGTTGGCTTTGCCGCTCGCGGCGGAGCAGATGGATGCCGATAAGGCCAAACAGCGGCGAGGCAATGCCGCTGAACAGCGCCAAGGCCATTGAGAGGCGCATATCGTCCGTCACGCTGTTTTGATAGCGTTTGAAATCGTCGCTGGCGCGATCGCGGAGCGCCGAAATTTGCGTGTTGTTGAGATGGGCGAGGTGAAGTCGTTCCGTTTCGTAGGCCAGCGGAGAGCTGCTGTTCGGAGCAACGATCAAAGTATCGTATAACGCGATGCGCCGCGCCAGATTGCGGCGGTTTTGCACGAGCAGCTGTCGGCCTTCGCTGTCGTCTGCGAGAAGCGTGTCCAGCACGGCCATATGGGCCCAAACCGCTTTGTTGGCTTGCGCCCGGCTGCGGAGCAACTTGTTGTCGCGCGTCAGGGTGAAGGCCCGCGTCAGCGATGCGCTTTCGCTGATGGCGTTCTGTAAGTCGCTGGCCTCATGCAGGATAGTCTGCGCGTGCTCGGCTTTCGCCGCATAGTCGAGCATGTGTGCCACCGAAATGCCGAGCACGATCGCGGTCAAGAGAAACAGCAGCGATGCGGCCAGCACGCCAGCATTGCCAAAGAACCAGCGCGACGACATCCTGCTCGTCGAAAGCTCCAATTGGCGCATCCGGCCGCGCGCAGTCTCCCAAACGTTTGGGGGCTCACCCGATGAAGCGGCCTCAGGGGACATCAATCGGGGCTCCGGGCGAGCGCTGTACTGATACCTTTGAGCACTGCAATGATCAGATGGCGTTCGCGCCGGGCGACGACCGCGGTTGCAACCGAAGCCATGGCTGTTGGCACATAGACGAATAGTGTTGCCCACCATGGCGCCGTCGGCATGATGATGATCATCGTCAGATGCGAGATCCCGCATAGCGTTATGAAGCCGATGAACAGCAGGCCGATGAGGGTCGTGGAGCGAAAGGGCAAGGCCAGACGCCAGCGCCAAATCTCCATTGGCAGCGTCAGATAGGAGGCGGCTATGGCCAGATTGGACAAGCACCACAGTCCGGCGCGCGCAAAATCTGCTTGCGTGTTCAGCCGGTACCAGCTGTGATCGTTCATTAGGAGATGGGCAAGGCCGGAACCTGCTTCCATCGCATCCTCCCAAAGCGCTTGGGAGCCATACTAGACCGAGTTGAGATTAGAACAATACAAACCGTATCTAAGAATGAGTCGTCCGTTAAAAACACGGAATGTGTTGCCCCGTTTGATTTTTCCGTGCGCCGGCAAGTATTCGATTTTGCAGGGTTGGGGCGGATAGAGGCCCGGAATCTTGCGATTTCGAGGAGCATTTTCCCGATTCCAAAGGGC
>JARLIR010000065.1 GCA_031291635.1 Rhizomicrobium sp. | reverse complement strand
TGGTCTGCAGCAGCTCGCCATGCCAAAGAGGATCACGGCCATTCCCGCAATTTTCGCCCCGTAAGGTTTCCTATGAGGCAGAAAAATAGTTTTCCCTCGGTGGGAACTTTACCCGAGTTGCGGGCGTTTACGCCGGAATCCGGTGTGCTTTTGCTCTACGCCGGTATCTCGGGGAATTGGGGGAGGCGTGCGCAGGATCCGGATTGGATGGCTGGCAGGCACAGCATTATTCGCTTCACAAGCGATGCTGGGCGAGCAGCTTGCGTTCAATGGCGATCTGCAGAGCCTTACCATCGAACAACTGGCCAATGTCGAGATAACGTCTGTATCCAAAGCACCGCAACCCTTATCCGGCGCTGCGGCCGCGGTCTATGTCATCAATCATGATGATGTGATCCGCTCCGGCGCTCAAAGCCTCGCAGAGGTTTTGCGCTTGGCGCCCAATTTGGAGGTCCTGCAGACCAGCCCCAGCGCCTATCAAATTACCGCGCGTGGCTTCGATGGCAGTGGCGGCGCGCAGAATTTTTCCAACAAGCTGCTGGTGCTGATCGATGGCCGTAGCGTTTACAGCCCGCTTTACTCAGGCGTCTATTGGGATGCACAGGACGTGCTGCCGGAAGATATCGAACGGGTGGAAGTGATCAGCGGGCCGGGCGGCAGCTTGTGGGGCGCCAATGCCGTCAACGGTGTCGTCAACGTGATCACCCGCAAAGCGGCGGACACCACGGGCGGCTTGCTGACCCTTGCGGCCGGTGACCAGTACAGCAGTGCGGCGCTGCAATATGGCGGCATGCTGACGGACACGGTGAGTTATCGCGTCTATGCCAAGAATTTCTATCAACGCTCCTTCAACGGGAGCGCGGGGGCAAACAGTCACGACAGTTGGACCAAACCGCAAGGCGGCTTCCGCCTCGATTGGGATCAAGCGCAGGACAAAATCACCCTACAGGGCGATATTTATGCGGGTTCCGAAGGCCAAGCGGGCGCGACCCATGGCAGTATCGCAGGCGGCAATCTCACCGTCACCTGGCAGCACCAGCTGGATGAAGGCTCTTCGCTGCAACTCTTAACCTATTATGACGAGACCGAGCGTCACGCCGCGGTCGATGCCGGTGGCTTTGCATTAAACACTTACAATGTCGAGCTACAGCACAATTTTCAGTTGGGACGCTGGAACAGCATCGTCTGGGGGATCGGCGACCGCATCCACCAATACGGCATTACCGACGCCAATGGAGCGACCACTTCGCTGCAATGGAGCCCTGGTCACCGCACGCTCAATCTCGCCAATATTTTTGCCCAGGATCACATCGCGCTCAGCGATAGCGTGCAGCTTTCCCTCGGCGTGAAAGTGGAGAACGATCCCTATTCCGGCATCGCGCCGATGCCGAGCGGGCGGCTGTCCTGGCAGATCAGCACTGCCGATACGGTTTGGGTGGCAATTTCGCGTGCGCTGCGCTCACCCACACCTTTTGATAGCGATGTGGTGGAGAAACTGGGCACAACCCCGTTTCTGATCGGCAACACCAACTTCCTGCCGGAGGAAGTCATCGCTTATGAAGCGGGCTATCGCGGCCAGATATTTGACGATCTTATGGTGTCAGTTTCCGGCTTCGAAAATGTCTATGATCATTTGCGTACGATCGAGCCGGACCCGGTCACGACCCTGCCCCTCAGTTGGGGCAATCTGATGAAGGGCGATGTCCATGGCGTCGAAGCCTGGGCCAGCTACCAAGCGACGGATTGGTGGCGGCTGAATGCAGGCTTCAATATCCAACACGAAGATCTCGCCTTCCAACCGAGCGCGAGCAAGCTGCTTGGACTCTCGCAAGCCGGCAACGATCCCCATCACCAAGCCTCGCTACGCTCCGCGATGAATCTGCTGAACGACCTCAATTTCGATATGGACTGGCGCTATATCGGCGCCCTGCCCGATCCGCATGTGCCGGACTATGTGGAAGTGAATGCGCGGCTGAGCTGGCGCCTGTCCGATAGTCTGACCATCGCGCTTTCAGGTTTCAATCTGCTGCACGGCCATCATTTGGAATATCCCGCCAGCGACCAGATCCGCCGCAGCGCTTTTCTCGAAACCCGATTGCGTTTCTGATGCGCCCGCGCTCGCTCCTTGTGGCAGCCGTTGCGGGAGGCCTCTTCGCCTTGCCGCTGCGGGCCGACCCCGCCATCGAATATGCGGTGAAGGCCGCCTATCTGACCAAATTCATCCCCTTCATCACTTGGCCCAATACGGCCTCGTTCAGCATTTGCGTGCTCGGCGATGATCCCTTTGCGGGCAAGTTGGAGCAGGCCGCGAGCGGCACCAAGCTGGCCGACCATCCCATCCAAGTGCGCCATATCGCGGCCCCCGACGCGAGCTGCCAAATTTTGTTCCTGTCGGACCCGTCGAGTTCCGATGCGGCTTTGGAAGCGCTGCGCGGCAAACCGGTGCTGACCGTGACCGATTCCGGCCTCAAGGAACATGGCGTGATCAGTTTCGTCATTGCCGACAATCATGTGCGCTTCGATATCGACGATGCGGCGGCCGCTCAGGACGGCATCGCCATTAGCTCCAAACTTTTGGGGCTGGCCCACAGTGTCAAACAGCGAGGCCAGCCATGATGGGACACGGCTGGTATCCCTCCGTGGTTGGCGCGCTGATCGCCGCGGCCTTGCTGCTGAGCGTGGGCGTGTTGATGGCGGTTTATGAGGAACAGCTTTACAGCGCTCAGCAGGTCAAAAACGTGCGCGAGCAGGCTCAGATTCTGGCCGCCAGCGTCACCGCCGCCATTGTCTTCGACGACCGCCGCGCTGCCAAGGAATATGTCGATGCTTTGACCGCCAATCCGGAGCTGCAGGCCGGCGGCGTCTATGATGGAGACAACCACCTGTTGGCGGGCTTTTCACGCAGCGGCATGCGCTTGCCGCAAAGAGCCGGAAAAGAAGCGACGCTGATCGGGCCAGACTTTGTCGAGATCACCGTGCCCGCCAGCGAAAACGGCGTGCGGGTGGGAACCGTGCTGCTGCGCGCGGTCACCGAGCCGGTGGAACGGCGCTATGCGCGCTATGGCGGCCTCATTCTGCTGGTGATCATGGGGGCACTGGTGATTGCGGTGCTCAGCTTAAGCCAAGCCGCCCTGTCACAACGCGCCCAACAGCTTGCCAGCGTCAACAGCCGTTTGCATCAAGAGATGGAAGAGCGGCGCAAGACCGAAGAGGCTTTGCGCCAAAGTCACAAAATGGAAGCCGTCGGCCAGTTATCGGGCGGCATCGCGCATGACTTCAACAATCTGATCATGATCGTGAAGGGCAATCTGCTGCTGCTCAAGCGCAAGCTGGGCAGCTCAGAGGCAGCGGACAAATACATCGCGGCGGCCGACGAAGCCCTCAATCGCGCTGCACACCTGACCCAGCGCATTCTGGCCTTCTCCCGCCGTCAGCCGCTGACACCGCAACGTGTGCAGCTTTCCACCATGACCGAAGGACTGGCGGAGCTGATCCGGCACTCGGCAGGGGAAAAGGTGGAAATCGTCACGCGCCTGCAAGGGCGCTGGTTTGCCCGCTGTGACATCAACCAGATGGAAAATGTGATCCTCAATCTCGCCATCAATGCGCGGGACGCCATGCCCAGTGGCGGGCGCCTCACCATCGAGACCAAAGACGTGAGCCTGAGCGTGGCGCCGTCCGATTTGGGCGAAGAATTCATCCCCGGCGATTATGTTTCCTTGGCCGTGATCGATACCGGCATCGGCATGTCTGAAGAGGTTCGCCGCCGCGCCGTGGACCCCTTCTTCACCACCAAGCCTTTGGGCAAAGGCACCGGGCTCGGTCTTTCCATGACCTTCGGTTTTGTGCGTCAGTCCGGCGGCTATCTGGTGATCGACAGCACGCCCGGCCACGGCACCACCATCACCATCCTTTTACCGCGCGACGAGGAAACGGCATGAGCGATACAAAACCACAGATCCTGCTGGCGGAAGACGAAGCGATGCTGCGCTTGATTGCAGTGGAAATGTTGGAGGATGCCGGTTTCGAAGTGTTCGAGGCCAGCGATGGTGTAGAGGCGCTGACACTGCTCAAAGCCAATCCGGAAATCGCCCTGCTCGTTTCCGATATCAAAATGCCGCGGCTGGATGGGTATGGGCTGATCGAGGCGGGCCTAGCCCTCAAGCCCGATCTCAAGGTGCTGCTGATGACCGGCTATGCCGATGTGCCGCTGCCCTCGCAACTCAAGGCGCGCGATATTCAAATCCTGCACAAGCCGTTCATGCTGGACGATCTGTGCGCCATCGCCGCCTCTATCGTGACCGAAAGCCGGGCCTGAGGCGTCACCAGCCATCGCCCCGATAGCGGTCGCGACTGACCTCGCAATGATCGCCATCATAGTCGCAGTGATAGCGCCAGCCGTCGCGGTCGGAATAGCGTTGTGCCCCGTACCAGCGTGAATCGTGATCCTCATCCCGGTAGCGGCTATGCCATTCGGGCTGATAGCCGTAGCGCTCACGATCAACGCGGAAGCAGCGGTCGCCGTCGCGATAACAGACGATTTTCGCACAGCCATAGACGTCGCAGCGCGTTGCCACACTTTCGGCGGCTGCAGGCACAGAGAACGCGCCAACCAGGAAAAGCGAAAGGGCGCAGCCGATTGTTTTGGCGCTCATGAATTCCTCCTCTGCCCGTCAATACTGCCAATGGTAGCCATGGCGGCGATAATATTCGCGATAGTCCCAATAGCGGGACTCGCTGGCATAGCAGCGGTCGCCATCGGAATCGCAGACGTAACGCAGCCCGCGCCCAGACCAATCGCTGTCGCGATACCCGTCGCGGTCTTCGTAGCCGCGATCATAGCGATTGTCATAGTCGCGGTCGTAGCGCAGCGCGCTGCGATAGCAATCGCGATCACAATAGCGGGGGGCGCAATCGCGATAGCAGCCCTCGTCGCCCGCTGACGCGGTTTGCACGATCGCCAGGCTGCCAAGCGCCAGCACACCAAGGGCAAGAATGGATTTCAACGGGTGACGCAGCATCAACAACCTCCGTTACCTGACTGCCCGCTTTCGCCGCCCGGATCTCGGAAGAATTAATGATGTTAGCGCCTCCTTGTTCCGCCAAGGGACAAAGATCTGTGGGAGGGATTTCCGTGAGGGTAATAAACCCTCGCTGCGGCGCAGGGCTATCGCTTCGGCCTCAATCCACTTTGTCATGGCCCGTTACAGCGGGCCATCCAGGTGGTGTTGCTCTGCTGTAAGAGCGTTAGATCAAGCATTTTCCTGAAGGAGATGCGCCGCGAGAGCTGGGTGGCCCGCATTTGCGGGCCATGACAATACAGTTGGACGTCTAGTCGCAATTTTTCTCACACGACCCCATGCAGGCGCAGGCGAAGATTTTCGCCTGTGACGCCAGCAGCTGCGCCAGCATCTCCTTCAGCAGCTGCTGGCGGGTCACGCCGCGCGAGACCGACACTATTCCCAGCCGCTCGAAATCCTGCTCCGACATGCGGAAGGAGGAGCTCCTGTCCT
>JARLIR010000064.1 GCA_031291635.1 Rhizomicrobium sp. | reverse complement strand
GCGCGATAAGACAGCATCGTGCGGTGACTGCCATATTCCGCCAGTATCTGGCTGGCCGAGCCGGTGGCGGCTTTGGCTTTCAAACCCGCTTCGGTCTTGGCCAAATCGGCAGCGCTGTAGTGATCGATAGGCGCCGCCAAAGCGACGCCGCTGCTCAACAAACCGGCCGCCACCACCAATACCGACATCGCGCGCATAAAGACCTCCCTGTGTTGTTAGGGACAGTCTGCACCGACAGGGCTGGGGCGCACCAGTGGGCTTGTTCAGCCCGCGCCCAATGCCACGGCGACGTGATAGGTGATGAAGGCCGCCACATAGGCCATGGCCAGCATATAGCCGAAGGTGATCCACATCCATTTGCTGCTGCCGGTCTCGCGGCGGATCACCACCAGGGTGGAAGCGCATTGCGGCGCGAAGATGTACCAGGCGAGGAAAGCCAGCGCTGTGGCCAGGCTCCATTGATGCGCCAGAAGCGAGCCGACCGCGCTTTCGACATCGCCGCCCGAGATCGAATAGACGGTTCCCAGTGCCGCCACCGCCACTTCGCGCGCCGCCATGCCGGGGATCAGCGCCACGCTGATCTGCCAGTTAAAGCCGATGGGGGCGAGCAGGGGATGGATGGCTTTGCCGATCATCGCCGCCAAGCTGTAATCAATCGCCGGGCCGGTGGCGCCCACCGGGGCTTGCGGGAATGAGGCCAGGAACCAGATCAGTACCGTCATGGCAAAGATAGTGGTGCCAGCGCGCTTCAAAAACGCTTGGGCGCGGGTCATCAGGCCAATGCCGACACTCTTGGGATCGGGGATTTTGTAGTCCGGCAATTCCAGCATGAAGGGCGGGCTCATCTCTTGGCGCCAGAACAGCTGCTTGGCGGCAAAGGAGACTCCCAAGGCGCTCAGAATGCCTGCTGCATAAAGCCCGAACATGACAAGGCCTTGCAGCGAGAAGATGCCGCCGACATTTTTGTTGGGAATGAAGGCCGCGATGATCAGTGTATAAACCGGAATGCGCGCCGAGCAGGTCATCAAGGGCGCCACTAGAATGGTGGTCAGGCGGTCTTTGCGGTTGTCGATCACCCGCGTCGACATGATACCGGGAATGGCGCAAGCAAAGCTGGACAAGAGCGGAATGAAAGCGCGGCCATGCAGCCCGGCGCCGCCCATGATGCGGTCCATCAAGAACGCGGCCCGCGCCATGTAACCCAAATCTTCCAGCAGCAAGATGAAGAGAAAGAGGATCAAAATCTGCGGCAGGAAGACCAGCACCGAACCAACGCCGCCAATGACGCCATCGGTGATGAAGCTTTGGATCAATCCCGGCGGCAAGCCAGCGCGGACAAAGCTGCCTAACGCATCAAAGCCGCCACTGATCAATTCCATCAGCGGCTGGGCCCAAGTGAACACCGCCTGGAACATCACGAATAGAATGACAAACAGGCAGATCACGCCGCCGATGGGATGCAGCAGCACCGAATCCAGTTTGGTGGTCAGCGAATCCGGCTTGGCGGGCAGTTTCACCGCGGCGCGAATGATGCGATCGGCTTCGTTCTGACCGGCGCGCAAATCGGCAACGCTGGGCGGCTTCCACGAGCACACGCCACCGACGCCGGCGCGGGTCAGAGCAAAATCATCCATCGCTGCGATCAGCGCGTCAGTGCCGCCTTTGCGCACCGCCACGGCCGTGACCACGGGAAAGCCCAGCTCGGCAGAAAGCTTGTCGGTATCGATTTCAATGCCGCGACGTTTGGCGATGTCCATCATATTGAGCACCAGCAGCATCGGGCGGCCGACTTGGCGCAGTTCCAGCACCAAGCGGAAGGCAAGACGCAGATTGGTGGCGTCGGCAACGCAGACGAGGAAATCTGGCGGGGTTTCGCTGGCCAGTTTGCCCAGCACCGCATCGCGCGTGATTTCTTCATCCGGGCTGCGGGCGCGCAAAGAATAGGTGCCGGGCAGATCAACCATGGAAAAGCAGAGGCCCGATGGGGCGTGCAGCACACCGGTTTTGCGTTCCACGGTGACGCCCGGATAGTTCGCCACTTTTTGGCGGCTACCGGTCAGCGCATTGAAGAGAGAGGTTTTGCCGCTATTGGGAGTGCCGACCAGAGCGCAACGCAAAATTCCAAGATTGGTGACGGCGTTCACAACAGGCGTCCTCTTCAAATACACGCGTCAACAATACGAGCGTCTAACTATGCGTTCAGACGACCAGGATCGCCATGGCTTCGCGACGGCGTAAGGCAACGGTGGCACAGTCCACACGCACCGCGATGGGGTCGTGCGCGATCAGCCCTTCATGCAGAATTTCCACCGAAGCCCCTTCGACAAAGCCGAGCTCGATCAAGCGGCGCTCTAACTCGTCTGCGGACAAACCCGATTGGTTGCCCTTGGCATCAATGGCTGCGATACGACCGCGGAAGCCCGGCTTGGCACGCCCGAGAGCAGCGTGTTTGGCAATGACGGGAGGGGATTCGCGGAGCATCCGGTGGCCTTGTGTTACTTGCGACCCATTCGCAATAGCATAGATGCCTGAATGGGCGGGCTGAGTCAAGTTCCAACCTGACGCATAGGTAGGTTCCCGCAAGTAAGTATAATTGTAAAGTAGGGCTATTCGACTTCGCGTGTCGTCACGGTAGGATGCAATCACAAGCACAGGGGAGAAGGCAGATGCCACAGATGGAAAGCACGCTTGAGGTCATGCATCTCGGCACCCACACACGCCGCATCGTCTATCGCACCAAGGATCACATCGAAGCGCCGAATTGGACGCCTGATGGCAGCAGCCTCATCTTCAACAGCGAGGGGTTGCTCTATCGCCTAGCCGTCGTTGGCGGCGCGCCTGAGCGCATCGACACCGGCAAGCTGACACAGCTCAACAACGATCACGGCATTTCACCGGACGGCAAATGGCTTGTGGTCAGTGACAAAAGCGAACCGGATGGCCGTTCGCGCATGTCGATCCTGCCGATCGCAGGCGGCACGCCGCGCCTCGTCATTCCGGAAGGCCCGTCTTACTGGCATGGCTGGTCGCCGGATGGAAAACGGCTGGCTTATGTGGCGGCGCGTGGGGATAAGCGCTTGCTCAACCTTTACAGCTGTTCCGTTGACGGTGGCGACGAAATCCAGCTCACCCATGAAGACGCCATGGATGACGGCCCGGATTATTCCCCCGATGGCCGCTACATCTTTTTCAATTCGACGCGCAGCGGCAACATGAAGCTCTGGCGCATCGATGTCGATGGCAAGAACCCGACGCAGCTGACCTTTGAAGATAACAGCCGCGATTGGTTTCCCCATCCTTCGCCCGATGGCAAATGGATCGTCTACGTCTCCTTCGGCACCGATGTGGAGGTCAAAGATCATCCCGCCAACAAACACGTTACCTTGCGGATGATACCGCTCGTCGGCGGCAAGCCGGAAGTGATCGCGGAACTCTTCGGTGGCCAAGGCACTATCAACGTTCCCTCCTGGTCCCCCGACAGCACCAGCTTCGCCTTCGTGCGTTATCGGCTGCTGTAACATCTAATCGTCATGGCCGGGCTCCGACCCGGCCATCTAACCCAAACCGTCATGGCCGGGCTTGACCCGGCCATCCAGCAGCGAAGCCCACACAGACGGCGAAATGGATGGCCGCTTCAAGGGCGGCCATGACGAAGAGAGCAAAATTTTGGAAACGATGCGGCTAGATCTTTTCTCTTGAATGCATGCCAGTGCGGTCCCACTTTCAGTTCTATGAAAGGAGGGCCGCACCATGTTGCCCGCACTATTTGTCTCTCACGGTTCTCCGACCTTGCCGCTGGACGATGTTCCGGCGCGTGATTTTTTGCGCGGGTTAGCAGCGCAAATTCCCCGCCCGAAAGCCATCCTGGCGGTCTCTGCCCACTGGGAAACCGCTGCGCCGACCCTGAACGCGGTGGCGCAGAACAGCACCATCCACGATTTCCACGGCTTTCCTCCGGCGCTTTACAAGCTTGCCTACAACGCCCCTGGTGCGCCCGAAATTGCCAGTGAGCTTGCCGGTCTGCTGGAGCGCGCGGGACTGCCAGCCCGCCTCGATACGTCTCGCGGCCTTGATCATGGCGCCTGGGTGCCCTTGATGCTGATGTATCCGCAGGCCGATATTCCGGTGCTGCAGCTTTCGGTCCAGCCTCGCCTCAGCCCCGCCCATCATGTGGCGCTCGGCAAAGCTTTGCAGCCTTTTCGCGAAAGCGGCTTGATCCTCGCCAGCGGCGGCTTCGTGCACAATTTGCGCGCGCTGGACTGGAATAGCGGTCCGGAACCGGAATGGTCGCAGCGCTATGCCGCTTGGATGGATAGCGCCATATTGGAGCGTCGCACCGACGATCTTGCAGCCTATCGCCGGCAGGCCCCGGAAGCGGTCCGCGCCCATCCCAGCGAAGATCACATCTTGCCGCTCTTCGTGGCTTATGGTGCGGGCGAGAAAGCCACGCGGCTGCACCACAGCGCCACCTTCGGTTCCTTGCGCATGGATGCCTATCGGTTTGATTGAAGGGGCAAACCACGATAGGTCATAGCCGCCTCGAGGAGACAGTTATGAGCATTGTAGCGCCAGCGGTTCTCGTGGTCTTCCTGTGCGCCTATGCGCTGGTTTTTCTCGAAGAGCGCCTGCATTTGAAAAAATCCAAACCCGTCATGGTGGCGGCGGGGCTGATTTGGATTTTCGTGGCGCTGGGCTTTGCCTTGGATGGCCGCGGCCCTGCGGTCACCGCTTCCATCGAGCATGTCGTGCTCGAATATGCCGAGCTGCTGCTGTTTCTGCTGTCCGCCATCAGTTTCGTTAATGCGCTGGTGGAGCGCCGTCTGTTCGATGCGCTGCGTGCCCGCCTCACCAAGGGCAATATTTCCGTGCGCGGCATTTTTTGGGCGACGGGTCTTGGCGCCTTTTGCCTCTCGCCGGTGGCCGACAATTTGACGACCGCACTGGTGATGGGAACCATCGCGCTCTCTGTCCTGCGTGGTCACAACAAGGCGGCGGTGATAACCCTGGTTGCCATTGTCGTCGCGGCCAATGCGGGTGGCGCCTTTTCGCCTTTCGGTGACATCACCACGCTGATGGTCTGGCAGAAGGGCAAACTCGGCTTCTTCGAATTCTTCGCCCTGTTCTTGCCCGCGCTACTCGGCTGGCTAGTCCCCGCGCTCGTAATGTCGTTTTTTCTACCCAAAGACCCCATCGCCGCCAGCAATGAAACGGTTCGTATCCGTCCCGGCGGCATCACCATCGCCGTGCTATTTCTCGCCACCATCGCAGGAACAGTGACACTTGATCACCTCCTGCATCTGCCGCCCTTTCTGGGTATGATGACGGGGCTGGGCGTGCTCAATGTCTATGGCTATTTCCTGCACGGTTGGGAGGCCCGCGCCTTTGCCACTCTGCCCGAGGCCAAAAGCCGCGAGCCCTTCAACATCTTCCACATCTTCCAGAAGATCGAATGGGACACGCTGCTGTTCTTCTACGGCATCATGTTGTGCGTCGGGGGGCTGGCCGCGGTCGGTTATTTGCACAGCTTGTCGGCGCTGCTTTATGCCGGGTCCGGCCCCACTATCGCCAATATCGTCATCGGCCTGCTCTCGGCCATCATCGACAATATTCCGCTCACCTATGCCGTTTTGCTGATGGAACCGGCGATGAGCCACGGCCAATGGCTGCTGGTGACCCTGACGGCGGGAACCGGCGGCTCGCTGCTCTCCATCGGCTCGGCGGCAGGCGTGGCGCTGATGGGCGCCAGCAAAGGGCTTTACACTTTCAATGCGCACCTCAAATGGGCTTGGGCGGTGGCGCTCGGTTATGCGGTGTCTATTGCCGCTCATCTACTTTTGAACGCCGAACTCTTCCAGCCGCGTTGACGCTCCCGCTGCCGCGGCTTAGGTGAGCGGTAACATAAGGAGACTGTCATGGCGAAATTAAAGGGTAAGGTTGCACTCATCACCGGCGCAAGCGCGGGCATCGGTCAGGCTGCGGCGCGGGCCTTGGCCGCGGAAGGCGCCAGCTTGGTTCTCACCGCCCGTCGTACCGAGCGCTTGGAAGCCTTGGTGGCAGAGGTCAAGGCGCTGGGCGGCGAGGCGATTTTCGTCGCTGGTGATATTTGCGACGAACAGACCTCCATCGCCGCTGTGGCCGCGGCCCAGAAGGCTTATGGCCGCATCGACATCCTCATCGCCAATGCCGGCGTCGGCAATTACAAGAATCTCGTCGATACCGCCGTTGCCGAATATGACGCGATGATGGACGGCAATATGAAATCCACTTGGATCATCACCCGTCATGTCGTGCCGGTGATGATCGCCCAGAACGAAGGCCAGATCCTCCTGGTCTCGTCGATGGCGGGCGTTTACGGCTTCGCTGGAGAAGCCACCTATTGCGCCACCAAATTTGCCCAGGTCGGTTTTGCCCAAGGTCTCGACAAAGAGCTGCGCCCCCACGGCATCAAGGTCGGCACCATCAATCCGGGCGGCGTCAAAACCGAATTCGCCATCGGCAAAGGCCGCACCGAAGCCAGTGTCGAAGCCTCTGAGATGCTGGAAGCGGCCGACGTGGCGCAGGCCATCCTCTTTGCCTGCACCCAGCCCAAACTGTCCCGCATCATCCAAATCCAGATGCGCACCATGGCTGAATCGCTGACGTAGAATTTTACCCTCCCTTGAGGGCAGGGGAATCGCTTTTGGCTTAAATCCTATTTGTCATGGCCCGTTACAACGGGCCATCCAGTTGGTGTTGCTCTGCTGTAAGAGTGTTAGTTCAAGCATCTTCCTGAGGGAGCCGCGCCGCGAGAGCTGGGTGGCCCGCTTTTGCGGGCCATGACAAGGGGGGGGCATGATGCCCAAAAGCGATCGCCCTGCCCGCAAGGGGAGGGTGAATAGCCCGCATCTGGCAACAAAGTCCGGTTTGATGTGTTATACTGGGGCGCTCACCAGGGAGCCGCCCATGCTGCCCTTACCGATTATCGCCATCGGCATCATCGCCTGTGTCCTCGGGATCATCGCCCTGCTGCCCGATTTCGAGCATTTCGAAGACTAGCGCCCGCGCAATTTCTGTAACTTCGGCGTGAGCAATACGCCATACTGCGCGTTGATCTTCTGTCATCCTAAGGCGCAGCTGATGCTCCGTGAGTTGTGGTATCTCGTTCGTGAGGGCGTGAAGGAATTCTTCCAAGACAGCGCCCATAGCCACGGGGCGGCGATCAGCTTTTACGCCATGGTGGCGATGGGGCCGGTGCTCTACATCTGCGCCTGGGTGGCGGGGATTTTCCTCGGCAGCAAAGCCGCCAACAGCCATTTGATTTACGAGATGCGCCGCGTCGTCGGGCCGGATACCGCCGCCATGCTGCAGGCGACCATTTTCGCTTCGGCCCATATCAGCAGCGGCATTTTGCCGACGGCGCTGGGCACCGTCATTCTGGTGCTGACGGCGGGCGGCGTTTTTGTCGAAGTAGAAGCAGCCCTCAACCGCATCTGGAAGGCGCCGATACCGGCCTTTTCCTGGTGGCATATGGCGCGCAGCTGGCTGGAATCCATCGCCTTTGTGGCTGGGCTCGGCGTCTTGCTCTGCGCCTCCTTGCTGATCAATGCGCTGGTCAGTGCCTTTGGCGCCTATTTCCATCTCTGGTTCGGTGTCGGCAGTTGGCTCATTTGGTGCCTCAACTTTCTGGTCTCGGCTGGCCTCATCACCTTTCTCTTTGCCGCCATCTATCGGCTGTTGCCCAACCGCATGTTGCAATGGCGCGATGTGGCGGTAGGGGCGGTCGTCACCACCGCGCTGATCCTGATCGGCGAATATCTGATCGCCTATTATCTGGCGGCCTCGGCGCTGGCGCATCGTTACGGCACCGCAGGCGGGGCGATGGCGATCCTGATCTGGCTATACTATTCCGTGCAAGCCTTCCTCTTAGGCGCCGAAATCACCAAGGTCTGGTCGCGCCGCCACGGCAGCGCCGCCGCCCGGGCCGCCGCCTATTTCCGCCTCGACCGAGTGACATAGACTGCGACCGCTAGGGCATGGCGCGGGCCAACCGGACAGGCTAATGTGCCGAAAAAGGTAAGCGCTGTCGTGCACTGCAGGGCAGCCAAAGGGGGGTAGTATGATCCGTAAGCTCACGGTCTTCGAGAAATTCGGCTACGGCCTCGGTGACGCGGCCTCGAACCTGTTCTGGATGTCGTTCATCTACTTCCAGGTCAATTTCTACACCGACGTTTTCGGCATGGCCGCTGGCGCCTTGGCGACGATGCTGCTGATCACCCGCGTCTGGGATATGGCGACCGACGTGATTGTCGGCTTGATTGCCGATCGCACCACAACGCGCTGGGGCAAATTCCGGCCCTATCTCTTATGGATGGCGCTGCCCTTCGGCATCCTGAGTGTGCTTACCTTCACCACCCCTGCTTTCGCGCCCACCGGCAAGCTGATCTATGCCTATGTGACGCTGAGCTTGATGATGCTGGTCTACTCCGCCATCAACATTCCTTATGGCGCCCTGATGGGCGTGATTTCGCCTGACCCGCAACAGCGCACCAGTGCAGCCTCCTGGCGCTTCAGCTTCGCTTTTGTCGGCGGCATGGTCGTCGCCGCCTTCACGCAGCCTTTGGTTGCTTATTTCGGCAAGGGCAATCCGGTGGTCGGCTATGAAGCGACCATGGGGGTCTACGCTTTGGCCGCTGTCGCCATGTTCCTGCTCTGCTTTGCCTCGACCAAAGAACGTGTGCAGCCGGTCAAGGAGAAGAGCACGCCCATCTTGAACGACTTGAAGGATTTGGTCAGCAACGTGCCTTGGCTGATCCTCTTCGCGCTTGGCATTACCGGCGTCTTCTTTGTCGCCATCCGCGGCGCGGCCATCATCTATTACTTCAAGTATTATATGGGCGATCTCATCATCGCCCCGTTTGGCATCACGCTGAATTTGGGTGGAGTCGCCGGCGTTGGGCTCTTTATCCTGGTCAACACGATCCTGTCGCTGCTGGGCACTTTCCTCATCCAATACGTCACGCCCTATACCGGACGGAAGAAGGCTTATATCGGTTGCATGCTGATCTCCGCCGCGGCGTTGATCGCATCCTATTTCGTGCGCCCCGATCAACTCGTGCTGCTCTATGCCTATCACGTGATTTACTCGATACTCACGGGCCCCACCTCGGCCTTGCTCTGGGCGATGTTCGCTGACACCGCGGACTATTCCGAATGGAAAACGGGCCGCCGCGCCACCGGCCTCGTCTTTTCCGCGGCGGGTATGTCGAACAAGTTCGGTTGGGCGATTGGCGGCTCGCTGGCCGCTGCGTTGCTCGCGGTTTACGGCTACCAAGCCAATGTGGTGCAGACCGCACATGCTCAGGAAGGTATCCGCATTTTGATGGCGGTAGCGCCTGCGATTGGGACGCTGATTTGCGGCTTGGGCATGATGTTCTATCGCCTGGAAGGCAAGATGCCGAAAATCTTGGGCGAGCTTGCCGCCATGCGCCTGAAAAACGACACCCCGAAGTAACGAGGACAGCCGTGCAGTTCGGATTTTTCGACGACGCCGCCAAAGAATATGTCATCACGCGGCCCGATACGCCGCGCTCCTGGAGCAATTACCTCGGCTCGACGGAATACGGGGCCATCATCACCAACAATGCGGGCGGCTATTCCTTTTATCATTCGGCCGCCCAAGGCCGCTTCATCCGCTTGCGGTTCAATGCGGTGCCGCTGGATCAGCCTGGGCGTTATCTCTATCTGCGCGATGCCGAAAGCGGCGATTACTGGTCAGCCTCCTGGCAACCGGTTGGCAAGCCGCTGGAGGCTTACAAATCCGAATGCCGCCACGGCACGGCCTATACCGTCATCAGCTCGGACTATGCGGGCATCCATGCCGAGACGACCTATTTCGTTCCCCTCGGCAAGGCCTTTGAGTGCTGGCGCCTGCGGCTCACCAACACCGGTGACAAGCCGCGCCAACTCTCGGCTTTCACCTTCGTCGAATACGCCAACAATTGGAGCGCCTTCAACGATCTGACCAATCTGCAATACTCGCAATTCATCGTCCGCATGGCTTGCGAAGACGGCATCATCGATCACGGCACCAACGTCCATATCCCCGAAGATCCGGCGCATTTTGAGAACAGCGACCAAGGCCGCCACACGTTCCTGGCCCTGGTCGGCACGCCGGTCAGCGGCTTTGATACCGATCGCACCGCCTTCCTCGGTCCTTATGGCACTTACGCCAATCCCAAAGTGGTGGAGAGCGGCGACTGCACCGGTTCGCTGGCCTATGGCGACAATGGTTGCGGCGTCCTCAAAGGCGATGTCGCACTGGCGCCGGGCGAAACCAAAGAGATTGTCGTCCTGATGGGTGTCGGCCGTGCGGGTGTCGAGGGCAAAGCGGCCATCGCCGAATTTTCCGATCCCGACTTGGTCGAGGCGGAACTGGCCAAGCTGAAAGCCTATTGGCATGGCCGTATCGAAGGCTTCAGCGCCGAGACGCCGGATCCTGCTTTCAATTCCATGCTGGCCATGTGGGGCCCCTTCAATTGCCAGATGACCTATGCCTGGTCGCGCGCCGCCAGCCTGATTTATGCCGGTGAGCGCGATGGGCTGGGTTATCGCGACACGGTGCAGGATTTGCTCGGCGTCATGCACGCCATTCCGCAGGAAGCGGTGAAGCGTCTGGAACTGATGCTGTCGGGCCAGCTTGCCAATGGCGGCGCCATGCCGGTGGTCAAGCAATTCGCCCATCATCCGGGCTCGGAGAAAGAACCGCCGGAGCACGAATACCGCTCTGATGACGGCATGTGGTTGTTCAATGCCGTGCCCGCTTACATCAAAGAAAGCGGCGATCTCAGTTTCTTGCGCAAAGTGATCCCCTTTGCCGATAAGGGCGAGGCCAGCGTGCTCGGCCATTTGCGCCGCGCCATTGCCTTCAATCTGGAGCGTTCGGGCGTCCACGGCCTGCCTTGCGGGCTGTCGGCGGATTGGAACGATTGCATCCGCCTCGGCAAAAAAGGGGAGACCGTGATGGTCGCCTTCCAGCTGCGCTTTGCCCTAGCCACTTACAGTGAGCTCTGTGCGCGCAGTGGGGAAGCGGCGGAAAAAGCTTGGGCCGATGCCAAGCTCGCCGCCTTCGATCAGGTGTTGGCGGACCAGACTTGGGACGGCGCTTGGTATCTGCGCGGTTTCGGCGAAGACGGCACCAAATTCGGCTCGCACGAAATGCAGGAAGGCTCGATCTTCCTCAACACCCAGACCTGGGCGGTGTTCTCGGGCCACGCCACGGGCGAACGCGCCGCCAGCGCGATGGAATCGGTCAACACCGAGCTTGCCACGCCTTACGGCCTGAAAATTTGCGCCCCGCCTTTTGTCGAAACCGATATGAGCGTGATGCGCGCGGTGCTCTTCAATCCCGGCATGAAGGAAAACGCGGCGGTGTTCAGCCATACCCAAGGCTGGGCGGTGATCGCCGAGACCATGTTGGGCCATGGCGATCGCGCGTATCAATACTATCGTGCCACCATGCCTGCGGCGTGGAACGATCGCGCCGAAACGCGCGAGATCGAGCCTTATGTCTATTGCCAGTTCACCCACACCCCGCCCAGCCCACGGGCTGGCGCGAGCCGCGTGCCGTGGCTCTCGGGTTCTGCCTCTTGGGCTTATGTCGCAGGCACGCAATATGTGCTCGGCATCCGCGCCGATTGGGATGGCCTGGTGATCGATCCCTGCATTCCCAAAGAGTGGCCTGGCTTCAGCGCCACGCGTCGCTTCCGCGGCAGGACCGTCACCATCACCGTGCGCAATCCCGGCGGTGTCGAAAAAGGCGTCAAAAGCTTGATGCTGAATGGCGAGATTCTAAAGGGCAATGTCGTCCCCGCCGACAAGTTGGCGGTCGTAAACGACGTCCAGGTTGAACTGGGCTGACGCAGCGGCTTGCTGGTAAAGCGGCAAGCCCACCCACCCGACACTAGCGCCAGGTTGCAGAATTTTCGCAATTGGTATGCACGTATAACGAAAGTTATGCGGCCTTGAAACCGCAACGTGTAAAATAGTAAGCTCCAAAAACATACCGGGTGACTTGGGGGGGGCGTTCCACCGCGTCGCGTCGTCAACGGAGTGCTGTTCCTGAGTCGATATTTCAATCACTCCTGGGAGGCCTTCATGAAAACAATTACGCTTTTTTGTGCCGGCGTCGTCGCTACTGCGGCGTTGCTGGTGGCTGCCGCTGGCGAACCATCGCAAGTGATGGTGGCCAAAACCAACGCCGCCAAAATGGATGCGGCGACGATCAAGGTCACGCCCGCGCTGGCGGCCAGCCGTGAGCTTTGGCGCAAATCCTTGGTACAAATTCCGTTACCGAAAAAGGGCTGCTTCAGAGCCACCTATCCCAACAAGACGTGGCAGGAAACTGGTTGCGTCCAAGCGCCGAACAAACCGCAGCCGCCGCAACGGGGCGCCAAGCCCTTCACCGTGGGCAATGGCACCGATTGGTCGGCGCAGGTGACGTCTGGTCATATCGCTTCGGCGACCGGCACCTTCGCCACGATTAGCGGCATGACCAGCGAGAGCGGCGCAGGCGGCTCGCCCAACACCTATTCGCTGCAGCTCAACAGCGATTTCTTCCCCTCTACCGCTTGCGCCCCGTCGCCCAATCCCAATTGCCGCGGCTGGGAGCAATTCGTCTATTCCAATGCGGGCTTTGCTTTCATCCAGTACTGGCTGATCCAATACAACACCGCTTGTCCGGGAGGCTGGAACACATACACCATCGGAAGCGACACTTATTGCTGGCGCAATGCCAACAACTCCGCCGCCGTTCCGGTGCAGCCCTTGAGCAATTTTGGCGCCTTGTCGATCACCGGAACCGTCAGTGGTGGCGGTGATAGCATCTCGTTCTCGACGGGCGGCTCGGTCTATACCGCGGCAGGCGACAATTCCGTCAATGCGGCGGCAGGCTGGACGGCGGCGGAATACAACGTCGTCGGCGATTGCTGCGGTTCGCAAGCCAATTTCAATGCGGGTACCACCATGGTGGTGCGCACCAGCGTCGACAATGGCACCTTGGCGGCCCCTTCTTGCGTGCTGGAAGGCTTCACTGGTGAGACCAACAATCTCACGCTCTCCGGCGGCCCTGCGGTCATTCCGGTATTGCATGAACCGCGGATCGAGTTCACCCAGTCCAATCCCGCCGGAACACCGCAAAACTGTGCCGCCAGTATCGGCGACACCCATTTGGCGACATTTGATGGCTTGTTCTACGACTTCCAGGCCTCGGGTGATTTCATCCTGGCGCAGAACAATAGCGGCTTCACGGTGCAAACCCGTCAGGCTTCGGGCGCGCCGACTTGGCCGAATGCGGCGGTGAACAAGGCTGTCGGGACTCAGATCGGCTCGACGCGGGTTGCCATCTGCGCCGCTCCGAACCGGGTCTTCGTCAATGGCGTCGCCAAGGATGTCGGCGATGGCCAAGCTTTGGCACTGGGCGGTGGCGTCAGTCTCTACCGCGGCGGTGACAGCTATGTGGTGTGGCGCAACACCGGTGAAAGCATGCGCGCGCTGATTCACACCATTCCGGGTAATTCCTGGATCGATGTGGCGGTGGGCATGCCCAAGAATGCCGTGCGTCATGGCCTGATCGCCAACCCTGGCGGCAATATCGCGGCCCTGGCGATGCGCAATGGCACGGTGCTAAACGAGCCGGTCTCCTTCAACGACCTCTATCATGGTTATGCCGATAGCTGGCGCGTGAAGAATACCGAAACGCTGCTGGCGCCCTGCAGTGGTCAGAATGTGGTTGCGGGCATTCCGCTGAAGGCCTTCTACGCCAAGGATCTGGCGCCTGACCAACAGCAAAAAGCGCGCGCCTTGTGTGCTGCGGGTGGTGTGGACGATGCCACGGCCTTGGACGCCTGCACGCTGGACGCTGCCGTGCTCGGTCATGCTGCGGTGACGAAAGCCTTTGCCAAGCCGCTGGGCGTGCGTGCGGTGTTGCGCCCGGACATCCGGCTGGAGCGTTTGAAGATCGTCGAGCCGGTGACGGTTCCGAACCAGGGAATCAAACCGATCGAACAAAAACAGCCGTGACGTAATGGCGGGGGGCGGTTCGTCCGCTCCCCGCTCGTTTTCCTTATGCGCGTCTCCGGGCTACCACGCGCAGATTGCTCTCGCCGCGTTCACCGACCGAAAAGAAAGCCATCAGCTCTCGCAACGCTTCGGTTTCATGCGCCAGTGAGTGGGCGGCGGCGGTGCTCTCTTCCACCATGGCGGCATTTTGCTGGGTGACTTGATCCATCTGGCCGACGGCGGTGTTCACCTGGCTGATGCTGCTGGCTTGCTGCTCGGCCGCTTGCGAAATCTCGAACACCAGCGCGTTGATCTGCAAAATCTGCTCGACGATGCGCTGCAGGGCGGCACCGGTATCGCCGACATATTTGACGCCGGCCTCGACTTGCTGACCGGAAGCGGAAATCAAGCTCTTGATCTGTTTGGCGGCGTCGCTGGAACGCCCAGCCAGAGCCCGCACTTCGCTCGCCACCACGGCAAAGCCACGGCCCGCATCGCCCGCGCGCGCCGCTTCCACGCCGGCGTTGAGGGCCAGTAAATTGGTCTGGAAAGCGATCTCATCGATCACCCCGATGATGTCGGTGATCTTCTTGGAGGATTGGGCAATGGCATCCATGGCCCCCACCGCGGTGCCGACCACCTTGCCGCCATTATCGGCCGCGTCTTTGGCGGCGGCGGCGCGCTCATTGGCAGCGCGGATATTGCTGGCGGTCGATTTGACCGAGGCGGTGATTTCTTCCAGCGCCGCCGCGGTCTCTTCCAGCGTTGCGGCTTGCTGCTCGGTACGGCGGGACAAATCGTCGGTGGCTTGCGATATTTCGCCCGCCCCTGTGCCGATGCCGTGGGTGTTGGCCAGCACGCTTTTCATCGTGCTTTGCAGACGGTCCATGGCCATGTTGAAATCGGTCTTCAGCTTGGCGAATGGCCCCGCCAGTTCGGCGTGGATGCGTGCGGTGAGATCACCATTGGCCAGCGCTGACAGACCCGCCCCAACGCTACCGACAATAATTCCCACCTGATCAGCCTTTGATTTTTCGGCACCGGCGAGCTGGTCGCGCAGGCGGATGGTGGCGGTGGTGAGCTTTCCCACCTCGTCCGTCCGCCCGTTGTCGGCAACGTGGACCGAGAGATCACCCTCCGACAGGCTCGCCACCACATCGGTGATAGCGCTCAAGGGTGCCGCTATCAGCCCGCCCATGAAGAAGGAAAGCCACAAGGCGATGGCAATGATCACGGTTAAGCTAAGCGCAAACACCATCTCGCCCTGATGCATGTCGCCTGCAATGGTGGTGAGAGAATTCGCTTTGTGCTTGGTGAGGGTGAGCACGACCTGATCCAGGCTGCTGCTCATAGTTTCAAAATGCTGACGCGTTCCGGTCATCATGCCGGTCGCAGTGGCGGCGTCGGATGTCGCCATATCGGAGACGTCCTTGCCACGCTTGACATAGGCCGCAATCAACCCAGCGAAGGTCTGAATTTGGCTATCCGTATAACCTTCTTTCGCCATCGCCGCTTTGACGCCGCCAAGGCCGCTCTCGAGGGCGACCAGATCCTTGGTTACCCCTTTTGCGAACTCATCGATTTTGGCGGCATTGCTTTCACTGCTGGCGATAGAGGTGAGCCGGTAAAGATTGGCGAGGGATTGGGTTGTGGCATCGTGATAGTCAGAGACCAGATCGTCGCGCGTGATCACGCCGGTTTGAAGTTCTGCGGTTTTCTGCGCATTGCCGTCGAGCAAGAGAAAGCCATACAGCCCAAGTGCCGCCGTTAGTGCGACAATCGCCAGCGCCATGAGCTTCAGCTTGGTGCGGATGGAGAAATTGTGGAAGGTCTCGGTCATGATGTCCCCTATCCGGCAGTTACGCCCGTCATCCGCGTCAGGAAAAAAAGACGGGCAGTTTGGCCACCCGTCGCAAGGTGAGGGACGGGATTACTTGTAAACGCCCGCGCAAATGGCGGTTTCGTTCAGCTTCTCGCAATAGGTGGATTTGGGTTCGAGCTTTTTGGTCAGCGGATCGGAAAATTTGTAGTCCTGCCAGAAGCTGGCGCTGGTCTTCAAAAGCTCCATGCGCTTCTTGATGTAATAGACGCCGTCGGCATCCTGCGCATCGATCAGATCTTTGCCAACCAGCTTGGCGTTGCTGCCATGGGCCAGGCACTTGCCAGTCGCATCATACGCCACGACGTAAAGGTCGCGATCATGGAAGGTGGTCGTGATGGCGCTAATCTCGGCATAACCCTTTTGCGGTCCATTGGCCTTGATGAAGTCGACGGCCTTTTTGACCAAGGCGATAGCTTCGGGCTTGGTGGCATGATCGGCGGCAAGGCCGGCGGCCGTTGCCAAAGTGAGGGCGATAATGGCCGCGATAACAAATCGAATGGCTGCGTACATATGGTGTTCTCCCAATCGGCGCGTTCGTTTCCCAATGCAGGCGCTCCGCTCGCGAGAGACTAGCTCCACCAAGTAAATCATTTCTGCGTAAAATGCCTTGTACCGCGCCCCGCCGTGGCAGCGCTCGCTGTGTGATTTTCTATTGATATGAAGGATTTAGCGGTCCACCGTGCTGCGGCTTTCAGCCCGCTAAGTACAAGCGCTTATGTGCTGCGATGGCACAGAGTCGTCCGTTAAAAACACGGAATGTGTTGCCCCGTTTGATTTTTCCGTGCGCCGGCAAGTATTCGATTTTGCAGGGTTGGGGCGGATAGAGGCCCGGAATCTTGCGATTTCGAGGAGCATTTTCCCGATTCCAAAGGGC
>JARLIR010000063.1 GCA_031291635.1 Rhizomicrobium sp. | reverse complement strand
TGCCAATTTGCGCAGGTTCTGGACGATAGCGGCGAGGATAAACTCATCGCGGGCGCCGCAGGGACCTCGCAGCCGCAGCCGCCCTAGGCGCAGGATGCGCTTGAGATGGGCGAACTTCATCTCGACCTTTTTGCGATCACGGCGTGACTGAAGATATTCCGGCGTGTCCCGCAGGTTGCGAACAACATCGCGGGCTGCTTCATGCACGCTGCGCGATACTTTGCGCCGAGGCTGGCCGGGGCAGCATTTTTCTTTCAGCGGGCAGACCATGCAATCTTTCGTGCTCGCCCTGTAGATCATCCGTTGGTCTTTGGTGATGCCGGTTCGCAGATCGGCAAGGCGCCCACGATATTGCAGCAGCAGCTTGCCCGCTGGACAGGTGTAGCTGTTGGCGTCTGCATCGAAGCGGAAGTCGGACAGGCTGAAGGTGCCGTCGCTGCGTTCGGTCTTGTCGAAGAGCGCCACATGCGGGGCGATCTTCTTCTCGTTGACGATCCAGTTCAAAATCTCCGCCGTGCCATAGGCACAGTCACCCGCGAGCCGCTGCGGCTTCAGCCCAAAACGCGCTTCGGTGCGCTCGATCATGGTCTTGGCCGCACCCACTTCGGCTAGCCGGATGGCGCGCGTTGGTTCCACATCCACGATGATCGCCACCTTCAGGTCGATCAGGTAGTTGTCGGAGTAAGCAAAGAAGGCATGGCCTTTGTGCGCCCCAGTCCATTGCGCTGCTGGATCGGACTTGGAGATGAACTTTGGCACCACCGCGCTCGCCGCACCCCAGGCGTCTTGATCCAGCGTGTCCAGATATTCCCGCACGGAGCGGCGGGTTTGTGCGAGCGATTGCCAGTCGGTCTCGTCCGAACCCGGCACCGAGCGCTGCTTGTTGGCATCCGCCGCGATCAGGCTGGCGTCCACCGCAAAGCCTTCACCACCCACCAGCCCTTCCTTGATGGCCCGGCGCACCACCGTCTCGAACACATGGCGAAACACATCGCCGTCGCGGAAGCGGCCATGGCGGGCGCGCGAGAAGTTGGAATGATTGGGCACTTGGCCCTCCAATCCCAAACCGCAGAACCAGCGATAGGCCAGATTGAGATCGACCTCCTGGCACAGCCGCCGTTCCGAGCGGATGCCGAAGCAGTAGCCCACCAGCAGCATCCGGATCATCAGTTCTGGATCGACCGAGGGACGGCCCATCGTGCTGTAGAACGGTGCCAGATGACCCCGCAGATCGCTCAAATCGACAAAGGGATTGATCTTGCGCAGCAGATGATCGGCGGGAACACGGTCTTCAAGACAGAATGCGTAGAACAGCTGGTTCTGGTTGTCTCGCTGGCGACCCATCATCGCGCAAATCCCGCAAATCAGCCCCAACAAACGGAATCACGAGACGAGCAGACCTTCAACTGACTTCTGCAACAAAATCGGCGCCTTTCAGCCGAAATGCTGAGGTCCGTTCCCAAACCGTTTCCAGACATTGCTTGGAGGGCGAGGAAGCGCCAACAGCGGACATGTCTGATGCCCGGTGTTACGGACCTCTATCCCAGACAATTTCACCGCGATAATCGAACAGAACAGCAAACTCGCTGTCCGGCTGGTCGAGACCAACTTTTTGCAATTGCTCTCCAGCCCGTTGAACTGCTGCTGGATCGCTTTCAGCGGAGAGAACCCATTCAGCAATTAAGGTACCGAGCAGTTCCTCTCCGCTTTCGAGGCGGTATTTTTTAAGAAAATAGTACGCCATGGAGGCTCCGTAAGATCGACCCAACCGTCGTCTACCCTGTCACAAACCAGCTATTTTCTCACCGCCGGAATGGCCGGAAGTGGCGCAACCCGGAAGTCGCGGCGCTGCCGGGAAGGACTGGAAACGGGGGCACAGCGGACCAACGAGTGAGCCTGGCAAACCGGGTTCCATTACCCCCTAAGGCCGGACGTTGCCGGACCAGGGGCACGAAAGCCACATTCCCAAGCCCACACGTTCTGCCGCACGGTGGCGGGGCATTACAGGACTTGGGAAAACCTTGGGATTACGTTCTCGCGTGTTCATGCACCGTTCGTGCTAGGTTCGCCTCCAATAGTGCCAGAAATCCCAGAGTTCAGGCCGAATAACGAAAGATGCCTGCACCTTGCCAAGGTTAGGGTCTGGCGTTCGATTCGCCTCGCCCGCTCCAAGTAGGTTCAATGAAATCAGACGCTTAAAGCGGCCCTTCGGGGCCGTTTTTGCTTACCCGCCCTTATGCTGTTTGCTGGGTAAGCAAGGGGTAAGCACGCAACAGCCAATATCCGAGCGACGGACCGAGAGAGGTTGCCGTCAGCCCCGTCGTCTATCCGTCCATAGACATAAGATTCGCCCCGACTGACATCGATGGAAACGGCTCAGAGCATAGGTGCGCGCGGCCATTCAGCAAAATCCCGTCTTCCGGGCACGTAAGTTTACATTCCTCCGCGACGGAGCGAGCGTGGTCGTCGAATTTCCCATTCGCGTTGCCACTGCTGCGATGCCACGGACCGCTTTCGTCATGCCATTCGTAGGCAAAGCCCACCGATACGATTTTTTGCGACAGCCCCAGATATCCTTGATGAGGGGATAATCGAACGCGCGTTGCCATCACTAACGTACATGTCGGGCAAAGCGCACTGCGGTCGGCATCTTGCTCTTGTTGCATGCGGGCACTGTAACTTTTTTCCCGATAGGTCGAACTGATAGTGAGACAGGTAAAGTCGCTGAGCGTGGATGCCGGCATCACTGCTGGCAAAGCGGCTTGGCAGTGAGCCGGCAACGCCCCCTGCCGGCTCACCCCTTTTCACGAGGACACGAGCATGGCCCTAACACCTTTCGTCCGCCGCCAGATCACTGCCGCCCCGATTGGACTTATCATTGCGGCCGTGGTGAGTTTTTTCCCGCTTATCACCGCCGCTGCGCCGGTTGATGCGCCGCCGACCGTGGTCGAGCTTTTCCAGAGTCAGGGCTGCTCCTCCTGTCCGCCCGCCAATGCCAATATCATCGCGGTGAGCGAGCGGCCCGAGTTGCTCACGCTGAGCTTTGGCGTCACCTATTGGGATCAGCTCGGCTGGAAAGATACCTTCGCCACGGCGCAATTTACTCAGCGCCAGTGGGATTACGCCCACGCCTTTCACCGCAAAACGGTGTTCACGCCGCAAGTGGTGATCAACGGCAGCGCCGATCTTGTCGGACAGAACCGCGCCGAACTCGAAGACGCTATCAAACACGCCCCCAGAGCCATGAATGCGCCTAGCATCGAAAATAGATCGGACGCCGTCACGATTGGAAAATCTATTAGCAGCGGTCGTGCCGATGTCTGGCTGGTGCGCTACGACCCCAATATCGTGCAGGTTCCAATCGCGCGTGGCGAAAACACGGGTCGCACCCTGCCGCACAAGAATGTGGTGCATGAGCTTCTCAAGCTCGGCGAATGGTCGGGCTCTGAGCAGAGCTACAAAATTCCGGATGCGGCGCGCGGAGGATTGCGTGAAGCGGTTCTCGTGCAGCTCGCCAGCGGCGGTCCCATTCTGACGGCGGCCCGGCGATGATCACGTCCCACCGCGTGGCGAGCGGGTACGCCCTGCTTCGAGGTCAATCCTCGGTCCTATCGCCACTATCACGGACTCTGAGCTGGTACTGTAAGGGCAACGCAATGGTCACGGAATCGAATGGAGGCAACTATGGGCTTGGGACTTATAATGGATAACGTTGCAATATTCTGGATGCAGATTGTTACAAGTGTTTTCGTCTTCGGCACCGTCGCGGTGTGGTACGTTTGGCCGTCACTCAGAAAACTTTCTCGAAATTCTGCTCTCACTCTGCTGCTCTTTGTGCATGTCCCTCGCTATGTGGGCATGACGTTACTGGTTCGGGGCATGGTCGACCCGAAACTGCCCGCAGCGTTCCTTTCCAGCGCTGCATACGGTGATCTCTTTGAAGCGGCGCTCGCCTTCGCTTGCATCTTTGTTCTGCGGAGCAATTGGCGTGGTGCCATTGCTCTGGTGTGGGTGGCCAACAGCTGGGGATTCCTGGATCTGCTAAACGGAATACGCGGCGTCTTGCAGTTGAACGTCCCGAGCTTCAACCTAGGCACTCTTTGGTACGTCTATACTTTTTACGCTCCCCTCGTAATTGTCTCGCATCTGATGATTTTTTGGATATTGGTCAGATCAAAGCCTGAAGAAATGAAATATCGGGAGCTGTAGGAGATGGCTCCGGAACGAGAAGGCATGGCTAGCGTTCCCGTGGTACGGCGGTCTTGCAAAGGGCTTGCTGGATGATGCGGCGGAGTTCCTTGCGGTGCAGGATTGCGCAATTGTCCAATGAGGGGCCGACGCTATCCTTGACCGGCCAGCCGTGAATCGTGGTCAACCGCAGGAGCGAAGATCCGGCCGCACGGCTCCGTGAGCGTGATGACGCGAGCGATTTCGAGGCCAAAACGCAGGATAAGCAAGAGGAAGCACAAATACCGACACCGAAGTGACGCCTTCTCGTTCCGCGCTACACTCGATATATCACCGCGCGCTCTTTTCAGTGTGATACCCAGTATTCCGCACGTATTTCCTGGTCTGGCTCGCGCTACGGAACCTTCAGGCAGCCCGCCCGTTGTTACGCTGCGACGAGTCTTTCAGATCGTTCGGTAAACATCGGATATGATCGTGGCACCGACCGGTATCCTTCATAGACCGAGATGCGCTGAAATGCGGTTCCCATGGAAAGCCTACCTCGCCGAACTCATCGGGACGGCGCTTCTCATCTCGGTCGGGCTGTCGGTCGTGATACTGGATTTCGGCCAGTCCAGCCCGATCATTGGCTTTCTGGCGGACGCTGGTTTGCGCCGCTTGATCACTGGCTTTCTGTTCGGCACGACGGGCGCCTTGATTGCCATTTCCCCGCTGGGCAAAGAAAGCGGAGCCCACATCAATCCCGTTGTTACGCTTGGCTTCTGGATGATGGGCTGTTTCAAAGCACGCCAAGTGCCGGGCTATGTCATATCCCAGCTAGCCGGCGCTGTGATCGGAGCTGTCCCCTTGCTGGCATGGGGAGCGTTGGGCCGGAGCGTGGAGTATGGAGCCACGGTACCAGGCTATGGTGATGCGTGGGCGCTTATCGGGGAAGCGGTCACAACCTTCGCTCTGGTGTTCCTATTGTTCTACTTTCTTCGACATCCAAGGCTAAAGCACATTACGCCTGCCCTCTTTCCGCCCCTCTACGCAATGATGGTATGGCTCGAAGCCCCGGTATCAGGGACAAGCACGAACCCCGCCCGCAGCCTCGGGCCGGCCGTGATCGCGAACGATTGGCATAGCTGGTGGATATATTGGCTCGGACCATTGATCGGAGCGCTGCTGGCGGTCGTCGTGCATCGAACGAATGTGGTTCGGTTGCCGTGGATCGAGGTGGCCAAGATTCACCACTTCAAGCACGACCGTTATGGTTTGTTTCACCTTTGAGCGCATTGGCAAACCGATGAAAGCACCGACCACCTCTATCGCCTTTCCAACCTGGGCCCCCTCGCGCAAGGATATGGTGGGAGCAAGCCTCGGCTCTTCGCGAATCTGGTTCACGGTCGCCGAAGGGATCGTCACGGAAGTCTATTATCCGCGGATCGACATTCCCCAGATCAAGGACCTCGGTTTCATCATTGCGGATGATAAAGGCTTCTGGGTCGAGTTGCGCCGCTTAAGAGGTTATGAGGTCAAAACGCCCTTTCCTGGCGTGCCGGCGGTCGAGATCGTCCATCATCATTCGCGTTTCGTGTTCACTCTGCGCATATGTCCTTCTCAAGTTCGCGATGTTCTTCTTCTGCAATATCGGTTGGAAGGCGATGCGGATTTGAAACCCTACGCCTTGATGGCACCGCGTCTCGGAGGGGATGCGCTCGATGACTGCGCCTGGGTAGCGAGTCATAACGGCCGCAAAGTGTTGTGGGCAGAGCAGGGGCCTTTCGGATTGGCGCTGTCGGCGGTCAATCGGGATGGTAGCGATGCGTGGCAGCGATGCTCCGTTGGCTGCGCCGAAGCCAGCGACGGATGGCAGGATTTTAACCGCCACGCCCGCATGACATGGCAGTATGACAGCGCCGGACCGGCGGCGGTCGCACTCATGGGTGAGCTTCCCGCGCAGGCGACGCTTGCGCTCGGTTTTGCCGAAAGCAAAGAGTCCGCCGCCACGCTCGCGGTCGCAAGCTTGATGGAGAAATTTTCCACCGAGTGGGACGAGCAATGCCGCACATGGCAGGCATGGCTCGCGAAAAGCCAGCGGCCCGCTCTGCGCGACGGTATCGATCGCGTGCTGGAACTGTCGACCACGGTGCTCAAGGTGCACCAGGATCGAACCTATCGCGGTGCCGCGGTGGCAAGTCTTTCAGCCCCATGGGGTGACAGCAGTCACAGCCGCGGGGGCTATCATCTCGTCTGGTCACGCGATTTGGTGGAAACGGCAGGCGCTCTGGTCGCGCTGGAGGAATACAGCGATGCGCGGGACGTGCTGCGCTACCTCATCGCCACGCAGCAGGCGAACGGTCATTGGTTCCAGAACCAGTGGCTGGGTGGCACGGCGTTTTGGCAGGGAATCCAGCTCGATGAGGCGGCCTTTCCGATCCTCCTGGCGTCCATGCTCGGGGAACGAAATGCGCTCGAGAATATCCCGATCAGGGATATGATCACGCGCGCGGCGAGCTTTATTGCCCGCGAAGGCCCTGCGACAGCCCAGGACCGTTGGGAAGAGAACGCGGGCATCAACACCTTCACGCTCGCGGTCGCAATATCCGCGCTTGTAGAAGCCAGCGTGTTCCTCGAAGGCGAGGCGAGCGCCTTTGCATTGCGGCTGGCGGATTACTGGAATGCGCGGCTGGAAGATTGGACCTTCGTTGCGGATACCCCGCTTGCGTACCAGTTTGGCGTAAGCGGGTATTATGTCCGCACAGTTCCCCTGGACTCTTTGACGCGAAACTGCGCCCGCTCCGAGATCGTGCAGATCAAAAACCTCGCGCGCGACCCGAACCTGCCTGCCAATGCGCAGATTGCCACCGATTTCCTGCAGCTTGTGCGCTACGGCCTGCGCCTGCCGGACGATCCCTGCATTGCCGACACCGTAAAGGTGATCGATGGTCTATTGAAGACGGAGACTCCGAGTGGTCCGGTCTGGCACCGGTACAATGACGACGGTTATGGCGAACATGACGACGGCAGCGCCTTCGATGGTACGGGCAGAGGGCGTGGTTGGCCGCTTCTCACAGGCGAACGAGGCCACTATGCGCTGTGCGCGGGCGAGGATGTCACGCCCTACCTTGAGGCCATGGTGGCAATGGCGAGTCCGCTGGGACTGATTCCGGAACAGGTGTGGGACACCGACCCTATTCCAGCTCGCGATCTGATACCCGGTAAGCCGAGCGGCTCGGCGATGCCACTCGTGTGGGCACATGCTGAGTTCGTTAAGCTCTGCCAAAGCCGTGTGCTAGGCCATCCCGTGGACAGACCTACAGCGAGCTGGGCTCGCTATCATGGGATTCGTCCGAAGGTCGACTACGACATTTGGTCTTCAAATATTGGCCTCGAGAAAATGGCTGCGGGAAACACGCTCTGCGTGGCACTCAAGGAGCCGGCGCGGATTCATTGGGGCGTGAATGGCTGGCAAGACGTGCAGGACATCGAAACCCACGATACCGGGCTCGGTGTGCACACCGCCGATCTGTCGGTTGCGGAACTTGCGGCGGGACAAACCATTCAATTCACGTTCTGCTGGCGCGACCGGGGTGTGTGGGAGGGGCAGGATTACGAAATCGCAGTGACGTGATGAGAGAGGAAGGCCCATGATCCCCATCGATCTCAAAGGACGTAAGGCACTCATAACAGGCGGTGAATCAGGCCTGGGTGCCGCAACAGCGAAATCGCTGGCGCAGGCCGGTGCCGATGTTGCGATAACCTACCATGACGCGCCCGAGGCGGCGGAAGCCGTCGCGGCAAGCGCGAAGGCGTTTGGTGTGAAAGCGGCCGTCATCCGGCTCGCCGATGTGGCGAACCAATCCGACGTCACGGCGTTGTTCCAATGGATGGATCAGGAATTCGGCGGCGTCGACATCCTGGTGAATAATGCCGGCATCGATGGCGTTCACGCGCTCTGTGGAGAGAGCGATCCTGTCGCTTGGCGGCGTGTTATAGATGTTGATTTGGTGGGGGCGTACAATTGCGCCCATGAGGCCGTGACCCGAATGGGCAAGAGCGGGCGCGGCGTGATCATCAACACGACCTCGGTCCATGAGTTCATTCCCTGGGCGGGATACTCGGCCTACACGAGCGCCAAAGCTGGACTCGGCATGTTCAGCAAGACACTAGCGCAGGAGGTCGCGGTTCAAGGCATCCGTGTAATTGCGATCGCGCCCGGTGCTATCAAGACGCCTATCAATGCTGGCGTCTGGCAGGATCCGAAAGGACTTGCCGATCTCGACGCCAAAATCCCGATGGGGCGCATTGGCGAGCCCGACGAGATCGGGCACACCATCGCGTTTCTCTGCAGCGATCTTGCCGGCTATATCACCGGTATCACCGTCGCAATCGACGGTGGCATGCTGCTCTACCCAGACTTTCGTCACGGCGGTTGATTCAGGTCCTGGACCATCGCTGGCCGTGATCCCCCAGCAATGCTCACCATAACCGATGAATTTTCGCGGATTTTCTATGGCGTAGCGCTGTTGCACATTGGTGGCGCGCCGGTTGCCCGATTCATTGCCGCCACCACACATAACTGACATAGGCCAAACTGGCGGCGGCAATGACAATCAGCAAGGGCAAATGGGCGCAGAAAGTCTCTTGCCAATAGGCCCCAATCACAATTCCTAGAGCCAGCATCCCCACTTTGAAAATGCCAGCTTGCCACCACGTCAGGGCGAATGTCTTTAAGAGCTTCATCGGCATATCGTGTCTCCGTTACCCCAAAACGTCGCTATAAAGGCATTGCATTTCAGCGGCGGATAAGTGGGACTGAACGCTGTGCTGGCCAGTGTGCCGAGGCGTTGACGCGCGTCCTGAAGCTCATTTCGCCAGTTGCTTGCGAATTGCTGCGAGTTCCCGTCGGCGCTTGGCGCTGGTTTTGGGATACGTCATTTTGAGACCCTCGAGCGTGTCGAGAACGATCTGAGAGACGATCAGCCGGGCATTTTCTTTGTCATCGGCGGGGACGACATACCAAGGCGCATGCTTGGTGCTGGTTGCGCCGAGGCATTCACCATAGGCCTTCATGTAGTCTTTCCAGTATTTGCGCTCGGTAATGTCAGCCGTGCTGAATTTCCAGTTCTTCTCCGGCTCGTCGATACGGGCGAGGAAACGCTTGCGCTGCTCTTCCTTTGAGAGATGGAGGAAGAACTTCACAATCCGCGTGCCATTGGCGTGGAGGTGCTTTTCCAAATCCGTGATCGAGCGATAACGTTCGTGCCAAACATCCTTCTGATCGTTCGGCAGATCGGGAAGTCCTTCGCCAGCCAAAAGCTCGGGATGCACGCGCACGACCAAGACTTCCTCGTAATAGGAACGATTGAAGATGCCGATCCTTCCCCGTTCCGGTAAGTCGCGCGTGGTGCGCCAAAGAAAATCGTGCTCCAACTCGGTGGCGCTGGGATGCTTGAAGCTGAACACCTGACAGCCTTGCGGGTTGATCCCCGACATCACATGCCGGATGGCGCCATCCTTTCCGGCCGCATCCATGGCCTGGAAGATCAGTAGCAGCGAATAGCGGTTGGAGGCGTAGAGAAGCTGCTGCTGCTCACTGAGCTTGGCAATATGTTTCGTCAGCAGTTCCTTGTACTGGTCCTTCGATTTGTACACGGGCTCGATCTTGGTCGGCCATTTATGGAGATGGATCTCATCGCCTTCCTGCACGCGAAAGTCTTTGGATTGGATTTTCATGGATGATCTCCGGGAAAAGGTATCGACGCGCCTGGTAGATTACTTGGGAGTACCATGGGTGCGAATCTCCTTTTCTGCCTCTTGCCAGTCCTGAACAGAGCGGCCGTCCTGACGGCCTCCTTCTTCATACAATTCATAGGCACGTTTGGCGATCCGCGGGGTCAAATCTGGCGCTGCCTGCGCTCTGCTGGAATCTAAAAAGCGATACGCGAGCAATTTCAAGCGATCGTTCAAAAGGAACCAAGCCAAGGCATAACCCCAAACGAAGGCCGCCCAGCCCCAGCCGAGCGGGGTCATCAGGAAGCCATAGACCGCGATCAGCGTCGCCAATATCTGCGTACCGAGCACGGCGATCCAGAGAATGCGGGCGGGGCGGATGGACCAGAACTGCCCGCGCGTGCGTGTCAAGAAGATTGTCAAATGACCGGCAACCGATAGTTTCAAGTACATCAGCGTTTGGATATGGGAGCGGTCAAGATGAAAGACGCGTTCACCGAGATAAAACAGGCCGAAGGCCGATACGACACCGGCGACGCCAAGCACTGTTGAGACCCCGAGCACCACACGCATATTCCAAGCTTCAGGCTGCGGCTTGTAATGAACGTGGTCATAGGCAATGGACAGAATGGCACAGTCGTTGAGCAACGCCAGCATCACAATCATCACGGCCGTAAGCGGATAGAAGTTGAAGACGAGGATCGCGAGCGTCATGAACAGAAGCACGCGCAATGTTTCGGCTATGCGGTAGATGGCGTAGCTGTTCATCCGCTGGAAAATGCGGCGGCTTTCTTTAATGGCGTCGATGATCACCGACAGGCCCGGCGTCAGCAGCACAATCGCTGCGGCGGCGCCTGCGGCGTCGGTGG
>JARLIR010000062.1 GCA_031291635.1 Rhizomicrobium sp. | reverse complement strand
TAAATGGTCAGCAAGCCGATTATCTCAGCGCCCAATTGAAGGCGTTTCGCAGCCATGCACGCGACGATACGCGGGCGCGCACCTATATGTGGATCGTGGCGCACGATCTCGACGACAAAATGATCACTGATCTCGGCAGACATTACGCCAGTCAGAGACCGACGCCGGCACAAAGCGGTGGCGCTTTGGCGGGAGAAGGCGAAAAGCTTTTTCTGAACGGTGACTTGGCGCGCGGGGTGGTTGCCTGCCAGCAATGCCATGGCAAGTCCGGCGAGGGAAACGGCGCCTTTCCGCGGGTTGCGGGCCAGCATGGGGCCTATTTGCGAATGGTAATGGGAGCGTTTCGCTCCGGGCTGCGCAAAAGTGATGTGATGGGCCCGGTGGCCAAGAGCCTCACGGACCGCGAGATCGAGGCGCTGTCATCCTATCTCGCCAACGACTGAGGCGTTTCAAACCGCGCATTACCGCGCTGCAATGGCTTGCAGATGTTGCCGGCAAGTCCATTGTGCATTGCGGTATGCGACAAATTCCTGCTTGTACGCTACGGTCAACTTCGCCAAGAAACGGCAACGAGGCGGCTGTTGACCGCATTAGTCTGTTTAGCGAAAGGGCCGCGCCGTGAGCGCATTTATCGACGCCCGAACTGTCCCCGATGGCACCGTTCTGGAACCCGATCTTGCGATCGTTGGCGGTGGCCCGGCTGGCATTTCGATAGCGCTCGCGCTCGCCAATACACCGCTGCGTGTGGTGCTGTTGGAAAGCGGCGGGATGAGTTTCGATCCGGCCACCCAGGCCCTCTATAACGGCGCCAAAAGCGGCGTGAAGTATCTCGGGCTCGAAGCCTCGCGGATGCGCTTTCTCGGCGGCAGCACCAACATCTGGGGTGGCTGGAGCCGCCCGATGGACAAGATCGACTTCGAAGAACGCAGTTGGATGCCGCATTCGGGCTGGCCCTTTGGGCTTGATGCCCTCGCGCCCCATTACGCCCGCGCCCAGACCCTGTGTGAAGCCGGTCCCTGGCTTTATGACAAAGCCGAACACTGGTCCCAGAGCGAAATGCCGACCGTGCCGCTGGGTGCTGGTGGCGTCGCCACGCGCTGGTTCCAGTTCAGCAAGATGCGCGGCAGCTTGTTGCCGACCCATTTTGGCGAGCGCTATGCCGATGATTTGAAGAAGGTGCGCAATCTCACCACCTATCTTCACGCCAATGTGACCCGCTTGGGTCTGGCGGCCAATGGCGGCAAAATTGAGCATCTCGACGTTGCCACGTTGAATGGCCACCGCTTCTCGCTCAAGCCCAAAGCCGTGATCCTGGCCGCAGGCGCAGTCGAGATCGCCCGCCTGATGCTGGCCTCGAATGACGTCATGTCGTCAGGTGTTGGCAATGCCAATGACGTGGTAGGCCGTTATTTCGCCGATCACCCCATTCCGCGCGACATCGGCACGGTTATCCTTTTCGACGGCAAGCTCGAGCCCTATTACCTGACCACGCAAACCATGCATGGTGCCATCCTGCGCGCCGGTCTGTTCCCCAGCGAGGCCTATCGCCGGAACAAGGCGATGCTGGATTCCTCGATTACCATCGAGAGCAAGACGCTGCTGGATCCGCTGGGCAAGACCACTGTGGCCACCACTGCGGCGGCGCTCGGCGTCGATGCCAGCAAAGCTGCCGCCTTCACCCTGGGTGGTGGCTGCGAAGTGACGCCCGACCCCGATTGCCGCATCACCTTGGACAGCGAACGCGATGCGCTTGGTGTGCCGCGGATCAAACTCCAGATGAAGCTTGCTGATTCGGACTTGGCGCATTTCCGCGCCACGCTGAAAGAATTGGGCCGCCAGTTGCTCGCCTCCCGCGCCGGTATGATCCGTCTCAATATGAAAGAGCGCGGCCAATGGCTGACGGGGCTGGATTGGGGCAATCACCATATGGGCACCGCCAGGGCCAGCAACGATCCCAAAAAGGGCGTGGTTGACGCCAATCTTCAGGTTCACGGCGTCGCCAATTTGTTCGTGGTGGGAAGCGCGGTCTATCCCACTTACGGCGCGGTGAATCCGACCCTTAGCATCGTTGCGATGGCGCTCAGGCTTGCGGATCACGTGAAGGGTCTGTTGAAATGAAAACCCTGTTCTCCCGCCGCAATCTTCTCGTCGGCGTGGGCACCGCCGCGGTGGTCGCTGGCGTCGGCTATGAGGCGACTCGGGTCCTGCGCAAGCGCTATGCCCCAAGCCCTTATGATGACCTTTTGGCCAAACTCGACGACCGTGATGGCAGCGCCCAAATCGGTGAGGCCGTGCTGGCCGAAGTCGATGATTTCGATGCCAAGGCCGTGGCCGCTCAGTTGCGCGCCAAGCTTGTGCAGTCGTCATTGGCCGACCTCGCCACGGCAGACGCCGCCGCGGAACGGCTCTTGGAAGCTCATGGCTGGGTATTGCCGCAAAGCCTAGCGCTGCTCTGCGCCTTGGCCGCCAAAGCCGCCGCCTAAGCCGGACGACAGAGCTGTCTTCGCCGCTGCGGTGGTGTTATCACTGCCGCCCCGCGCGCTCGCGCCTCTGCTCCCGGTTGAACCATGCATCTTCTCTACGCGACGCGCGATGGTCAGTCCCGCCGCATTGCCGAACGTTTGGCACGCGGCCTCGCCGCTCAAGGCGTAACAGCCGAGCCTGCAGATTTGGCTTTGGCGCAGCCTTCGCTGAGCAGCTTTGACCCTGCCGAGCCGATCATCGTGGTGGCGGCGGTGCGCTACGGCAAACATCTGGCCGAAGCCGAACAGTTTCTCACGCATTATAAGGTGCTCACCGTGCCGCCGCCGCTGGTGCTGCTGTCCGTCAATTTGACCGCGCGCAAACCCGGCAAAGACACGGCCGAGGGTAATGTCTATTTGCGCAAGGCGATCAAACGGCATGGCCTCAAGCCTGCGCTTGCGGCGGCCATCGCCGGGCGCCTGGATTATGCGCGCTATAGCTGGCTGGACCGCCAGATGATTCGCTTCATCATGGTTCTCACCGGTGGCCCAACCGACCCTCATACCAATATCGAATATACCGATTGGGATAAGCTCGACGCGCTGGCGGCGCGAATCGCACAACGCGTTGGCGCGACGGCCTAAGCTGTTCGCCACACGGACATCACGTTAAACGCGATTCGAATGCACCGGCTACAATCACCGACAGCTGTCAAGTGCGGATTGCTACGCACGGCGCCCATTCGCCTGCGGCGAATACCTATGCGGCAAATGCCACAAAGCGGCAGAATCTTAGACTGGTACCATCAGTTCTCGGCTCACTGGTACTGTCGCTTTTTGCGTGAGGTTCTAAACAATGCCTCCCATAGGGAAATTTTTCGCCTTCGGAACATCGTAGCAGGGGCAGAGGATGACGGTAGGAAAACGCATCGTAGTCGTTCTGGGCTTGCTCTGCGCGCTGGCTGGCGTCACGCCGGCAGTCGCCGGGACCACGACGCATAAAGCGGCTGTTACCGCCGCGGCAGCGGATGCGAATGACGGCAGCGCGCTTTATAGCGAGCATGGCACCGCCACTTGCGTGCAGTGTCACAACGAAGCGCCAGCCACCGCGATTCTCAAGACCGCCCATGCCATGAAAGGCGATATCCATTCGCCGGCCGGCCAACATGGCTGCGAATCCTGTCATGGTCCTAGCGACGCTCATGCCAGAGGCTTTGCAGCGGGCAAGCCGTCTTTGCCTGCCGTGGTTTTCAACGGGCCCAACGCCTCGCCGGTGGCGGTGCGCAACCAAGCCTGTCTTGGTTGCCATCAGGACGCCAAGCGCATGGATTGGGCCGGTAGCCAGCATCAGAACGCCAATCTGGCTTGCGTCAGCTGCCACAGCCTGCATGTCACCAAGGATCCGATCCTGGTGCGCACGACGCAGACTGCCAAATGCTTTACTTGCCATGCACAGCAACGGGCCGAGAGCTTCCAGTTCTCCCATCACCCGATGCGCGAAGGCAAAGTGGTTTGCGCCGATTGCCATAACCCGCACGGTTCGGCTGGCCCGAAGCTGCTCAAAGAATTCACCGTCAATCAGACCTGCTACACCTGCCACGCCGATAAGCGCGGGCCGATGCTGTGGGAGCATCAGCCGGTGCGCGAGAACTGCCTCAATTGTCATACGCCGCACGGCTCCAACGAAGCGCGTCTGATGAAAGAGCGGATGAACTTCATGTGCTCGAGCTGCCATAGCGCGGTCTCGAACAGCAGCGGCGGTGCCTTCGGCGGCTCACATTCGCTGGCGGGCAATCTCGCCGGAACAGCGGTCTTCAATTCGGCGCTGGCGAACAACCGCACCTGCCTCAACTGCCATTCACAAGTGCACGGGTCGAACAGCCCGAACGGCACGTACTTCTTCCGCTGACGGTCGCAAGGACTAGGGGATTGTCATGACGCATAAGCTTTCCATCAGCGCTCTGGCCCTGCTGTCGACCGCCATGGTGTCTCCGTTGGCACTGGCACAAGACGCTGTGCCGCAAATTCCGCCGGAATTGAACCAGCCGGTGGTGTTCAACGAGATCAGTATCGGCGTGCAGTATTCCGGTGGTCATAACACCGGGCAATACGGCCGCTACAATGGCTTCAACGCCAAAGGCATGGACATCCTGCTGGGCTTCGATATGGAGCGGCGCGATGCCTGGAATTCCGGCGGCACGCATTACTTCGAGTTCTCGGGCCGCAACCTGGATTTTCAGACCCAAAACACGGTGGCCACGGGCTTCCGCGACAAGGCGTTTGAGAACAACACCATGTCGAATTTCGGCCCCGAAGCCGAAATCAACCTGGCTTTCGGGCATCAGGGCAGTTGGGGCATCACAGCGGATTATGACGCCACCACCTATACCGGCAACATCATCTCCTCGCTGTGGACGACGAGTGGTGCGCTGGGCACACTTAACAACGGCCTGCTTCCCTATGGAGGCGCCACTGGCGCAACTACCAAAGGGGCCGTCACGGCCTTCACCACCACGACGCTAGGCCCCAATTTCCGCCAGTTTGAAACCGGCACGCGGCGCGACAAGGTCGATATCGGCGGCAAGTACCAGCTCGATGAATGGACCTTCGCCACCAACATCCAGCACGAACACAAGCAGGGCAGCCTCGAAGAATCGCTCCGCGAGACCTATGGCGGCATGGCCTTCACTTTGCCGGTGGATTTCGACACCGATCGCTTCGACCTCTCGGCGAGCTATATCGATCCCGACTTCCAGGCGTTGATCCAGTACACCTACTCACACTTCGCCGACAATTATAGCGGCGTCACACTGCCTTATCCGGTCTCGATTTCGGCGCTAAGCGCTTCCTCGGGCCCCTACGCCCAGGCTGGATTGTATTCGACGCCGCCGAGCAATTCGGCCCATTACATCACCGCGATGTTGAGCGACAAGCTGGCGCCGCAGACCCGGCTCGTCTTCAACGGCCGCATCGGTGTCGAGCTGCAAGACAGCACCTTTTTGGCGAACAGCGCCGACCCTGGCCTCAGCAGCACCTTGGGCAATCCCACCTACACTTGGTTCAAGAATCTCAACAGTCTGAACCAAGGCACCAGCGCCACCTCGCCCAATGCCCGGGCTTACATCTATCAAGGCAATCTCACTTTCTCGACCGAGCTTGCCGAGCATCTGACCGGCCGCGCCAGCTATTCGATCGATGGCCGCGATGTCCATATCAACCAGTATCAAGTCTGGATCGGCGGCTCGAGCCCGGACGCCACCGCTAACACAGCGGTTTATGTGGTGCCGCAGGGCTGGGTGAAGCAGAACGGCAGTGTTGAACTGGATTATCTGGTTCTGCCCGAAAGCAGCACCAAGGTAACGGCGAGCTACAACTTCAACAACACCAACCGCACCAACGCTCAAGTCAAACATAGTGTGACGCACAGTTTCGGTCTCAATGTCAGCTCGATGCTCGGCAAAGAGATCCTGGCCCGGGTCAGCTACGCCCACGACAATCGCAGCGGTGTGCTGCATTACGGCACGGCTTGGGGCAATCTTGAGCAAGGGATGCCGGAAGAAGATGGCACGCCGTCGGGGGCTTACTACCAAGCCCCGATGACCGCCGATTCCGTCACCGTGCGCGCCGATTATGCACCGGAAAGCGATCTGTCAGGCGGTGTCTTCGCCAAATTCTCCAACAACCGTTACCACTATCCGTCGGTCGATTCAGCCGCGACGCCGACCAATTCCGGCGATTGGACAGTGGTCGGCCATGGCGAAGGCATTACCCACAATTCCAGCCTGACTATTGGCCCGGACGTCAATTATCGCCCCAGCAATGCGGTCACGCTGCATGCCTATTACAGCTATGAGCGGATCTATTTCGACAACCGCGGTAACGGCAACTGCGCCGAGAACGTGACCGGGCTCTGCGCTGGCTCGATCGGCTATTACCAGAACAACTACACCTCCAGCATGCATACCGCCGGCTTCAGTGGCGACTGGAAAGCCACTGACAAGCTGAAATTGACCGGCGAATACAACATGTCCGTGGGCTCGGTTTTGTTCGGCCAGTTCAATGGCGTAACGGTGCCGACGGTGACGACGTCCTACCAAAATGTGACCTCCTACCCAGACGTCAATTCGCGGATGGACGACATCACTGTGACGGCGATTTATCAGCTCAGCGACAATGTCGAAGCTTCGCTGATGTACCGCTACAGCATGTTCAACAACAACGATTGGCAGTATGTGGCCGCGCCTGTAATTGCTACCACCAATACCGGCACGGCGATCAGCATCGTCAATGCCGGGTACGGGGCGCCGAATTACAACGTCTCGACGGCTGGTATGATGTTGAAGGTTAGATTGTAAGACAGGGTTGCGCTGACGCTGTCGCAGCCCCTACCATGACATCTAGCGTTGTCAGAATAGCTGAGGAGATCAGGATGAAACTCTCGACTTTCGGTTGGCTCTTTGCCGGTGCCGTCATTGTCGCCAGCGCCGCTTCGGCAGCTGATGGTTCGGCGATTTACGATGCCAATTGCGCCATGTGCCACAAGGTGTTGAAGCCGAAGACCGGTGACAAGGCTGCCTGGGCCCCGCTGATCGCCCAGGGCGTGGACACGCTCACTGCCACTACCATCAAGGGCAAGGGCATGATGCCCCCGAAAGGTGGCAAGGCAAACCTTTCGGATGCCGACATCAAGGCCGCGGTGCAATTCATGGTCGATAAGTCGAAATAGTCTCGACGCCATGTCAAAGCCGTAATCTCTGAACCGGGTGCCGACGCTGTCGGTGCCCGGTTTTCGTTTATGGTTGTGCCGATTGCGCGGCCCGGTGTATTCAATCTTCCGTATTTCGCAGCAGTTTGGCCTCGACAAGCTCCCTGGCGTGCCGGAACTATCGCCCAGGCAAAACATGCGCCAAGCGCAACATTTGGACGTGCAGGGATGATTGCCGAATTTGGTCTGTTTGCGTTGATCCTGGCGTTGCTTGTTGCTGCCGTCCAAGCAACCATTCCGCTGATTGGGGCCGCGCGCGGCGACGCGGTCTGGATGAGTCTGGACCGGCCGTCTGCCTTCACCCAATTCTGCCTCGTGGCGATTGCGTTCGGCTGCTTGATGTGGCTGCACGTCACCAGCGACTTCAGCGTCCTAAATGTGGTGCAGTCGAGCCATACCGATAAACCGCTGCTCTACAAAATCACTGGCGTCTGGGCCAATCACGAAGGTTCCATGATGCTGTGGACCTTGATTCTGGTGCTTTACGGCTTGGCGGTCTCGATCTTCGGCCGTGATTTGCCCCCGGCCTTGCGCGCCCGCGCCCTCGCTATTCAGGGCATGATCGGTTTCGGCTTCATTCTCTTTATCTTGCTCACCTCCAATCCGTTCCTGCGGGTCGATCCCGCCCCGGTGAATGGTGATGGCCTCAATCCGCTGCTACAGGACCCAGGTCTCGCCTTCCATCCGCCCTTTCTCTATCTCGGCTATGTCGGCTTCTCGATGGCATTTTCCTTCGCCATCGCGGCGCTGATTGAAGGCCGTGTCGATGCCGCATGGGCGCGCTGGGTGCGGCCATGGACTTTGGTGGCGTGGTGCGCGCTCACCCTCGGCGTAGCTATGGGCTCGTGGTGGTCCTATTACACTCTTGGTTGGGGTGGTTATTGGGCTTGGGATCCGGTGGAGAACGCCTCTTTGATGCCCTGGCTGGCGGGCACGGCGCTGCTGCATTCCTCCATCGTGGCGGAGAAGCGCGACACCCTGAAATCCTGGACCATCTTCCTGGCCATCGTCACGTTCTCGCTGTCACTCTTGGGCACCTTCCTGGTGCGTTCGGGCGTGCTGACCTCGGTGCACAGCTTCGCCAACGATCCCAAGCGCGGCCTTTTTATCCTCTTGCTGCTCGGCGTCGTCACCGGCGGGTCGCTGATCCTTTATGCCATTCGCGCCCCGGCGCTGAAAGGCGGCGGCCTCTTCGCCATGGTCTCGCGTGAAGGCGGATTGCTCTTCAACAATATCGTCCTCAGCACGGCGGCGGGTACGGTTCTGCTCGGCACGCTCTATCCGCTGTTTGTCGATGCGCTCGGTCTTGGCAAAGTCTCGGTGGGACCGCCTTACTTCAATATCGTCATGGTGCCGCTGATGCTGCCGATGATCGCGCTGATGGCGATCGGGCCGCTTCTGGCCTGGAAGCGCGGCGATCTTCCCCACGCGTTGTCGCGCCTGAAGTTTGCCGGCGCAGCCACCGCGCTCACTGTCATCGCCACGTTGCTCGCTGCCGGTATCTCGACCCGCTCGCTGCTGGCGGGCATTGGTCTTGGCCTTGGTGTTTGGCTGATCATGGGCAGTCTGACCGAATGGGCTGGAAGGGTGCATCTCTTCCGCCATTCCCTGGCTGATTCACTGCATCGCGCCTGGCATTTGCCGCGCTCGGCTTACGGCATGACGCTGGGCCATCTCGGCCTGGCTTTCATTTTGATCGGCGTTGCCGGTTCGCAAGCTTGGCGCACCGAATATTTGGAAGTAATGCATCCCGGCGATACGGCGTCCGTGGCCGGGTATCAGGTGAAATTCCTCGGGGCGGAAGAGAATATCGTTGGTCCCAACTACATCTCCACGCGCGGCAATTTCATTGCCACCCGCAACGGCCGTCTGATAGCCGATCTGCAGCCGGAACGGCGCATGTATGCCAATCCGCAGCAGCCGCTTTCGACCGTGGCGATTTACACCAATCTGATCAGCGACCTCTACGTGGTGCTAGGCGATCCCGCCGGGCATGGCGGATCCGTCGTGCACATCTTCCACAATCCGCTGGTGCCGTGGATATTCTTCGGCGCTCTCGTCATGGTGTTGGGCGGCATCGTCTCCCTGACCGACCGCCATCACCGCATCGGCGCGCCGCGACGGCGCATTGATGTCCGTCCGCGGCCTGCCGCGCCCACAGTTGCTGCCCCCGTTGCTGTCGCAACGGCCAAGCCGCGCTACAACTGGATGACCATTGTTCCGCTCGCGTGCTTCATCGTGCTCGCTGGCTTCCTGGTCTGGCGGCTTTATCTGGTCGAATTGGGCTTTGCGCCCAATCTGATCCCCTCGGTAATGATCAACCGCCCAGCACCGGCCTTTAACCTGCCGGCGCTGGCTGAGGGTCAGCCGGGCGTCAGCTCTGCCGATCTGCAAGGCAAGGTCACGCTGGTCAATTTCTTTGCCTCCTGGTGCATTCCCTGTCGCGAGGAGCATCCTGTGCTGCCGCTGATAGCCCAGGCTGGTATTCGGTTGGTCGGCATCAGCTACAAAGACCGCCCGCAAGATGCCAAAGCCTGGCTCGATCAGCTTGGCAATCCCTATAAGGCCGTCGGCGTCGATCTCTACGGCCATGCCGGTTTGGATTTTGGCGTTTACGGCGTGCCGGAATCCTATCTCATCGACAAACACGGGGTGATCCGCTTCAAGCAGACCGGCCCGCTGACGCCGGAAATCATCCGGGGCACGATCATCCCCATGGCGGAGAAATTGGCACGGTGAGGCGGCGCACGAAAATAGCGATGGTCCTAGCCAACGTCGCGCTGGTGGCGGCGTTGTGGAGTGGCGCGGCTTGGGCCATCCGCCCGGACGAAATTCTCGCCAACCCCAAATTGGAGCATCGCGCCCGCGCCATCGGTACCGAGCTGCGCTGTCTGGTCTGTCAAAACGAATCCATCGACGATTCCAACGCTGATCTGGCGCACGATCTACGCGTCCTGGTGCGCCAGCGTCTGGTGGCGGGCGATACGGACGAGCAGGTCAAGCAATACGTCGTGGCCCGTTATGGCAATTACGTGCTGCTGAAGCCGCCCTTCATGGCCGAGACCTATCTGCTCTGGTTCGGCCCGGTGCTGCTCTTGTTCTGTGCCGCTGGCGTTGCGGCGATCTATATCCGGCGGACTTCGCAAACCGCGCAGACCGCTCCTCTCACCGAAGATGAATCCCGGCGCCTCAGCGCCTTGCTCGACGAACCCGGGCGTAAGAAAGAAGACAGCTGATGTTGTGGCTCCTCTTTGCCGTTCTCTGTCTGGCGGTCCTCGCCATGCTCGTGGTGCCGTTGCTGCGGGGTGGGGCTGAGGCCCGGCCACGCGTCGATTACGACATCGTGGTCTATCGCAGCCAGCTCGCCGAGATCGATCAAGAGGTCGAAGAGGGCCTACTGACGGCTGAGCAAGCCGAAGCGGCACGGGCGGAAGTCCATCGCCGCATGTTGGCCGCCGAAGATGCCGAATTGCAGCTGCCGCAGCAGCCTTTGGCGCGCGCCAGCAAATATGCGCGCCTCGGTGCCATCGTCGCGATTGCCCTCATCATTCCGATCGGCTCGGGCGCCCTTTATGCAGCCCTGGGGTCGCCCAGCCTGCCCGGCAAGCCCTATATGTGGCGCATCCATAATGATCCCGAATTTGGCGCTGCCGCCAGTGCGGATGCGCTCGCCGCCCAGGTCCAAGCCAATCCCAGCGCCGAGGGCTATGAGCAGCTCGGCCGCACCTATTTTGCCTCTCGCCAATATGAGCAGGCCGCGGGCGCTTACCGCCACGCCATCGACATGGGTGCCAAAGCCGCTGTCACTTGGTCGGAATTCGGTGAAGCCCTGGTGATGACCAGCGGCGGGTCAGTTGGGCCGGAAGCCATGGCCGCCTTCTCCAAGGCCATCCAGGCCGAGCCGCGTAGCGAACGTTCGCGCTTTTATCTCGGCCTAGCCGAGGCTCAGATCGGCAATATGCGCCAAGCCGTCGCCATTTGGCGCGATCTGGAAAAGACCAGCGATCCTGCCGCGCCCTGGCTGCCGATGCTGCGCGAGCACATCACGGCCTTTGCCAAGCAGGGTGGTTTTGATGCCGCCTCGGTGCCGCCCAGCCCGCCGGATTTGAAGGCTATCGGCACGGCGCTGACGGCGATGACCAACGCCATTCATCTCAATGCCGGCGTCCAACCCTCGTCTGGCGCGCCTGCAGCGGCTGCCCCCGCGGCCAGCCCTGCAGCACCGGATGCCAGCGCCGCGGCGCCCGACGTCGCCCGCGATCCCCAGATTATCGCCATGGTGCAACGCTTGGCCGAACGCTTGGAAAAGACCCCGGATGACTTCACCGGCTGGCAGCGCCTCGCCCATGCTTATGTGGTGATGGGTGATCTGCCCAAGGCCCGTCAGGCCGCCGAGCATTTGGTGCGCCTCAAGCCCAACGATGTCACCGCGCAAATGGCGCTGGCGGAAGTGCAAAAGGCCGCCGCGCCGGGTGAAGAGCCGCCAAAGGACTTCATCGCCACCATGCGCAAGGTTCTGACCTTGGATGCTGGCAATGCCCAAGCGCTCTATTTCGTTGGCGTGGCCGAGGCCAAAGCGGGCCATAGCGCAGAGGCCCGCACCCTTTGGACCAAGGCGTTGACCGCTGTGCCGTCGGATGATCCCATGGCGGCAACGATCCGCGCCAAGCTGGCGGCTTTGCCAAAGTAGGCCGCAAGACTTGTGGTCATTACTTATGCAACACTGCGCCTAAAGCTGGTACGCAGGGCGCGGTCACGAACGCGGGAATAGGGCTGTTCTATCAATGCCTTCACTGTTTGAATTCGCCAATCCGAAGAAATTCATGGATCTCAGCGGGGTGCTGCTGCCCTGGCTGGTGGCCGCCACCGCACTGACCATGGCCGCTGGTTTGCTGCTCGGGTTCTCGACGCCGCCGGATTATCAGCAGGGTGATACCGTCCGCATCATGTTCGTGCATGTGCCCGCCGCTTGGGTGGCGATGATGGCCTATGGCGTGATGACGGTCGCTTCCATTTTCGGTCTCGTCAATCGCCATCCTCTGGCCGACATCGCAGCACGCGCTGCGGCACCCATTGGCGCGGTGTTTACGGCGCTGGGCCTGATAACCGGCTCGCTCTGGGGCCGACCCATGTGGGGCGCCTGGTGGGTGTGGGACGGCCGTCTGACCTCGTTCCTGCTGCTGCTGCTGATTTACTTGGCTTACATCGCCCTCAACGATGCCATCGAAAACGAAACCCGTGCCGCCCGCGCCTCGGCCGTCTTCGCCATTGTCGGCGCCGTCAATCTGCCGATCATCGAATTTTCGGTGCAATGGTGGACGACCCTGCACCAGGGCGAGAGCATACTGCGCAAAGGCGGCCCCACCATCGCTCCGGTCTTTCTCTGGCCGCTGTTCCTGATGGCGCTGGGCTACACCTTCCTGTTTTTCGTCTTCTGGACGATCCGTATTCGCAGCGAAATTCTGAACCGGCGGGCCCGTACCTTGCTGGAGATGAGGGCGGGATGAACGATTTTATCACCCAAGGCGGTTTTGCCGCTTATGTCTGGCCGGCCTATGGCATCAGCGCCTTAGCACTGGCGCTGCTCGGCTTTTGGATCGGACACGAATACCGCCAAGCCAAAGCCAAACTGGCGGCGCTCGCGACCTTGGAAAGGGACGCCCCGTGAACGCCCGTAAGCGCCGGCGCATCGCCTTCGTTGTCTCCCTGCTTTTGGGCGGTGCGGCGGCTGCCGTGCTAGTGGTCAGCGCCTTGCAGGACAACGTCCTCTATTTTTACAGCCCGAGCGATGTCTACGCCAAGAAGGTCTCGGCGGGCACCGCTTTCCGCATCGGCGGTTTGGTGCAAAAGCACAGCGTCAAACACGATAGCGGCATGACAATGAAGTTCGTGGTCACCGATGGCGCCCGCTCGGTGCCGGTGGAATATAAGGGCGATGTGCCCTCACTGTTTCGCGAAGGCCAAGGCGTTGTCGCTATCGGCCGCCTGGACGGCGCGGGGCTTTTCCAAGCCGACCAAGTTCTCGCCAAGCACGACGAGAAATACATGCCACCCGAAGTCGTCGACGCCCTCAAGCGCAGCGGCGAATGGCAAAAGGGCCAGTAACGGCGGGCGCGCAATTCATCCCACCAAATTTTTACCGTCATGGCCGGGCTTGACCCGGCCATCCGTTTATTCGCGGGAACAGGCTTCGCCACTGGATGGCCGCCTCAAGGGCGGCCATGACGAGCTGAGGTCGTTAGTGTTCGTCGTGATCGGGCAGCAGCACTTCGCGCACACCCTTATGATTGGGCTTGGAGATGACTTGCTCGTCTTCCATGCGCTCGATCAGGCGCGCGGCACGGTTATAGCCAATCTGTAAGCGGCGCTGGATATAGCTGGTCGTGGCTTTGCGTTCGCGCGCCACGATGGCCAGCGCCTTATCGTAAAGGTCGTCGCCGCTGTCGCCATTGCCTTCACCGAAGCCGCCGCTTAACGGATCGCCGCCTTCGTCATCGGGCTCTTCGGTGATGGCGTCGAGATATTCCGGGCTGCCTTGGGTCTTGAGGAATTTCACCACCTCTTCGACCTCTTCGTCGGAGACAAACGGCCCATGCACGCGGCGGATACGCCCGCCTGCCATCATGTGCAGCATGTCGCCTTGGCCGAGCAGCTGTTCGGCGCCTTGCTCACCCAGGATGGTACGGCTGTCGATCTTGCTGGTGACCTGGAAGGAGATGCGGGTGGGGAAGTTGGCTTTGATGGTGCCGGTGATGACGTCGACCGAAGGGCGCTGGGTGGCGGCGATCAGATGGATGCCGGCGGCACGCGCCATTTGCGCCAAACGCTGCACTGCGCCTTCGATTTCCTTGCCCGAGACCATCATCAGATCGGCCACTTCGTCGACCACCACCACGATATAAGGCAGCGGCTGAAGCTCAAGGATTTCGTCTTCATAAACAGGCTTGCCGGTCTCGCGATCAAAGCCGGTCTGCACCGTGCGCTTCAGCACTTCGCCTTTGGACGAGGCCTTCTTAACCCGCTCATTAAAGGCTTCGATGCCGCGCACGCCGAGCTTCGACATCTTGCGATAGCGCTCCTCCATCTCGCGCACCGCCCATTTCAGCGCCACGATGGCTTTGCGCGGATCGGTCACCACCGCTGCCAAGAGATGCGGAATGCCGTCATAAGCCGACAGTTCCAGCATCTTGGGATCGATCATGATCAGTTTGCACTGGTCCGGCGGCATGCGATAAAGCAGCGACAAGATCATGGTGTTGATCGCCACCGACTTGCCCGAACCGGTGGTACCGGCGATCAGTAAATGGGGCATCTTGGCAAGATCGGCCATCACCGGCTCGCCGCCGATAGTTTTGCCCAAGGCCAGAATCAACGGTGCTTTGGCTTTTTCGAATTCGGGGCTGGCCAGCATCTCGCGCAAGTAAACCGTCTCGCGCGTCTGATTGGGCAATTCGATGCCCATCACATTGCGTCCTGGGATGACCGCGATTCGCGCCGCCACCGCCGACATGGAACGGGCCACGTCATCGGCCAGCGAAATCACGCGCGAGGATTTGACGCCTGCTGCAGGCTCGAATTCATACAGCGTCACCACTGGGCCAGGGCGCACCGCCACGATGCGCCCCTTTACGCCGAAATCGGACAGCACCGATTCCAGCATGCGGGCGTTTTCTTCCAGCGATTCGTCGGAGAAATTGGCGTGGTCGGGGTTGTGGACAGGCTCGGTCAGAAGCCCTAGCGGCGGCAATTCATAATCGCCCGAGGCCAGCGCTAGGGCGGGTTGTTGCGCCCGTTTGGCAGAGCTGGGTTTCTTGCTGTCGTCGCGTTTGACTCGCGATCCGGCAAGGGACAGATCGAGCAATGGCTGCTCGTCTTCATCCTCGTCGTCTTCGGCCTCGGGGGCTTCAGCCTCGCTGCCGCGACTAATTTTGGGCTCAATGCGACGCGTGCGTTTGGCCGGTTTGATGTCTGGGGCTTTGAACAGGCTGCCCAACCAATAGAAGAAGGTGAGGGCATGAAAGCCGCCCTTAGCCAGGGCGGAGAGGCGAATATCGGCGGCGAGGAACGACAGCGTTGTTCCAAGCACCAGCAGGGCTGACGGCAAGGCCAAGCTCACCCAAGGCTGATGCCAAGCCACCGCGGCGCGCTCGGCCATCATGATGGCAAAAAGGCCAATGGTGCCGCCAGCCGGAAAACTCACCGGTCCTGGCACCAAGCCAAGACCCGCTGCCATCGCCAAGGTTCCGATCGGCCAGGCAATGGCGCGCAAAATCGCATAATCCAGGCGCCAACCCAGCATGGCGCGGGTGCCCCAGCCGATGGGGGCCGCTAGGAAGGCCAGCGAAGCAAACCCGAAATACTGCAGCAGAATATCCGCTGCGGTGGCGCCGACGGGGCCGAGCAGGTTGGTGGCGTGGCGCGCCGTGGCGGTATTGGGGCTGGGATCGGCGGGATTATAGCTCATCAGCGCCACCAGCACGGCGGCAGCGGCGGCGACCACGACAAAGCCCGCGCCGCGGTTTAGCGCGATCTTGAGCAGGCGCGCCACTTCATGGCGTGCATGATCAAATGTCTCCGCCAGCGCCGCGCCACGCTTGCGCGGCTGATAGATGCCCGAGGTTCTGACCCCACTCATGGTGCCTCTTCGCTCACGCTTAGTACGTGGGCCATTCTATCGAGTGCGCCGTTAATGGTTGATAAATCATTGACGAGCGCCACCCGGATGTACGGAAAGCCAGGATTCGTGCGGCTTTCTCCGGCAACCATAGCACGTCCCATATAAGCGCCAGGCAGAACTTTGATGCCCGCCTCGCGCCAAAGCTTAATGGTTGTGGCTTCGCCATTGCCGACCTTCAGCCAGAGGAAGAAGCCGCCTTCGGGCAGGAAAAAGCCGGGCAGGTGGCCCAAAATGCGCTCTGCCGCGGCAAAACGCTCGGCATACATCGCGCGATTGGCCACCACATGGGCCTCGTCGTTCCAGGCGGCGGTCGAGGCGGCGATCAAGGGCAGGGGGACTTGCGGACCGGCATAATTGCGGAAGGCGCGAAAGCGCTGCATCAGCTCTATGCCACCCGCCACGATGCCCGACCGCAAGCCCGGCAAGCCGGAACGCTTGGAGAGCGAATGGAAGGAAAGCAGCCGCTCGTAAGGCGCGCGCCGCACCGACAGGGCGCCAAGCGGCGGGGTGTCGCGATAAATGTCAGCGTAACACTCATCCGCGAACACCGTGAAGTCGTAAGCGTCGGCCAGCGCGAACAGTGTTTGCCAATAGGCTTCGCTGGCCACCGCGCCTTCAGGATTGGAGGGCGAGCAGATATAGGCAGCCACCGTGCGCGCCAACACCGAGACTGGCAGGCTGGCAAAATCCGGCAGGAAGCCGTTCACCGCCAGGGACGGCACATAAACCGGCTCAGCCCCAGCTGAATAGATCGCTGCCGCGTAACACTGGTAAAAGGGATTCGGCAGCAGGATCACAGGCCGCCCGCCACCTTTTTGGTCTGGCGTCAGAATGAACGGCGCCAGGAACAGGCCCTCGCGTGTCCCGTTCAGCGGCAGCACCTGTACCTCCGGATCCAGTTCGGCACCGAATCGCCGCTTCAGCCAGCCCGCTGCCGCTTGGCGCCATTCCGCCGTGGCATTGACCGGCGGGTATTCGCCGAAGCGGTCGCCATGGGCCGCAATCGCCTCGCGCACAAAAGCCGGAACCGCTCCTCTGGGGTCGCCGACGGCCAAGCTGATCGGCTCGGCGCCGGGCGGGATGGCGTCGAGCAAACTGGTAAGCTGGGCGAAGGAGCCTTGCGGAAGCGCCGCCAAGCGGCCCGGGAACAGAGGTGTGCTGGTCATGATGGCCAGAATCTACTCCGGCCCGGCGCGAACAGTCCATCAGCCTGTCGCAAGTGTAATCGCCTGGCCGTAGTGCCCTCATGTTGCGGGTATGAACTCACGCAAGTGAAACGGGAGGCTGGGATGAAATCCGGGATTGTCGCGCTGAGTACATTCTTGTTGAGCAGCGCCGCGCTGGCGCAAGAGCAGCCCGCCACTGGCTGGACTTCCAACGAGGTCGTGGTGGTCACCGCTCAGCAGCCGGGGCCAGCCTTTTGGCACATCAAAAAGGGCGATTCGGAGATTTATATCCTGGGCATCATTCAGGATATGCTCAAAGCTCAAAGCTGGAATTCCAAGCATCTTGCGGAGGTGATTGATGGCGCCCATGCCGTTCTGACGCCACCCACAGCCTCGAGCGGCATCTTTGGTGCGGGTTGGTTTCTCCTCACCCATCGCAGTCTCCTGTCGATGCCCGATGACAAGAAACTGGAAGAAACGCTACCCACGGATTTGCGGGCGCGGTTTGTAGCGGCGCGCAACAGCCTCGCCATTTCCCCCGCAACGCTTGATGACGACCCGCCCATTTGGGTCGCCTTCCAGCTCCAGAATAAGTTTACCGCAACTGCCAAGCTCGATGAACGCGAACCGATGGCGACCGTCAAAAAGATCGCGGACACCAAAAACGTCTCTCTGCACCCGATCGCCGATTACCCTGCGCTAGATCTCATCAAAGAGGCCTTACGCCTACCGCTGGCTGCCCAGCAAATCTGCCTGGATGAGTCGCTGACAAAACTGGAGTTACGCAAGGTCCACGCTGCGGCTTTGGCCGAAGCGTGGGCGGTTGGCGATCTTAAGGCAGTTAAGGCGCACTACGTGGAGCGCGGGTTCAACAAATGTTTCAAACAGGTGCCAAGCTTTAGCCACCTCACCGATCAAGCGGCCGAGGATTACCTAAAGGCGATTGATGCCGCACTCGCCAAGCCGGGCAAGACGGTGCTGGTGGCGGATATCGGCGATCTCTTGCGTGGCACTGGCGTCGCCGAGCAGCTTCACGCCAAAGGGATCACCGTCGAAGGTCCCCCGGAGTAGCCCCCAACAAAAAAAGGGCGCTCCGAGGAGCGCCCAGTTTCTGGAGGAGACTGTACCCGAAGGATCAGCCGTGCACCGTTTCGCCATGGAGGTTGATGTCGAGACCTTCGACTTCGACTTCCGCAGAGACACGTAGCCCAATCACCAGGTCGATCAGCTTGAGGATGACGAAGCTGACGATGGCGCAGTAGACAAACACAGCGGCGACATCGATGGCTTGGATGCCGATCTGGGCGAAGTTACCGTCATGCAGCCAGCCTTTGCCGGCCGAGTTGATGGCGTTGGACGCAAACACGCCAGTCAGCATGGCGCCGAGCGCACCACCCACGCCGTGCACGCCCCAAGCATCAAGCGAATCGTCGTAGCCGAACAGCTTCTTCATCCACACCGCCGAGATGTAGCAGACTACGCCTGCCGCAAGGCCGATGAACAAGGCGCCGACCGGATCAACAAAGCCCGAGGCCGGAGTGATGGCGACAAGGCCAGCAACCGCACCCGAGATCATGCCGAGGACCGACGGCTTCTTGGAAATCAGCCATTCGGTGAACATCCAAGCCAGCGAAGCGGCGGCGGTCGCGATTTGCGTTGCGGCTGCAGCCATACCGGCATTGACGTTAGAGGTGACGGCAGAACCGGCGTTGAAGCCGAACCAGCCCACCCACAACAGCGAGGCGCCGATGACGGAGAGCACCAGGTTATGCGGCGCCATGTTTTCGACGCCGTAGCCTTTGCGCTTGCCCAGAACCAAGCAAGTGACAAGAGCCGCGGTACCAGCGTTCAGATGCACGACCGAGCCACCGGCATAGTCGAGAGCGCCTTTGGTGGCGAGCCAGCCATTGCCCCAGACCCAATGGGCAACCGGGCAATAGACGAACAGCAGCCACAGACCCATGAACCACAAGAAGGCAGAGAACTTCATGCGATCCGCCAAGGCACCAGCGATCAGCGCCGGGGTGATGATGGCGAAGGTCATCTGGAAGAACATATAGACGGATTCAGGAATGGTCGGCGCCAGCGCGCTGGTGGCGTTAAGCGTCATCGGCTTCAAGAAGAGATAGGAGAAGCTACCGATGTAGGGTTGCAGATTGGGGTCCGGATTGTTCGTGAAGGCGATCGAATACCCCACGATCATCCACAGTACGGTAATCAAGCAGGTGGCAGCGAAGCTCTGAGCCATCGTGGCCAAGACATTCTTGCGCCGTACCATGCCCGCGTAAAACAGCGCCAGACCCGGAATGGTCATCAACAAAACCAAGGCGCTCGAGGTCAACATCCAAGCGGTGTCGCCGGAGTCGATCTTCGGGGCCGCGGCGAAAGCCGTACCGGCTGAGGCAACCAGGGTTGCCAACCCGGCAAGCGCACCATGCGCCAGCTTCTTCATATTCGATCCTTTCATACGTAAGTCCCCTTTTTCGATCCCAAGAGTATTGAGACAGCGCTCTAGAGAGCGTCGCCGTCGGTTTCACCGGTACGGATGCGCACCACTTGCTCGAGCGGCGTGACGAAAATCTTGCCGTCGCCGATCTGGCCTGTTTTGGCTTTGGAGGTGATGGCGTCGAGCACCGCAGCGGCCATCTCGGCCTTGACGGCGACTTCGATCTTGAGCTTGGGCAGGAAGCTGACGGCGTATTCCGCGCCGCGATAGATTTCCGTGTGCCCTTTTTGGCGTCCGTATCCCTTCACTTCCGTGACGGTCATGCCCTGGACGCCCAGTGCTGATAACGATTCGCGTACCTCGTCCAGTTTGAAGGGCTTTATGATCGCCATGATAAGTTTCATCGCTGCTTCCCGCTGTTTGGCCTCGTGCCATCCTTTCATCAAGAATTGTGCCGGTTCCTTGCGCAGTGCTAAGGTTCTGTTCCAAAAGAGATTTGTTTAAATCGACAGAAAATGGCTCAAGAAATATGGCGAATTCGTGCTCAAACCCTAGCCGCGAATCGATTAATGCCCATATTTTGAGCATTGACCCTGCCGCGTCCGCGTGAGAAGGCTGAAGCATGGATGCAGATGTCATTATTGGCGGTGGTGGTTTCGTCGGGATGAGCCTCGCGCTTGCCCTGGCGCGGCTCGATCTCAACGTCATCGTGATCGATCCGGTGGCGGCCGAAACCGCTCTCTCCGAGCGCTTCGACGGACGGGTTTCTGCCTTGTCTTACGCCAGCTTACGGATGTTTCGGGGCCTCGGCGTGTGGGATGGTTTGGCCCTTCACGCCCAGCCGATCGAGCAGATTTTGGTGACCGATGCCAAGCTTGGCCGGCCCGCTTCGCCTTTTTCGATTCATTTTGACGGCAGCGAGATCGGCGGCCCGCTCGGCGTAATTGCTGAAAATCGCGCCATTCGTCATGCGCTCTACAGCGCCGTAGCGTCGGTTGCGCAAATTCGAGTCATTGCTCCAGCCTCAGTGACCGGGTTAACAGCGGACGGAGCAGCGATCACTGTTCGCTTGTCCACTGGCGAGGCACTCACCGCCCGCTTAGCGGTGGCCGCGGATGGCCGGGACTCGCTCGCCCGCGACGCGATGGGCATCGGCATCGTGCGCTGGGACTATCCTCAGGCTGGCATCGTCGCCACCGTCAGCCACGAGCGCCCGCATAACGGCACGGCTTATGAGCATTTCCTGCCCGCCGGGCCCTTTGCCATTCTGCCCTTGCCGGGCAATCGCTCTTCGCTGGTCTGGACCGAGAAGCGCGATGTCGCTGCCCGCATGCTGGGGCTCGATCAAGCGAGTTTTGAAGCTGAGATCACCAAACGCTTTGGTCCCCATTTGGGCGCCACCCGCGCCGAAGGCCCGCGCTGGTCCTATCCTTTGCGCTTTCACCTCGCCCGCGAATACGTGAAGCCGCGCTTTGCCCTGGCCGGTGATGCCGCGCACGGCGTCCATCCCATAGCTGGCCAAGGCCTCAATCTGGGTCTGCGCGATGCCGCGGCGCTCGCCGATGTGGTGTCAGACGCCGCAGGACTGGGCCAGGACATCGGCGCGCTCGATGTGCTGAAGCGCTATGAGGCATGGCGGCGCTTTGATTCACTCGCCATGGCGCTGACCATGGATGGTCTCAACCGCCTCTTCTCCAACGATTTCGCACCGTTGCGTTTGGCGCGCGATATCGGCATCGGCATCGTCGATAAAATCGGCCCCTTGCGCCGCGCCTTCATGCGCGAGGCCGGTGGCGATAGTGGCAAACTGCCAAGTCTGATGCGCGCGTCCTAATTCAGCCTTTCGCCGTGCCGTTTTGCGGCGAGCGCAGCGGGCAATTCGCGATAGAAGCCACGGGCGATTTCGCCGATCTTGATGGCGCGAACGCGTTCGGCCTCGGCGCGCGTGGCAAAGACCTCGCCTTCGAAGGCAAAACGGATAACCGGTGTGCCGGTGCGCGGATCGCTTTCGCGGACTTCAACGATCTCTTCGACCTGTTCTTCGGCCACTTTTAAGGTGTGGCGGACATGGGCGGAGCCATCACCGCGGTCGCGCCGCTCATCCAAGATGCGGGAGCGGTTTTCTTCGTCAAAACGCTTGAAGGCGGCAACGAATTTTGGCCCTAGCCAATAAAAGGCCGCCGCGGCCACGGCCGTCAGGATCAGGGTGGTCAAATTCCAAAACATTGCGGCGCTTCCGAGACTGCCCGCTCTATATAGGCATCGCTGCGCATTTCGAGTAGCCGTGACACCGTTCTTTGAAAGCCCTCGCTGCCATCAGGGTAAAGAGCGTCCGGTTCTGCCGCTGCGGCACAGAAAAGCGCCACCCGCCGGTCATAAAGGGCATCGATCAAGGTCATGAAACGGCGGGCGGAATTGCGTTCGGTCAGGATCGGAATGGCATCGATCACCACGCTCTCGAAGGCCTCGGCGATGGCAAGATAGTCGGCTGGCCCCAGCGGCGCCTCGCACAATTCGGCAAAGGAAAAGCGCGCCGCCACTTCGATGGCCCGTGGCACGGTCAAGGTACGGCCCAGCACGGTGAGCGTGCGCATGTGCTCGTAAGCCCCGCCCAATGCCGCCCAAACACGGTCCATTTCGAGCGGACCAGCTTGCCCCACCACATAACGGCTACCGGCGAAGTCCCGGCGATGATCGCTGCCGCCGAGCTGGAACACCTCCATACGCCGTTCGATCTCGGCGATGAAAGGCAGGAAAAGCTGGCGGTTGAGGCCACCCTGATAGAGCCGGGACGGCGGGGTGTTCGAGGTCGCCACGATCACCACGCCACGGGCGAAAAGCTGCTCGAAGAGGCGGCCCAACAACAACGCATCGGCGACGTCTTCGACTTGAAATTCGTCAAAGCACAGCACCTTCTGCGCCAGCGCCTCGGCCACCAGGGGTAAGGGATCTGCCACATCGGCGCGCTGCCGCAGCTTGTGCAACAGGGCATGCACCCCCGCCATGAAGACGTTGAAATGCACCCGCCGTTTGGGTTCGGCCACCACTTCGCCAAAGAACAAATCCATCAGCATGGATTTGCCCCGTCCGACATCGCCCCAAATATAAAGGCCGCGGGGCGGGGCTTTGCGGCGGAAAAGCCCGGGCTTGTAGGCAGCAATTTCCGTAGCCAGACGATCCAGGCGCTGGGCCGCGGCTTCTTGGGCTGCATCGGTTTTGAGGCGCCCTTCTTGCAGCGCGCAGCGGTATCGCGCGATGACACTCATAGAGCCGCGATCGCCTCTACCTTCGCCAAAGTCTGGCGCGCCGCAGTCTCGTGCAGCCGTTCGACCATGTGCCCGTCAACCGCGATGGCGCCTTTGCCGTGATTTTCGGGCAGGGCAAAAGCAGCAATGATTTTCTCCGCCGCCGCGATTTCGGTGGGCGAGGGTGCGAAGGCGTCGTTGCAGGGGCCGATTTGGCTGGGGTGGATCACGGTCTTGCCATCGAAACCGAAACTGCGGGCTTGGGCGCAAGCAAAGGCAAAGCCCTCGCTATCGGCAATGTCATTGTGGACGCCATCGATCACCGCCAGACCGTGGGCCCGCGCCGCCAGCACGATCTGGCCGAAGACGAATAGAAGATTGGCGCGGTCCTTGACGTGCCTGCCGCCCATTTCCTGGATCAGATCATTGCTGCCCAATATCAGGCCGCAGAGCCTGCCGCCCGCATTGGCAATGCCGCCCAGGTCCAGCACCGCGCCAGCGGTTTCAATCATGGCCCATATCTGAATAGCGCCCGCTTGCGGCAAATGGCCGAGACGCTGCTCGACGCGATGAACATCGCGCGCGCTCGCCACCTTGGGCACCAGGATCGCATCGGGCCCTGCAGCCGCCACCGCCAACAGATCGGCGTCGCCCCATTCACTGGCCAAAGCATTGATGCGCACCATCACTTCGCGCTTGCCGAAGCCTTGGCGCAAAGCGGCGCAAACCTGTTCGCGCGCCATCTCCTTGGCCTCAGGCGCCACCGCGTCTTCGAGGTCGAGGATCAGGGCATCGGCGGGCAGCGTGCGGGCCTTCTCCAAAGCGCGAGGCTTGGAGCCAGGCAAATAAAGCACGCTGCGCCGCGGCCGCATTACTCTTTCAGCAGGTTGCGATTGATCAGGCATTCGGCGATCTGCACCGCATTGAGAGCGGCGCCTTTGCGCAAATTGTCCGCCACCACCCACAAGCACAGCCCGTTCTCGACGGTGGGGTCTTTGCGGATACGGCTGATATAGGTGGCATCTTCACCGGCGCATTCGATCGGCGTGATGTAGCCGCCATCTTCGTGCTTATCGACCACCAAACAGCCCGGCGCCTCGCGCAAAATCGCCCGCGCCCGCTGGGCGGTGATCGGCTTTTCGAATTCGATGGTCACGGCTTCCGAATGGCCGATGAAGACCGGCACGCGCACGCAAGTCGCCACCACCTGGATATCGGGATCGAGGATCTTCTGCACCTCGACCATCATCTTCCACTCTTCCTTGGTGAAGCCGGAATCGAGGAAGTCATCGATGTGGGGAATAACGTTAAAGGCAATTTGCTTGGTGAAGCATTCCACTTCCATCGGGTCGGCAACGAAGACCGAACGGGTCTGGCGGAAGAGTTCGTCCATGGCATCTTTGCCGGCGCCCGAGACCGATTGATAGGTTGAGACCACCACGCGCTTGATCGTGGCTTCGTCGTGCAGCGGCTTCAGCGCCACCACCAGCTGGGCGGTGGAGCAATTGGGATTGGCGATGATGCCTTTCTTGATGCCGCCATCGAGCGCCGCGGCATTGACCTCCGGCACGATCAGCGGCACGTCGCGGTCCATACGCCAGGCCGACGAATTGTCGATGATGAAGGGCACGTCCTGGGCAATCTTAGGGGCCCATTCCTTGGCAACTTTGCCGCCCGCGCTCATCAGCACGAGATCGGTGCCCTTGAAATCGTAATGCTCGAGGGCTTTGACCTTCAGCACCCCGTCACCGAAAGAGACCTCGGTGCCTTGGGAACGGCTGGAGGCCAGCGCCACGACTTCACTGGCAGGAAACTGCCGCTCGTCGAGCACACTCAGCATTTCGCGGCCGACATTTCCGGTGGCCCCGACCACGGCGACTTTATAGGGCATGGGCTTAGCGCTCCCTTGGTGAGGCACGGACTGATACTAGAGGCGGGGCGGAAGGGAAAGCGGCGCTGGATGATGTTTGCGCTGGCTCGCTCGTAGGGGGCGTGCTTAAGCCTCTGTAATCTTTACGGTGAAGATAAAAAACCGGCGTCATCACGGGCTTGCTCCGCCATTATGAGGCAGAAGGGTGATTGACCCCTACCGCACCCGCAGTGTTAGGCTCCGCCCGGGTTTGGGCGCTTCCACAAGAGGTTTCTATGGCATTTCGGATGGTGGGCAGGACGGTGGCATTGGCGGGAGTCTGTCTGCTCGCCCTGACGGTGGCAGCGGCGGCGGCGCCAGGCGGAAAACCGACCAAATGCGCCGATCCGTCGGAAGTCTCGGCAATGCAGACCTCGGCCATTCAGCAGGTGCTGATGGATTCGGCACTGACCTGCGGCGACACTGCTCGGGACAATTACAACGCCTTCCAGACCCGGTTTTCCAAAGATTTGCAGGCCTCCGATAAACTGATGCTGAAAATGTTCGGCCGGGTTATGGGCGGCAAGCAGGGCGATAAGGCCTACAATCTCTTCAAAACTGAGCTGGCGGCCAAGGCCGAGCTGCGGCGCACCCACAATCACGCCGATTTCTGCGAGGAAGCCACCCTGGTGGCCGCGGCAGCGTTGGGTCCGGCCAAGATCGATTTGGCCGATTTCGTCTCCGAAGTGCCGGTCAGCGAAATTTCGGGCGGTGTCTCGGGCTGCCAGATATCGGTCGGCGTGACGCTGAAAGGCGCCATGGCTGCGGGCGTTATTCCCAAGCCCAATCCGCTGCGCGTGGCGGGTGCGGCAACCCCGTAACCGGCCACCAAAGTAGAAAGCGGAGGGGCTGAGCTGTTGCTCGGCCCTTTTTTGTTTCGGCGCGGCCGATGTCACAAACGAAAAGGGCGGGTCTTGCGACCCGCCCTTTCAATTTAAGCTCGAGAGCTAGGCTTAACTGCCCAGATCGATGACGGCGCGCCGGTTCTGCGGCTCACGCACACCAGGACCCGTCGGGACCAGGAGGTCGTGGAAGCCCTTGCCTTCGATGCCGATACCGTTGCCTTCGAGACCCTGGCGGACCATTTCTTCCTTCACGGCCTGCGCGCGGGAGACGGACAGCTTCAGGTTATACTTGTCCGAACCAACCGTGTCGGTGTGACCGGTGATCTGGATCTTGACGAAGCTATTCTTCTTCGCCGTGGCAACCGCTTCGGTCACGACAGCCTGAGCAGCCTGGGTCAGGTTCGACTTGTTGAAGTCGAAGAAGACGATGAACGTCTTCACTGGCGGCGGCGGCGGCGGCGGCGGCGGCGGCGGGGGAGGCGGCGGCGGGGGAGGCGGCGGCGGCGGGGGCGGCGGCGGTGTCAGATAGAACCGCAAATTGAACAACGCCACATGCTCATACGGCGCCGAGACCGACACCGAACAGCCCGCACCGCAGCTGCCTTCGCTGCTGCCATTGAAGTAACGATAGCGATAACCAACACCGATATCGGTGTGATCGTTCAGCGAGTAATCCAACTCCGCGATGGCCTGCACCGTGAAGTGAATGTCGCTCTTGTCGAAGAGGGTGGTCGAACCCGTCTTAAAGGTGGTGTCTAAGCGTGCCGCGCCGAGACCACCGCCAAAGCCCAAGGTCCAGCGGTCGCTGAGCGGGTAATCATAAACGAGGTTGACGTAATCGGTGAACGCCTGCTGGCTGCCGGTGAAATAGCTCGTGCCGGCGTAGACGCCGTTGAGCTGGTTCTGGCTAAAGCCAATTTCGTTTTCAACGCGCAGCCGGTCCGCAAAGCGGTAACCCACGGCACCGAGAAGCACGAAACCGTCGTCGGGCTGCACCGAGTAAGGGACCACGTTGGTCCTGGTGAGATTCGTGACATACGGCGTGGTGATCGTTGCGGTGGTATCACCCATCTTGGCCCAGCCGGCGCCGAGGCCGACGTACCAGCCGGTCGTATCACTCGCCATGGCTGGCACACTAACCGCCAGCATGGCAGCGCCTGCGAGCGCCAGAGTACGAAGCTTCATCTGAATTCCCCTAATTGCGAAGGCAACGAGTTGCCATTCTTACCCAGACCCCCTTAAGGCCGTAAGCCCTTTGAATATGCCTGCTTAGCCGCGGCAATTCCATAACAATGCAGGGCGAAGGGTGCATTAATCATTGACTGTGGCGGCACAATCACAATCCGCAATTGTGCTCAGAATTCCCAGTATAGCGCGAAAAAGGCACGGAAAAGGCGCCGGTTTTGCCCTTTTCCACGTTAAATGACCGGATACAATTTATCGCGTTTACGAACCAAGATCGATTACCGCGCGGCGGTTCTGCGGCTCGCGCACATTGGGAGCGGTCGCCACCAGGGGGGCGTGATAGCCTTTGCCTTCGACACTGATGGCGCTGCCATCCATGCCGAGTCGGACCATTTCGTCTTTGACGGTAGCGGCACGGGCCAGTGACAACTTCATATTATAGTCGTCCGAGCCAACCGTATCGGTGTGTCCAGCGATCTGGACTTTGACCATGCCGGTTGTCTTGGCCACCTTGATGGCCTCTGCAACCACCGACTGGGCCGCATCGGTGAGATACGACTTATTGAAATCGAAGAAGACGATATAGGTCTTCACCGGCGGCGGCGAGACGGGTGCGGGTGGCGGAGGTGGCGGCGCTACGGCTGCTTTGGCAACCGCGACGGGCGCCGGGGTGGCAGGCGCGCTGCGATCCACAAACCAGCGTAGCGACAGCATCAGATTGTGCGCGCCGAGGTCGCTGGAGCCGCCGCCATAGTGCAGCCCCGTGGTCCGCACATAGCGATAATCGAAGGCCAGATCGAGCCTGTCGCTCCAGTGGTAAGAAATCCCTGTGATGGTCTGGAAGGCAAAGCCGCTGTCGTTGCTCTTCGCCGTGCCGGTATCGAGGCTTGCCATCCCCAGGCCGAGCCCGCCGCCGAGTGTCAATGCCAGATCCTCTGCCACCGGCAGATCGTAAAGCACATTGCCGAACAGCGTGACTTCGGAAAGATCCGCGCCGTTCACCGCAGCGGAGACGCCACCCACCGAAATGGTGCTGATGGCCGGATCGCTGTAGCCGATTTCTCCTTCCAAGCGGAAATGCTGCGGCCAACCGTAGCCGATAGCCGCTATCCCGCGAACGTTGTTGTCGCGCTGGATGGTGGCGCCGCGGATCAGGCTGTTGCCGACGGCAATAGTGCCGGGCACGGTGACATCGCTGGGCAGGCTGAGGCCAGCGCCAAGGCCGACATACCAGCCTTCTGCGGCTGTGGCCGAGGCACAGAAAAGGGCCCCTAGGGCCACGCTGGACAACGCCAATACGTGAAGATTTGGACGCAGCTTCATGGGTTTAGCCTTCGCAGCGATTGACGAGGACCGCACCGCCTTACAGACACAACGCGAAGCGACCGGCAGCCCACAGGTTGGCAAGCGGACTGCTCATCCCTGTTTTATGCAGTCAGCGTTAACAATGTACAAATTCTAGGTGGAATTTTGTAGGGGCGCAGCCGGGGCGATTACCTATGACCCTGAAAGGCTCAGACCTTGAGGCTGCTGGCCGTCAGGAGAAAGGCATAGCGCCCGGGCAAAAAGCGTAGCGCCGCACCCTTTTGCTGTTCCAGGCTCTGCAGCAATTCCACCCGCGGGGCGACATGGAAGAGGGCGAGCCAGCCCAACATCGCGGTGCGGCCGAGCTTGCCGAGCCCCGTCAGATCGCCGAAATCGACCACATGGATATGGCCACCTGGGGCCAAATGGGCCGCGGCAGCGGCTATGGCCGCTTTCCAGTCGGGAATCATCGACAGGCTGTAGGAGAACAGCGCCGCTTCGAAGGGCTTGCTCTCGCCGAACATGGCTGGCGACAGATTTTCAGCATAGCCGTGGGCAAGCTTGATGCGATGGGAAAGCCCCGCCTTGCGGATGGTCTCCTCGGCGCTTTTCAGCATTTCGAGCGACGCGTCCACACCGAACAATTCCACGCCCGGATAGGCCTCAGCGATCTTGACCAGATTGCGCGCTGTGCCGCAGCCAATTTCGACCAGCCGGTCACCCGGCTTGAGGCCGATTTCGGCAATCAGCCGGTCGCGCCCAAAAAGGTAATATTTCCGCGTCAGGTCATAGATGTAGCGCTGGTGCCGGTAGATCCGGTCCATCAGCACGCCATGATCGTCGTTGTCAGCCTTTGCGAACATAGACGTGGAATCCGCCATAGATGGAGGAGCGGTCTTTGGCGTGGAAAGCCTTGCTCTCGTCTTCGAGATAATTCCACGGCGCCAAAAGCTCGGGCGGCAGCTTCTTGGGCAGCGGGCTGTCGGGCCCGGCAGTGCGGAAGATGACGCGGGCGTCGGTCTGATGCGCGGTGCGGTCAATCTCGGCCCAAAGCGACGAGATTTGCGTCTCGTTCATCCAGTCCTGACTGTCCAGCAGCACATAGCGATGCAGCGAATGGGCATCCTGGCGCTTGAGGAAATCGGTCAGCGAGGCGTGATTGACTTCGACTTTGCCGGTGCGGCTGCGGATGGTGTTGTAAACATCCTCGCGCAGATAGGCGGGCACGGCTTCCCGGTTGGTGACGTCATAGCCACGGCCAAAAGCCTGCCAGGCGAAATAATTCTCGTTGATGGGGAAATCGCAGGCCAACCGTTCGACGCGCTCGCGCAGTACCGTGATCATATTGGCGTTGGCACCGACCAGCTCGTCATATTGAGCGGGCGGAATGCCGAGCGCGTAAAGCGACACCGGACTCTTCGACAGCGCCCGGATGGAGCGGTTGTTGAATAGGGGCGCAATCAGCCGATCAAACAGGATCCGCTGCTCGGCTGGGGTCTTGGCATCCAGCATACGCTCAAGGCGCTTGCCGTGCAGCTTGGCCACCACATGCAGGATGCCGATGAAACGTCCCAAGAGGCCATAGCGATAGAGGTTGCGGGCAAACATATTGATGCGTCGGCCGTGCAGCAGAATGCGCTTTTCCCAATGTTGGCGCGTGGTGGGATCGAGCTTGTCGCGCAGATAGGTGTCGTAAGCGGCGCGGTTGGCTTTGTCATTGGCCTGGCCGAAGAAGCGGAAGAAATCCTCATAGCTCGGCAGGTTGGCGAGCGCTGCCAGCTTCAGCCGCGTCAAGGCGACGTGATTCGGATTGAGATCGACCGCAATAATCTGGCACGGATCGGCCGCCAGATAGTTTAAAACGTTACAGCCACCCGATGCGATGGTCAGCAGGCGGTGTTGTGGACCAAGGTCCAACGCAGCCAGATCCACATCCGGGTCTTCCCAGATTTGGTTATAGACAAACCCTTGAAACATAAGGGTAAAGAGGCGCTCCAAGGCGCCTCTCTTGGAGGTGGCTGGCCGCTGGTGCGCGGCGCGTTCAAGCAATTCGTTGGCCATGTTCTTCTTTGCTGGGCCCAAAACAAGGGGTTACTTAGAGGGAACGGCGGCCCTGAGCAAAGGGAATATGAGCAAAGCCAAATTGGCCCCACCAAAAATATGTTGCAGCCAAATCGGGCAGGCACTGATGCGCACGCCTTGCGCAGGCCCAGAGCCCAAGCTTACCGTGGCGCCATGATTGCGCCCATCCAGGAAGTGCTGGACCTTTTGAACCTCGAAAAAATCGAGGAGAACATTTTCCGCGGCCTCAGTCCCAAGGATCGGGTACAGCGCGTGTTCGGCGGCCAAGTCTTGGGCCAGGCCCTGATGGCCGCCTCGCGCACTGTCGAAGGCAGGCTGTGCCATTCGCTGCATGGCTATTTTCTGCGCGCCGGTGATCCCAAAGTGCCGATCCTTTATGAGGTCGACCGCTCGCGCGACGGCGGCAGCTTCACCTCGCGCCGGGTGGTGGCTATCCAGCATGGTCGTCCCATCTTCACCCTCGAAGCCTCGTTTCAGCGCGAAGAGCCGGGGCTGGAGCACGCCTTTGCAGCGCCAGTGGTTCCGCCGCCGGAAGCGCTCGAAAGCGACAATGATCTGCGCGCCAAGATTCCGCCCGACCGCATTCCTCCCGAATTGTGCGCCTGGGTCTTCCGTCCTCGGCCTTTCGAGACTCGCCCGATTGACCCGCGACCTTATTTCGATCCTGCCCCGCAACCGCCGCACGAGAGTTTTTGGGTGCGGACGGCTGGTTCCATGCCTGACGATCCAGCGTTGCATCGGGCTATGCTGGCCTTTGCCTCCGACCTCTCGATGATTGCTACCTCGCTCGCACCCCATGGCATCGGCTGGTACGACGACAAGGTGCAGATGGCGAGCTTGGACCACGCCATGTGGTTCCACCGTCCCTTCCGCGCCGATGAATGGCTGTTGCTGGTGCAAGACAGTCCCAGCGCGTCCGGCGGACGAGGCTTCAACCGCGGCACGCTGTTCACGCGTGACGGTGCTTTGGTAGCCTCTGTGGTGCAAGAAGGCTTGATCCGCCCCCGCCGCGGGATGCTGCCATCAGCGTCGTGATCAGCTATGGGCGACTGTGGTCGAGCGCCGGGGCTTGGCATAAAAACTGTCAGTCAGGGTGATCGGTCCGCCTAGGAAATAGGTGATCGGCGCCGTGAAAGAATAAGCGATCTCGGCATAGATCACGCTGGCGCCTGAGCCAGAAGTGATCAGCCCTGCCGGAACCGCGACCGTAGCGCCCTTGACGCGCGGCGTGGTGTTTTGTGCGTCGCTCCATGCCACGGTGGCGCCACCCTTGCCGTTATCAACCAGGCTAGAGACGGTGATTTTGGCGTTGGCAGAGGCGTAGGGATAAAGGATGGCGTTGGCGGCGCTGAAGAAGTTGGTAGTGTCGGTGGTGCTCACACTGGCGGACTGCGCCACCAGATCGGCCACCGTATAGCCCACGCGACTGACGCGTGAATTGCAATCCACCGCGGTGCCCAATTCGACCGCGCCGTAGAACAGCATAATCATCACCGGCGCGATCAAGGCGAACTCGACCGCGGCGAGGCCTTGGCGGGCTTTGGCGAAACGAGTGAGCAGCCTCAACATCCCGCCACCGCCGTAGTGTAAGGTTCGTTGCGGAAGGCCACCGCTGCCGTCAACAGATGCTGCGTCGAATTGATGTTGACTAGGAACGGCGTCAAAAACGGCGTGGCCACCGAATACGTATAGAACGCGCGCACCAAAACCACGCTGCAGACGGCGCCCGGCTGCCAGTTGACGAGCGAAGGGTCCAGCGTGTTGCTGGCGGTGATCGGATTGGTGATCGCCGCTTGATTGAAGGTGGCGACGGTTTCGACATCGATCTGTAAATTGCTGTCGCAAGCCATCAAGGGGCTGATCTCGTTGCAGATCGTTTGGCGAAACGCAGCTTGCGTGATGCCGCCCAGCGCCACTTGTCCGGTACGGATTTGCCGTGCCGCATCATTGGTGGCGCTTTGCAGCACGAAATTGGAAAGGAAGATAATTCCGGTTTCGATCGTGCCCATAAGAAAGACGAAGAAAACCGGCGCGACGAGGGCGAACTCAATCGCGGCCGAACCAGAGCGGGCGCGCGCGTTGAGCCGTGCGGCGATGGCTGTTAGGCGGTTCGCGGCATGCCTCAGAAGCGTTTTGGCGCCTTGCGGCATTGTTCGGCTTCCTCTTCCGGCAGGTGCGTCCGATTAAACGCTAGCGTGCAGCCCAAGCGAAGCAAAACCGTATGTCATGCTGAACATCGCGTTAATCCTGAACTAAGTCCTAACACGGTGCGCCGAATGCCAGCAAAACGGGGCCAAAAGGCAACGCCATTTTTACTTCTGCGGCGCGATCATAGGTGGGAAAGCATCTGAGGAAATGTGCGTTGCGGTGGTTATTGGGCAGGCTCAAGACGTTCGGTGCGTGCCATCGCGGCAACGTGGCGATGATCTTTGCCATCGCGCTCGTGCCCACGGCCATTGCAGTCGGTGGCGGCCTCGACTACGCCCGCGCCACCATGGTGCGTTCGGCGATGAACGAAGCGCTTGATGCCGCAGCCTTGGCAGTTGGCGCCTCAAAAAATCTCACGGACTCTCAAGCCCAAGCGCTGGCCCAGCAATACTTCAACGCCAACTACCATCAAAGCAGCGATTACGGCACGCCCGGGGCTGTCGCCGTCACCCGCACGGCGCAGACCGTGACGGTAACGGTCACCGATCAGATGCCCACGACCATGATGCAGGTGGCGGGCGTCAGTACCTGGACCGTTGCCTCTTCCAGCAGTGTGGTGTGGGGGCAGCTAAAACTATGGGTGGCCCTGGTGCTCGACAACACCGGCTCGATGTCGCAAACCGACGGCACCGGCGTCAGCAAAATCTCAGCCCTGAAAACCGCTTCGCATCAGCTTTTGACCATGCTGCAAGGGGCCGCGCAAACGGCTGGCGATGTGCAGGTGTCGATCATTCCTTTCGCCCGTGACGTGAATATCGGCACCGCCTATTCCAGTTCGAGTTGGCTCAGCTTCACCGATTTTACCGCCGCCCCGCCGACCAAACCCTCCACCAGCGTGGGTCCGAATGGGGCCTGTCCGTGGACCGACGCCGTGCAGGGCTATCATTGCACGTCGGGCTCCAACAATGGCGCCTCGGACACCTGGAACAATGTCGCGACCAGCACGGGGAATTTTTGCCCCAGCATTTCGACCACCGGGCACTATTGGAACGGCTGCTACAATTCCGTGGCCAACGGCACCAAGTGGAAACACACCTGGGTTGCCAATGCCACCAGTAGCTGGGGTGGGTGCGTCACTGATCGCGGCACCACCACCCAACCGACTGGCCAAGCTTATGACGTCCAAAACGTGACGCCGGTCACTTCGACAGCGGCGACGTTGATGGTCGCGGAAAATTCGCCGGGCTGTCCGAACACCACCATCCTGCCGCTGGGCTATAATTGGACCACGCTGTCGAACAAGATCGACGCCATGACGCCCAACGGTTCAACAAACCAGACCATCGGGCTGGCCTGGGGCTGGCAATCCCTCACCCAGGGCGCGCCGCTCAGCCCGCCCGCCTTGCCGGACAACACCCAGCGCTTCATCATTCTGCTCAGCGATGGTTTGAATACGCAAAACCGCTGGTCGGGCGATGGCTCGAACCAAAGCACCGACGTCGATGGCCGCATGGCCCTGGCCTGCACCAACGCCAAAGCCGACGGCGTCATCATTTATGCCGTGTTTGTGGATTTGAACGGCACCCAAGGCAATTCCTCGGTGCTGCAGAATTGCGCCAGCGATTCCACCAAATACTTCGACCTGACCACCTCCGCCCAGATCGTCACCGCTTTTGCGGCTATCGGTCAGCAGATCACCAACCTGCGCGTCAGCCAGTAACTGTGCCGATCAGGGACAGGCTCGGCCAAATCCCGTCCGAAAGCCTAACGAAACGCTAACCGTTACCCCGGATAACAGGGGCTTGCCCTAACCATTTGCGAGATGATCCGCACCAGCCAGCGATGGGATGTGCGGTGATGCAAATATTGGCGAGGCTTTTACAGCGTTTCTGGGTTGAGCGTCGCGGCAATGTCGCGATGATCTTCGCCGTGGCGTTGGTGCCATTGCTGATCGCGGTCGGCGCCGGCTTGGATTTCGGTCGCGCCGTGCTGGTGCGCACCAATCTGACCGAAGCGCTTGATGTTGCCGGACTCGCCGTGGGCAGCGCAGGCAATCTTTCGACCGCGGCGACGCAAGCGTTGGCGCAAAGTTATTTCAAAGCCAATTACACGGTGGACTCCAGTTACGGCACGCCGTCCGCTGTGACCGTGAGTCAGAACGGTCAGGACTTTACCTTGAACACCACGGTGACGATGCCGACGGTGTTGATGCAGATCGCGGGGGTGTCATCCTTGCCGGTGTCATCCTCGGTGGTCATCACGCGCAATTCTAAGAATATCGAAGTCGCCTTGGCGCTCGATACCACCGGTTCGATGGCGGGCACCAAGATTGCTGATCTGAAGACTGCCGCCGACCAACTGATCGATATCGTCGTGCAGGACGTGCAAAGCCCGACCTATACCAAAGTCGCGATCGCCCCTTACACGATGGGCGTCAATGTCGGCACCTATGCTGATCAGGTCCGCGGTCCCATAGCGGCGGGTAAGACCATCACCGGCGCCACCAAAGCCAATCCGGTGGTGATCACGGCACCAACACACGCTTACGCCAATGGTGATCTCATCTATATCAGTGGTGTCGTGGGTATGACGCAGCTTAACGGCAACACCTATACCGTCGCCAACAAGACCACCAATACCTTCGAGCTCAAGAACATCGACGGTCGCAACTACTATAGCTACAGCTCGGGCGGTACCGCTCGGTGCACCAAGCTCGGCTGCAAATACTACAATTTCAGCAATGCGGCGGGCGGCAGCACTACCCTTGGCTCGTCCACTTGCGTCAGCGAGCGCACCACCAACGCCTACACGGATGCGGCTCCCTCCACTACGCTGCTTGGCTACAATTATGCCGCTACCGGAAACGATTGTATCACCGCCACGATCATACCGCTGTCGACCGATCGGGCGGCGCTGCATAGCGTCGTCGATGGCCTCTCAGCCGCCGGTTCCACCGCGGGTCATATCGGGGTGGCTTGGGCCTGGTATCTTTTGGCGCCGAATTTTTCCTCGCTATGGCCGAGCGGTAGTGCGCCGGCAGCTTATGGCGGCGACAATCTGATCAAGGTCGCCATCATTATGACGGACGGCGCCTTCAACACCCCCTATTGTAGCGGCGTGATTGCGAAGGATGCGGGTTCGGGCAGCGGTAATACCAGCGACCATATCGCCTGCAATGCCCCTAACGGCTCTTCGGCGGCGCAATCCAAACAGCTTTGCAGCGCGATGAAAGCCAAAGGCATCATCATCTACACGGTGGGCTTTGAAGTGGGCAGCGATGCCACCGCGCTCGACACATTGAATAGCTGCGCCAGCGATGCGGCGCATGCCTATTTCCCGGCATCGGGTGGCGAACTGAAAAGCGCCTTCCAGGATATAGCGCAGCAGATCACCAATCTGCGCCTCAAGAGCTGAAGCCGCAGCGCCGCGCTTATTGACCACCCGCGGCTTTGGCGAGCATGCCCTGATATTTGTCGATCTGTGCCGTGGCACCGTCAAACGCATCTTTGCCGTCGCCTGGCTGTGGTGCCGGCTGGCAGCGCTGACCGGTGCAGGTATAGCTCGTCTGCTGCGTGCCGCGCTGCAAGGTGACGATGGCATTGCCTTTGGAGGCGACGACGATCTGCTGATTGGCAACCTGCTTGCCGTTGCTGTCGAGCGCCACGACATTGGTGGCGCCAAAGGCCTTGGCCTGCACAAAGGCGTGACGGTTGTCGATGATGGTGACGTCAGCGATCATCGGGTTGCCGACATAGAGTGTCGATACCGGCTTGGCGAAGGACACCACCCGTACTTCGTCCAGCGGCACGGAGAGTGCTGAGCCAGCGAAAGCTGCGCCGCAGAAAGCGGCGGTGGCAAACAGGGCGGCAATCAAAGCACTCGGTCGCATCGGATCATCCCACGCTAGATTGACGGCAAGCATACGCCATGCGTTGTAAAATAGTGTTTACGACGGCGTTCGCCAGAACGACTTCTGCTTGTGGTGCGGGGTTTTTCGAACGTGGTGAAGCAATCGTGAATGAATAGAATAGCAGGCGCTTTGAAAGCGCGGACTCCGCTCCATTTTGGCACAAAGGGCGCTTTCGCGACAATTTGGGATTAGTGCCTGATTAAATTTCCGCGGGCAAAATCCATTATGGGTAGCGCAATGCCCTGGGTAAGTGGAGATATCTATGAAGTCGATCATCAGCAAGTTTCTGCGCGACGATAGTGGCGCCACAGCAATCGAATATGGTTTGATCGCGGCGCTCATCGCCGTGGTGATCATCGGAGCTCTGACTACAATTGGGACCAACCTGAGCAACGTCTTTACCTCCGTATCAGGCAGCCTCAAATAATTATGTTCTTCTCCGGCGCCAACGCGCGGGGAGAAAATCACGAATCCGGCCGCCGCGAGGCGGCCGTTTGCGTTTGGCGTCAACGAGACATTGTTGTTCTGGGAGCCGATTCCAGTGACTTGGTAAACAGAATGCAAAACTTTACGAACAGCACCCCCGCCAAAGCCCCTGTTTTGTTTCATACCGATACGAAACGCCAAATTGCGGCGGAACGGGTTTAAGGGCGCATTAAACCTCGGGGGCTAATCTTTCTCGCATGTCCTGGCAACAAACCGGTGAAATCGGGGGAGCTAAGGGCAACCCTGGGTGTCCAAAAAGTGGAGGCGTAAATGCAGAATCTTTTTTCCCGTTTTGTCCGTGATGAATCCGGCGCAACGGCGATCGAATACGGTCTTATCGCGGCACTGATCGCGGTGGTGATCATTACAACCTTGACGACGGTCGGTACCAACTTGACCAACGTCATGACGAAAGTAGCCGGCAGCTTGCACTAAGCGGGCGTCTCGGCCTGTTGCCGGTACCGGACTTATGGGCGGCCGCCATTGGGGCGGCCGTTCTTTTTTGCAAAACGGGGCCAATGCGATGAGCGCTGTGCTGGTCATGATTGTTCTTCCTGCCCTGCTGGCGCTGGCCGCGGCGTGGGATTTGGTGAGCTACACGATCCCAAACCGCTTATCTTTCGCGCTGATCGCGGCGTTTCTGGCTTTTGTCGCCCTCTCGGGTTTACCGCTGACCCTGCTCGGTGGTCATCTGGCGGCGGGCGCGGTGGCGCTGGCGGCGGGATTCTGCCTCTTTGCGGCGGGTTATATCGGTGGCGGCGACGCCAAGCTCTTTGCCGCGGCCAGTCTGTGGTTCGGCTTTACCGATCTGTTTTCCTACACCTTGGTGGCGGCGCTATTCGGCGGCGTCTTGACTCTGACCATCTTGGTAGGGCGGCGCGCCCCTTTACCGGCAGGGTTGAGTGGTCAGCGCTGGCTGGTCCGGCTGCATGACGCCCGCTCGGGTATCCCCTATGGCGTGGCGCTCGCGGCGGGCGCCCTTTTCCTGCTTCCTCAGGCGGAAATATTCCGCTTTGTGGCCCATGCGTAAAGCAAAGCGTAACCAAGGTTTTTCGTGCATTTGGCAGGGCGGTATTAAGCACTTTCTAAACGCTTCCGTGTTCGACTAGTCGCGAAGGGAGCCTTAGGTATGAATTCGAAGAGGCTGGTTGTTCTCTTGCTCGCGGCGGGTGCTGCCGGCGTTGTCGCTCTGATGGTGCGCAACGTCATGGGTGGCGGTTCCAAGGCTGCCGAAGCCCATGTTGCGCCCGCGCCGATGGAAATTTCCGACGTGCTGGTAGCGGCGACGCGGATCGAGGCTGGCAAGCCGGTGAACGGCTCCCAAGTGCGCTGGCAATCCTGGCCCGCCAAGATCATCGATCCCTCTTTCATCCGCCGCTCGAGCGGTCTGACGCCGGCTGCCATTGTCGAAGGCAGTGTGGCGCGCGCCCCCATGGTGGACGGCGAACCCATCACTTACAGCAAGATCGTCAAGAGTCAGGGTGCTGGTTTTATGGCGGCGACCTTGGGCCCCGGTATGCGGGCCGTCTCGATCAGTGTCTCGGTCGCCTCAGTGGCAGGCGGCTTCATCCTGCCGAACAATCGCATCGACCTGCTGCTGACCATGGTGACGGGTGACACACCCAAGCGCGGCGTTACCAAGCTGGTTCTGTCGAATGTGCGCATCCTCGCCATCGACCAGGCCTCCGACGACAAAAATCAGAAGGCGGTATCCGACGTGAAGACGGTGACATTGGAGCTGACGCCGGAGCAATCGCGCACTGTGGCGCTGGCCCAGGCTATGGGCACGCTGTCGCTGGCGCTGCGCGGTCTCGGCGATGAAGATGCTGTTGCCGCCAATACTCCGGCTGGTCCCAGCAATGGTCTGCGCAAAGTCGGCCAAGATGGCAAAGCGCCTGGAATGCAGGATGGTGATGGGGCGCAAGAAGGCGTCGTGGCGGTGTTGCGCTACGGCTTGATGCGCAAGAACGCAGGGGGCGCAGGACAATGAGGCGCCTTCCACGAATTTTCCTGATGGCTTTGGCCGCGGCAAGCGTCGCGGCTTCTGCAGCATTTGCAGCTTCGCAGCTGACCGATGACGGCGCCAACTCGGCGCGTCTGGTGATGGTTTCGACCAAGAACGGCACCCCGGCGCATCAGCGTATCACGCTGGGGCTCGGCAAGGCGGCGATTGTCGAAATCGACGCTGATGCCCGCGATGTGCTGGTCTCCAATCCGGAGATTGTCGATGCCGTGGTGCGTACCCCGCGCCGGATCTTCCTGATGGGGCAGAAGGGCGGGCAGACCAACGCCTTCTTCTTCGACGCGCGAGGCAAGCAGCTGGCCTCAATCGACATCCGCGTCGAGAAGGATGTCACCGATCTGACCAAGCTCATCAATATGAGCTTTCCCGATACCGATATTAAAGCCACGGCCATCAACGATACGGTCGTCTTGACCGGTCATGTCGGCAGCGCCGCGGAATCGCTCCGCGCCCAGGATATCACTTCGAAATTCGCTGGTGACGACAAGAAGGTCGTCAATGTACTGCAGATCCGCTCCAGCGATCAGGTGATGCTGAAGGTCCGCGTCGCCGAGATGCAGCGCTCGGTCGCCAAGCAATTCGGTATCGATTTGTCGAGCGCAATGATGGCCGCTGGCGTGCCCATGGCCTTCGGTACCTCCAATCAGTTCGGCTTGGTCGGTCACGCGTTGAACGATTTGTCCGGCGGGCAGGTGGGTTCGGCTTGCGCTAGCCAGTTTCTTCCCACCGGCACGAGCACGACAACAACTACCGGGTTGAACAATGTCAGCACCAATGCTGCCATCCTGACGCCTGGTGTGGCGACAGGGATCAGCACGACCCTGACGACGACCGGCAATGTCTGCCCCAACAATCTGCAAGGCACCGTCAAGGCGCTGGAACAGGTCGGCTTGATGCACATCCTGGCCGAGCCAAACCTCACCGCCGTTTCGGGTGAGACCGCCAAATTCCTGGCCGGTGGCGAATTCCCCGTGCCCGTTTCGCGTGACCGTGACGGCAACATCACCCTGGCCTTCAAGCAGTTTGGCGTTGGTCTCTCCTTCACCCCGGTGGTATTGGGGCCGGGCCGCATTTCGCTGCAGCTGTCCACCGAGGTCAGTGAGCTCAGCAATACTGGCGCCTTCACCCTGCAAGGCAGTACCAGTTCCACCACCACCACCATTCCAGCTTTGTCGGTGCGACGCGCGGAAACCACCGTGGAAGTGCCCTCAGGCGGCAGCTTTGCCATTGCTGGGCTCATGCAGCACACCACCAAGCAGGTGCTCGACGCCTTTCCTGGCGTGAAAGACATGCCGGTGTTAGGCGCCCTGTTCCGCAGCCGTGATTTTTCCAATGATGAAACCGAACTTGTGGTGCTGGTGACGGCCTATCTCGTCAAACCGACCGACGAGAAGAAATTCGCGGCCCCGACCGATGGCTTCGTGCCGCCAACCGACCTCGAGACCATCCTGCTGGGCCGCCTCAATGCCGTTTACGCGCAAGACAAGTCGTCGGCGCGGGCGGAAGGGCCAGCCGGCTATATCGTGCAATAGGACAGCGGCCATGATGAACCTCAAGGATAGTTTGCGTGTTGCTTCGGTTGCCGCCGTACTTCTGGCGGGCAGCTGCGCCGCGCCGATGAATGACGGCACAACCTTTTCAAGCGATCCCGCCGTCAATCATCCCATCACCGTAGCGCCGCATTTCACCGCTCTTAAATTGAACTTTTCAGCGGCTGATGCGGGCCTCTTGCCCGACGATGCGGCCCGTTTCGAGGCTTTCGTCGCCGATTACGCCTCGCGCGGTTCGGGCTCGATCTCGATTTCCGCGCCTCAGGGAAGCGATGCGGCGGCGATCATCCGGTACTTCGGTACCCGCCTGTTTGATATGGGCGTGCCGCGTTCGCGCATTTTGGTCGGCACCCATGATGGCGCCGACCAGCGGGTAGAGATTGGCTTTATTGCCTATGCGGCTTCCACCAACCCATGCGGCGACTGGTCTAAGAATCTGGGCGATACGGCAGCCAATGCCCCATCCCCCAATTTTGGCTGTGCCGTGCAGACCAACATCGCCGCCCAGATTGCCGATCCACGCGATCTCATCGGTATGCGCGCCGCCGATCCCATTGACGCCAATCGCCGCGCCGCGGTGATCGGCAATTACGAACAAGGCAAGATCACATCTGCGGAAAAGTCTAAGGACCAATCCGGCGCTGTGGCCGATGTCGACAAGTAGAGGTTTTGGTCATGAGTGCGACCCGTATGCCGGAACAGCCGTTCGGAGCCGCGCCCCACGAGCGCCCTGTGCCGCGCATTACTATTCAAGCCTTTTGTGAATTTCCGGACACTGGCGCCGCCTTGCAGCGTGCCGCTGCGGATCGCCGTTTATCCAAAACCCAGCTTTCGGTGCAGCTCGGCGGCATTCCTGCCGCTGCGGAGTATTACCAGACCCAGGTGACGCCCAACCTGTTGCTGGTCGAGACCCGTCTGGCAGGCCAGGAAGCACTGTCCGAAATCGACCGTTTGGCGGAAGTCTGTGATCCGGCGACCAAGGTGGTGGTGATCGGTCGCGTCAATGATGTGGAGTTCTATCGTGAACTGATGCGCCGCGGCGCCAGCGAATACCTGGTTGCCCCGCTCAATCCGCTTCATCTCATCGAAGTGATTTCCGGGCTTTATGCCGACCCGCAAGGCCATCCCATCGGCCGCGTTATTGCCTTCATGGGCACTCGCGGCGGCGTTGGTTCGTCAACGCTGTGCCACAATATCGGCTGGAGCGTGGCCGAGGAATTTCAGATCAACACCACCATCGTGGATCTCGATCTGCCTTTCGGCACCGCCGCTCTCAACTTCAACGACGAGCCAGGCCAAAGCGTTGCCGACGCCCTGGCGACACCCGAACGCCTCGACGACGTGCTGCTGGAACGCCTACTGCTCAAGCGGGGCGATTACCTTTCACTCTTCGCCGCGCCCGCTTCGCTCGACCGCGATTACGAAGCCGGGCTCGAAGCCTACGAGACTGTGCTCGATGTGGTGCGCCAGTCGACGCCTTGCGTGCTGGTGGATTTGCCGCGCCATTGGTCGCCTTGGGTCAAGGCCACGCTGATCGCCGCCGATGAAATCGTGTTGGTGTCGACTCCGGATCTGGCCTCTTTGCGCAATACCAAGAACATCTTGGATGTGGTGCGCCAGAACCGCCCCAATGATGTCGTGCCGCGCTTCATCCTCAACAAGGTGGGGATGCCCAAGCGGCCGGAAATCCCGGTCAAGGATTTTGCCGAAACCATCGGCCACGATCCGGCGCTGGTCCTTCCTTATGATCCCTTGATCTTCGGCCAAGCCGCCAATAACGGTCAGATGCTGGCGGAGCTGGGGCAGAAATCGTCCATCATCGATGGCATGCGCGAATTTGCCGGCCTGATCACTGGTCGCAAACCGGTGGTGGCGCCGCCCAAGTCTTTGTTCTCCCTCTTTGGCAACAAGAAGCGGGCATAAATGTTCGGCAAGCGCGCGGTCTCAGAGTCCAAACCGGCCCCGGCCCGTGCGGTCGAGCGCGTGCATGCCATGGATTCGATGCCGCCGGTGGTGGCGGCCAAACCCGGCACCCTCTCTGCGGCGGTGCCACCGCCCGCATCGCAGCCGTTTGCCGCCGACAACCGTTCGGAAGACTATTACCAGATCAAGGCAACAATCTTCTCGGCCTTGATTGACACCATCGATCTGGCCCAGCTGGCCCAGCTTGACCCGGATTCGGCGCGCGAAGAAATTCGCGACATCGTCAACGAGATCATCTCGATCAAAGCCGTGGTGATGTCGATTGCCGAGCAGGAACAGCTGCTGCAGGACATCTGCAACGACGTCCTGGGTTATGGTCCGCTGGAGCCTTTGCTGGCCCGCGACGACATCTCCGACATCATGGTCAATGGCGCATCCCGCGTCTTCATCGAAGTCAGCGGCAAGGTCCAGCTCACCAATGTGCGCTTCCGCGATAACGCTCAACTGATGAATATCTGTCAGCGCATCGTCAGCCAGGTCGGCCGCCGCGTCGACGAAAGCTCGCCGATTTGCGATGCGCGCCTCTTGGACGGCAGCCGCGTCAACGTTATCGCTCCGCCTTTGGCGCTGGATGGTCCGACCCTCACCATTCGTAAGTTCAAGAAAGACAAGCTGAAGCTGTCGGATTTGGTGCGTTTCAATTCTATTTCGGAAGCCGGCGCGCGCATTTTGGGCGTCATCGGGCGTTGCCGCTGCAACATCCTGATCTCCGGTGGCACCGGTTCCGGCAAGACCACGCTACTCAATTGCCTCACAGCTTATATCGATGTCGATGAGCGCGTCATCACTTGCGAAGACGCTGCCGAATTGCAGCTGCAACAGCCACATGTTGTGCGCCTCGAAACCCGCCCGCCCAATCTCGAAGGCCAGGGCTCGATCAATATGCGCGACCTCGTACGCAACTGTCTGCGTATGCGCCCGGAACGCATCATCGTCGGCGAAGTGCGCGGCCCAGAAGCCTTCGATCTGTTGCAAGCGATGAACACTGGCCATGACGGCTCGATGGGCACGCTGCATGCCAACAGTCCGCGCGAAGCCTTGGGCCGTTTGGAATCCATGATCACCATGGGCGGCTTCTCGCTGCCCACAAAGACCATCCGCGAGATGATTGTCGGCTCGATCGATGTCATCGTCCAGGCCGAGCGTCTGCGCGACGGCTCGCGCCGCATCACCCAGATCACCGAAGTGGTGGGCTCCGAAGGCGACGTCATCATCACCCAGGATCTGATGACCTTTCAGATGCAGGGCGAAGACGATCAGGGCCGCATCAAAGGCCGTCATGAAGGCACCGGTATCGTGCGCCCGAAATTCTGGGAGCGCGCGGCCTATTTCGGTCTGGAACGCGAATTGTCCGAAGCCCTCGACGCTTTGCAGGTCTAACCATGGTGTTCGTGCTCGCCACCATGCTGGTCGTGTTGCTTGCAGGCGGCGCCATGATGGCGTTTTCCAGCGGCAATGGCAGCGCGGTGTCGCAAAAGCGAGTCGCTGCCCTGAATAGGCCAGTGGTGCGCGGTGTCAAAGTGGATGGCGCCGCCACCCGTAAGCGCAACATGCAGACGGCGCTCAAGGATTTCGAGAAGAAGCAGGCCGAAAAGAAGGTCGTCGTCACCCTGCGTCGGCGTTTGGACCAAGCGGGCCTCCTCACGATTTCGACCAAGACCTTCTGGATCGTCTCGGCGGCTCTCGCTGGCCTTACTTTGCTGTTTTGCATCATTCAGCAACAAGCCTTGCTGGTGATGGCCCTGGCGCCCATCGGCACCGGCCTCGGCCTGCCGCGTTGGACCCTAAACTTCCTTAGGAACCGGCGCGAGCGCAAATTCACTGACGATTTCGCCAGCGCCATCGATGTCATCGTCCGTAGTGTGAAATCGGGCCTGCCCACCAATGACGCGCTGCGTATCGTCTCCAGCGAATTTCGCGATCCGGTCGGCAGCGAGTTCAAGCGCCTGGTTGAGAGCATGAAAATGGGCGTCACGCTGGAGCAAGCGCTCAAGAAGATGTTCGAAAACATGCCCACCGCCGAGGTCAGCTTTTTTGCCATCGTCATGACCATACAGTTGAAAACGGGCGGCAATCTCGCCGAAGCCTTGGGTAATCTGGCGGCGGTGCTGCGTGATCGCAAACGCTTGCAAGGCAAGATCAAAGCGATGTCGTCGGAGGCCAAAGCCTCGGCCATGATTATCGGCTCCTTGCCGCCGGGCGTAGCGGGTATCGTCTATCTGACCGCGCCGGCCTACATCTCGGTCCTCTTCACCGAGCGCATGGGCAATTTGCTGCTGCTGATCTGCGGCATCTGGATGGGTATCGGCATCTTCGTGATGAAAAAAATGATGAATTTCAAGCACTAAGGACGCCTTATGTTCGGCAATGTCGACATCGTGGAATTGGTTTTCAGTCCCGGCTTTCTGGCCACGCTGGGCGTGGGAATTCTCGCCTTTGCCACCTTCGTAACCTTGGGTTTGCCGCTGCTGGAACGCAACACGCTCAACAAAAGGCTGAAATCGGTGGCCGAGCGGCGCGAGGAATTGCGTGCCCGTCATAAGGAGTCCTTGGGCGGCCGCAAAGGCACGGCGCTGCGCGCAGATCCCGTGGGCTCAGCCAAGTTGATCAAACAGATTTCCGATCGCTTCGATCTCGGCAAGCTCGTGGCTTCTGAGGATACCCAATTCAAGCTGCATCAAGCGGGTATGCGTGGCCCCACACCGGTGGTGGTCTTCAACTTCTTCCGCTTCGTCATGCCCTTCGTCGTTTTCGCTGTGGTGCTGTTCTATCTTTTCGTCGTCACCCATTTTTCCTGGGCGCCGATGCCGAAAATCGCTGTCTCCGTCGGGGCGGCGCTGGCTGGCTTCTATCTGCCCGATGTCTACATCAACAATGTCATTCAGCGCCGCCAGCAATCCATCATGGCGGCCTTTCCCGATGCGCTCGATCTTTTGCTGATTTGCGTTGAGGCGGGCATGAGCGTGGAATCCGGCTTTGCCAAGGTTGCGGCCGAAATCGGCCAGTCTTCGGTCGAGCTGGCGGAAGAATTTGCCCTCACCACCGCAGAGCTCAGCTATTTGCCTGATCGCAAACAAGCCTTTGAGAATCTCGCCAAGCGTTGCGGCCACCAAGGCGTGAAAGCAGTGGCCACTGCGCTCAATCAGGCCGAGCGTTACGGCACGCCCTTGGGCCAGGCTTTGCGTATTTGCGCCCAAGAAAATCGCGAAATGCGGATGATGGAAGCGGAGAAAAAGGCCGCCGCGCTGCCGGCTAAGCTCACCGTGCCGATGATTCTGTTCTTCCTGCCCTGTCTCTTCGTGGTCATCATGGGCCCCGCCATCATGCGCATCTCGCATATGATGTGAGGGCGTTGAATCGATCCCATTCCACACCGAACCCCACCGTCATGGCTGGGTTTGACCCGGCCATCCCGCGACGATGCTTGATCAGATGCAGGCATGGATGACCGCCTCAACGGCGGTCATGACGAAAGAAAAAATGCTCCGACAGATCGGATGCGCTCTGGACCAAACCTGCTATTGCCGGTCGTTGGCGAGCCGCAGCGCGGGGATGCCGTCGCTTTGCTTGGCCGTCTTGATCGGCGCCGGGTTTTTGCTGGCGGTTTTGTGGGCCTTGCCGACGGCGCCAGCAAGAGCATCCACCGGCACGGCTTGCATCACGATCTGTTTGCCTTCGGCCGTGGTCAGGGTGCGCGGCGGTCCGGATGCGACATCGCTGTGCGTTTTGGCTGGGGCCTTGCTCGCGGCTTTCATGGGCACGGGCGGCGGCACGGGCAGCGCTTTGGGCGTGCTGGCAATTTTGCTGGCGGCTAGCGGCGTCAGGCCATTGATCATTTTGACGTTGCGGGCGACGCGTTCGTCCTTGGAGGTGGCAGCGGCTTGGGCGATCAAGGCTTTGGCCCCTGCCAGATCACCGGCCATGGCGCGCGACAGCGCATAATTGTTGAGAATCGCCGGCTCGCCGGGCTTGAGCCGCAGGGCATGGTCATAAGCGGCTCTGGCATTGGCGAAATCGTTGTTGCCATCATAGGCAACGCCGAGGGCGGAATAGAGCGTCCAGTCGGTCTGAGTGAGTTGTACCGCACGGTTCAAAAAGTCGAGGGCCTCGCGGGCCCGTCCCTGCTGCACCAGCACTTTGCCGTATTCAGCGACCACCCGTCCGTCATCGGCGTTGATCAGCATCAGCTGACTCAGAACCATGACGGCGGCGTTCAAATCGCCCGCCGCCCGCTTGGCCTTGGCGTCGCGAAGACCGTCTTCGATCCCTTGGCTCAAAGCGGCGGCTTTGGCTTGGAGTGTGGCGTCAGATTTGGCGTCTGTGGAACTGGCCAGGGCCGCTCCGCCCAAGAAAGTTCCACCCAGCAAAGCCGAGAATGCCAGAACACGGAAGGGGCGCATCAAGATCGCCTTTACGACTGCCCCTGCAGAATGGCCCGATCGCGGTCAACAAAGCCTTAAGTTCATTGAAGAGCACGCCTTGTTCCTAAGCGTTTTCGGGAGCTTGATGCCCGATTGCTGACGTAAATCTGTGCCAAAGATACAAGGATGGTTGATTTGATGCCGCGCATCGCCGCTGCCGTTTTGCTCTGCCTGCTGCCGCTCGTTGCCAGCACTGCGCAGACCCTGCCGCCGCGCCGCGCCTTCGACATCGCCACCGGCCCGGTCGCGGGCACCTATTTTCCCATGGGCGAGCTGATCGCGCGGGTGGTCAGTCATCCCCCCGGCCTGATGCGCTGCGAACTAAGCACCCAATGTGGTCCAGCGGGCATGATCGTCTCCGCCCGTACCAGCGATGGCGCGGTGGCCAATGTGCGCGCCGTCAACGATGGCATCGCCGCCTCTGGCCTCGCCCAGGGCAATGTGGTGGCCGATGCGGTGGCCGGGCGGGGCGCCTTTCAGAAGGCCGGGCGCCAGACTCATATCCGGGTGATGGCCGATCTCTTTCCGGAAGAAATGCAGCTGTTGGTCGCGGCTCATTCGCCGATCAAAAAGGTCGCCGATTTGAGGGGCAAGCGCGTCTCGCTCGGCAATGCCAATTCCGGCGCCGATGTCATCGCCCAGCAGCTATTGGCCGCTTATGGCGTGCGCAATGTCAAAGTCGTGCGCGAGACTTACGAGATTTCCGGTGGCCTGTTGCGCGAAGGCAAGATAGACGCTTTCTTCTTCCTCGGCGGCGCGCCCAATATTCTCATCGCCGATATGGTGAGCCGCGGTCAGGCCAAGCTGATTCCGATTGATGGACCGGGTCGTGCCAGGCTCATTGCCCAAGTCAAAGGTCTCTCTGCCGACATCATTCCGCCGGGCGCCTATCGCGGCACCGGGCGTCTGGAGACCATTTCGTGCCACACGCTGTGGATCGTCAAAGACAGCGCCCCCGCTGATGTGGTGCACGACCTGGTGCAGGCGCTTTATCATCCTGGTAACCGGGCGCTGTTGGAGCAAGGCCCGAGCCCGGCGCAAGAGATCAAACTGGGCGAAACGCTCAGCCTGCTCTCCGTACCGCTGCATGCCGGTGCAGGGCGCTTCTATCGCGAGGCGGGGCAATTGCCGCCGCCCCCCGTCAAGCCCGCGCACAAATAACTATTTCCAGCCGTCGGCCACTTCCTTTTGCGCCCCAGCCAGCCATTCCTGCATCGCCGGCAGTGCCATGACGCGGGCGCAATAGGCGGCGGACGCGGCGGGCAAAGCGATGCCAAAGGTGAGAAAACGCGACACCACCGGGGCATACATGCAATCGGCGACCGAAAATTCGCCAAACAGGAAATCGCCTTGATATTTGGCCAGTGCCGCGTCCCAGGCGCCGGTGATGCGCCCGATCTGCTTTTGCGTCGCCTCACTCAGTTCCGGCGTCGCCAGCTTGCGGGCGAAATCCATCGACAGCTGCTGACGCACATCGACAAAACCGGAATGCATTTCGGCGGCATAGGAACGGGCTTCGGCGCGCGCAAACCCGTCCGTGGGCCACAGCTTGGCTTCGGGATGGCGCTCGGCGATGGTCTCGCAAATCGCCAGGCTGTCCCACACCAGCTGGGTCTTGCCGTTCTCTTCGATTTTCAGCACCGGCACTTTGCCCGCGGGCGAGAAGGTGGCGATGGAAGCGCGGGTTTCCGGCTGATCGAGACGCACCGGAATTTCCGTGAACGCGACCTTGGCGGCTTTCAGCGCCAGATAGGGGCGTAAGCTCCAGCTCGAAAGGTTCTTATTGCCGATGATCAGGGTGTACATGGGTCCGCTCCGCCGTTTGTCATGGTCCGCAAAAGCGGGCCATCCAGTTCCCGCTTGGTATAGCGTTGCCGGACGGGTTCCGTCATCTCACGAAAACCGGAACACCACGATCTGGATGGCCTGTAGTTACGGGCATAACGACAAGGTTCAATAGGCTGTGTTCACGTCCACCACCGTGGCCGGTTGCTCGCCGCGCTCGAAGGCAGCGATGCCGTCACGCACATAGGCCAGCACCACGGCAGGTTGCGAGATCGCTGCCACATGCGGGGTTACCGTCACTTTGGCATGGCGCCACAAGGGATTGTCCTGCGCTAAGGGCTCATGCTCGAAGACATCCAGCACCGCGCCCGCCAGATGGCCGCTATCCAAAGCAGCGATCAGATCGGTCTCGATCAGATGACCACCGCGCGCCACATTGATCACCAGCGCGCCCTGGGGCAGGGCCGCAAAGGTCTTGGCATTCAAGATGCCTGTGGTCTGCCGCGTCAGCGACAACAAGCAGATCAGAATATCGCAGCGTGATAGAAACGGCGTCAGCTCCTCCGCTCCGGCGAAACTGGTGACACCGGGCACGGCTTTGCGCTGGCGCGTCCAGCTGCGCACCGGAAAGCCGAGCTCGACGAAATGCCCGGCGGTGAAGCTACCGATCTCTCCCAGGCCCAGAAAGCCGACATGAGTTTCTTCGGTGCGCCGTTCCAGCACCCGCTGGCGCCATTGGCCTTCGGCCTGACACTGATCGAAGAAGCGCTGCATACGGTGATGGATCAGGGCTTGCAGCAACAGATACTGCGCCATCTCTGCCGAAAGGGTGCGATCGACGAAGCGCACGAGCGGCACTGGCATGGGATAAGTGGGGTCGCAGAGAAAGCCATCGACGCCCGCACCCAAGGAAAAGGCGGCTTTCAGATTGGGCAGCCGCGCCAGCAATCCCGGCGGCGGGCGGAAGCTGAGAACGTAATCGATTTCGGCTGGGTCATAAGCATCCTTGCCTTCGACCACGACCTCGACGCTGCCCAGCGCCGAGCCTGCCAGACCCGCCCATTTGACCGGCACAATCATCAAAAGCTTGGGTTTTGTTTGGGGCATGATTTTAATCCGTCATGACCGGACTAGATCCGGCCATCCACATAGCGCCCACATCGCGCTGATGCCCACAAAAAGAAGTAGGCCATGGCCCACTTTTTGGTTTCCTGAATGGCGGGGTCAAGCCCCGCCATGACGGTAAAGCAGCGCAGGCAAAGCTTAGGAGAATTCTATTTCTTCGGCGGGATCGGCAACGGGCTGTCGGATTGCATGCGCAGATAGGCGAGCAGATCGATGCGATCTTGGCTGGAACGCAAGCCCGCGAAGCTCATCTTGGTACCTGGCACATCGGTCTGCGGCGCCTTCAGGAAGACGTACAGCTTGGCGAAATCCCAAGGCTCGTGCGCGGCGCCCATGGCGCTGGAATAGGAAAAACCGGGATGGCTGGCGCGCGGCCGACCCACCACGCCCCACAGATTGGGGCCGATCTTGTTGGGTCCGCCTTTGGACAGATCATGGCATTGTTCGCAGCGGCCTGAGATTTCCTTGCCATGGCCGACATCGGCGCTGGCCAGCACGGTGCCGAAATCAGGAATCGGCTCGGCCACCGGCGCGGCGGCACTCGTTTGACTGGTGCTTTCCTCCGGCACTTCGACGGCATAGCCCGGCTTTTGCGGCGCGGGCGTCTCGTAAACCGCCTCTGCGACGAATTTGACAACGAGAACAAACAGCACAGTGCCGAGCACCGCACCGAATATCTTGTTCCACTCCCAGGAATCCATAAGGTCTGGCTCCGTGTTATCGGGTGTCGTGCTGTCGCGAGGCGACGCGTAAGATACAAGGCGAAGACGAAAAGAGGCCCCCCATGGGACCTCCAGGTGCGACATTACAAGCACATTTCGAGGCTGCAGTGCGGCGAACTGTCGCATAACGGCCCGAATATAATAGAGGGGGAAGTGCCAATGAAACCAATCGTGTTGATCCCGGCCAGGATGGCCTCGTCGCGTCTGCCCGGCAAGCCCTTGGCCGATATCGGTGGTGTACCGATGATTGTGCGGGTGTGGCAGCGGGCGGTGGAAGCCGATCTTGGTCCCGTCGTCGTGGCCTGTTGCGAGGTCGAGGTGCAAAAGGCGGTGGAAGCGGCGGGCGGACGTGCCGTCATGACCAATCCCAACCTAGCCTCGGGTTCTGACCGGGTTTGGGCGGCGCTGAACGCGGTGGATCGCGGCTTCGAGCACGATGTGGTGGTCAATCTGCAAGGCGATTTGCCCCTGTTTGATGCCGCTGTGCCGCGCGCGGCGCTGGATGCTTTGGTAACGACGGGCTGTGATATCGGCACCGTCGCTGCCGAAATCGAAAGCGAGCGCGAGGCCGACAATCCCTCCACCGTCAAAGTGGTGGCGACCTGGGATGTCGGCGCCATGCGTGGCCGCGCCCATTACTTCACCCGTGCCCGCGCCCCTTGGGGCAAAGGCCCGTGGTATGCCCATGTCGGAGTCTACGTCTATCGCCGCGAGGCGTTACAGCGGTTTGTCGGCTTACAGCCTTCGCCGCTGGAATTGCGTGAGAAGCTGGAGCAGCTGCGCGCCATCGAAGCCGGCATGTCGATCGCCGTGGGCCGGGTGGACGAGGTGCCGCTTAGTGTCGATACCTCTGCCGATCTCGAAAAGGCCCGCACCGCCGTGGCCCGCGAGCGCCGCTAGAACTTGCCGTCATGGCCGGGCTCGACCCGGCCATCCAGCGGCGAAACAGGCGGATAAAGGGATGGCCGCCTCAAGGGTGGCCATGACGAAATAGGGATCAACGAGCTAAGGTCTCAGCCGCTAGAAAAGGAAGCCGACGTGCCTGCCAACACGCTGATCGCCCGAGCCAAGACCGTCGCCTTTCAAGGCGAGGCTGGCGCTTACGCCAATCTGGCGGCGCGTGAGGCGCTGCCCAACGCCCAATTCATCGGCAAGCCGAGTTTTGAAGACGCGTTGGACGCAGTGCGCAGCGGCGAAACGGATCTCGCCTTTGTGCCGGTGGAAAATTCCGTCTACGGACGGATCGCCGACGTCCATCTCTTGGTCCGCCATTTCGGTCGCGCCGTCAAAGGCTTCGTGCCGCAACAGGGGGAGAAAAACCTCTTCATCTTGGGCGAACATTTCCACCGCGTGCGCCATCAACTCTTGGGCGTGCCGGGTGCCAAGCTGGAAGATGTGAAGACAGTCTTCAGTCAGGCTCCGGCGCTCGGCCAAGTGCGCAAGGTGATCAAGGAATTGGGGCTGGTCGAAAAGCAGTGGTACGACACCGCAGGTTCGGCCCGTCACGTCGCGGAGTTGAATGATCCAAGCTGCGCCGCCGTGGCGTCGAGTTTGGCGGGTGAGATCTATGGCCTCGAAATCCTCAAGCCCGACATCGAAGACGCCTCCAACAACATGACGCGCTTTCTCATCGTCGGCAGCGAGCCCGATGATCCGCCCAATGATGGTCAGCCGGTGATCACGACCTTCCTCTTCGGTGTGCGCAACATTCCCGCCGCGCTCTACAAAGCGATGGGCGGCTTTGCCACCAACGGCGTGAATATGACCAAGCTGGAGAGCTACCAGCTCGGCGGCTCTTTCAATGCCACCGAATTCTACGCCGACATCGAAGGCCACCCCGACAGCCGCAATGTGCGCCTTGCGCTGGAAGAACTTTCCTTCTTCTCCTCCCGCGTCATCATGCTGGGCATCTACCCGGCGCACCCCTATCGGGGCGAGATGCCGTAACCTTTTCTGCCACCCGCGGGCGCAGAGCTCCCAACACCGGCACGTAGAACACGGGGGGAAGTGGATCGGCGCGCAGCGGCGAGCCGAAGGGGGGTAACTGCGCGAGTTCCAAAGAAATTTCACGCGGAGACGCGGAGCCGCGGAGGAGTGAACTGAGCTAAATCAGTTGGAATTTCGAAAAGACCCGCAGCCCAAAGTACCGCTCCGCCCACTCCGCGTCTCCGCGTGAAACCCTTTTCCTCACTCCCCCAGCCACCCCTTGATCAAATGATGCGCGATGGCGATTTTGATCGGGCCTCTGCGGCCTTCGATTTCGTCGGCGAGGAGGGCGCGGGCTTGGTCTTTGTCGTACCATTCGGCATCGGCGATTTCGGCCGGATCCAGCTTGAGTTCCAGGCTTTCCACTTCCGCATAACAGCCGATCATCAGCGCCGCCGGAAAGGGCCAGGGCTGGCTGGCGGCATAGCGCACGTTTTTGGCCCGCACGCCGGCTTCTTCATAAAGCTCGCGTGCCACCGCTTCTTCGATGGTCTCGCCAGGCTCCATGAAGCCCGCGAGGCAGGAATAGAAATCGCCCGACCAGCTGACATTGCGCGCCAGCAAACATTTGTCGCCATAAGTCGCCAGCATGATCACCGCCGGATCAGTGCGCGGGAAATGTTCGGCTTGGCAACGTGGACAACTGCGTTTGTAACCGGCGTCGCCGCTCACCGTCGCCGCCCCACAGCGGGCGCAAAAGCGATGACGGCTATGCCAGTCCAGCATCGCTTTG
>JARLIR010000061.1 GCA_031291635.1 Rhizomicrobium sp. | reverse complement strand
GCCGTGCTCAGCGCCGTCGGTCACAACCTCCGCCTCATCCTCAACTGGCTGAGGCTTCTTTTGCGCCGGATCCTCGATGTGATCTTCGACCTCATCACGCCGCCCTCAGCCCTCAAACCGGCTTCTTAACAGACGACTATGTAGTATTGTTCCATTCTAAAAATTGGAATTCAGCATTTTCTTATACGGCCTTGCCGCGAGAGCTGGATGGCAGTTTGTGACGGGCCATGACAAGCTGGGGGTGTGAAACCCAGATGCGATAGCCTGTTCCCAAGAAGGCGGTCTGTCCTTCACCACCTTGAAATCTCCCCACGCGCTCCCCACATCTTTGGGGCTGTTTGACATTGTGGAGCCATCCCAACGACACGCGTTTTGTGCGCGATGCAAACGATTATCGCTTGCGTGAACAATCGGCTCGCGGCACAGAACGAATATTGTTTTTAGCCAATACGATAGCCGCCAAATTCCCTATTCGAATGCAAATGTGGACGCTTGCTGGCGCAGCGCATTTCGAGCCCGCAAACCCGCCCTCTGCGCCGACCAATTTTCTTTCGAAAAGCGTTTCCCTTCAAACGCATAACCGCCATTTTGGACGACTGGAACCGCAATTTGGCGACATTACCCCCCCCCCTCTGTCATAGCCCGTTACAACGAACCATCCAGGGCGTGGTGCTCTGCTGCAAGAGTGTTGGATCAAGTATTTTCCGGAAGGAGCCGCGCCGCGAGAGCTGGGTGGCCCGCTTTTGCAGTCCATGACAACTGGGCAGGATACCCATAAGCGCTGGCCCTCTCGGGGAGTGCAAAAGAATCGCGAAATCGAAAAACAACCTTCGCACCCTTTTTTCAACTCACTGCTCACTACTCACTACTCACTACTCACCCCATCACATCCCACACCATTTTCCCCGCAATCAAGATCACGAATAGGGCGAAGCTCGCCCGCGGGCGTTTGGCTTCGATCGCGCCGGCGTAATGAGCTCCGGCGCGGGAGGCGGCGTACATCACCGGCGCCACGATGCCAAAGCCCATCAGATTGACATAGCCGTAGGAGTATTGCGGTAATCCGTGTACGCCCCATCCGGCGACAACGCAGGCCGCAGCGCCCACGGCGCAGAGGATGGCGGCAAATCCTGTCGCCGTGCCGCTCGCCCGCGCGCTGCCGCAAAGCCGCAACAACGGCGCCATCAAACTCGCGCCGCTAATCCCCATCATCACGCTGAGCCCGCCACAGCCAAAGGGCAGCAGCTCGCCAACCCAGCGGCGCGGTGGTTGATCGCAAATCCGCCAGCCCTCTTTGCCCAGCAGCAGGAAGAGCGCCACCACCATCGCCATACCCGCGAATAGGATCGCTAGCCATTCGGCTGGCAGGCGCTGCGCCAAAGCCGCACCCGCGACAGCGCCCACCACCAGCGGTGCGCTCCAGCGTTTCAACAAGTTCAAATCCACCGCCTTGGCTTTCAGATGGCTATGCAGCGCCGCAAGCGTAGTCGGCAGCAGCGCTGCCAGGGCCGTGCCTGCCGCCAGATGCAGCCGAACCGCCTCGCTCACACCCAACTGGCCGAGCACATGATAAAGCACCGGCACCAGGATCAACCCGCCGCCCGCGCCCAGCATGCCGCTGAACAGCCCCGCGGCCACCCCGGCGATCAAAAGACCGAGAGCCAGTGTGCCCTCATCGTTATTGCCGGTAAAAAAATCCATCGGGAAAAAATCTCGCAGCCGCTTCGCCTTGTCTTATCACGCCGCGGCGCGCCATGTTACGGGCCAAAAGAGCGGAGAAATAGCATGGACCGGCGGACGGTATTGGGTCTGGGCGCGGCAGCGCTGACCGCGATGGCAGCAAAGGCAGAACCTATGAAAGCCGACGGCTCGCTCGCGACCGATCCCACCGAAAGCATCGCTTTGTGGCCGGGCACACCACCGGGCGGCGAAGGCGTTACCCTCACCACCAGAATTATCGAGCGCTCGACCGATACCGCCGTCATCAATGACCGTTATGTCGACAGTGTCGGCGTGCCGTTGCTCACCGTTTTCCGCCCCGAAAAGCCGGATGGCTCGGCGGTGTTGCTGGCGCCGGGTGGCGGCTATGTCCGCATCGTCATGGACAAGGAAGGCATCGAGACGGCGCGGCGGCTGAATGCCTCGGGTGTCACCGTCTTCATGCTGCGCTATCGCCTGCCAGCTGAGGGTTGGAAGAACGGCGCCGACGTGCCGCTGCAAGATGTCCAGCGCGCCATCCGTCTGATCCGCTCCAAAGCCGCCGCTTACAGTCTCGATCCGGCGCGTGTTGGCGTGCTGGGCTTTTCCGCGGGCGGGCATGTCGCCGCTTCGCTCGCCACCCGCTTTGCCGAGACAGTATATGCGCCCGTTGATGCCGCCGATGGCCTCGACGCGCGCCCGGCTTTTGCGGGCATGATGTATCCGGTCATCACCATGACCGACACGGCGCATTCGGGTTCGCGTAAGTCCCTGCTTGGTGCCAACGCCACACCCGACGCCATCGCCCATTATTCTTGCGAGCAGCGCATCACCGCCGCCACACCCCCTAGCTTCATCTGCTGCGCCTTGGATGATGGCACGGTGCCGCCGATCGGAAACGCCTTCGCCATGACCCAGGCCCTGCACGCCGCCAAAATACCAGTCGAGCTGCACGCCTTTCAGGAAGGTGGCCACGGCTTCGGCATTCACGGCGCGCAAGGAAAGCCGTGCAGCGCTTGGCCCGATTTGTTCGTCGCTTGGGCTTCGCGTGGCGGCTGGTTTAAAGGCGTGAAGGCCTAATTCCAAACCGGTGTGCAAGGGGTTGTTGCGACTGGGCCTTGTCCGGCTTCCAGCTTGTACAAAGTGAGGAACTTCAACCGCGGCGGATGAATGGGCGTGGTGCGCTTAAGATCGGCATAACCGCACATCACCTTGGTCGCCCAGGCCGCCGCGCCTGGCGAGCCTGCGAAGATGAAATCCGAATACAGCATCTGGGCGCGCAAGCCTTGGGCCATCGCTGGCAAGCTAGGCGTATCCGACAGCAGATAAATCGGCCCTTTACCAAGCTGGGCTTGCAGATCTTCGCGGTCGATCACGATATCGATGCGATACGGCTTGCGCCTTAGCATCGGGTAGTTTTCGAAACCTTCTGCGTCGAAACTGTAAGCGTGAAACCCGCTGGGGAAATGGCGATAGAGATATTTCGCCATCCGCATATGCGGGCGGATGCCGAAGGGATAAACGGCTAGGAAAACCATCGCCGCCACCGCGCTCCAGCCCACGACTTTCGCGGCGATAGAGCGACGCCAAGCCCAAACGCCGTCGAACAGCGCAAACGGCCGTCCCGGCGCGAAGGCCAGTACTGGATAGCTGATGGCCAGGATCGCGAGCGGAAACAAAAACCGCTCTTCCTTATGCGCGATCAGGCAATGGATGAGGAAGAACGGCACCGTCACCCAAGTGATGACGTGACGCGGATTGCGCAAACAGGCCACCACCATCGCGATCATCAACAGCACAGTGATCGGCGCGAAGAGCGTGCCCGGTTCGAGATAGAAATAGGCAAACCACGGCGCCGTGCCGAAGACCTTGGAAGCCACGCCTTGAATGATGTTGACATCGATGTAGTTCCACGGCGGAAAGCACCAGACGCCATAACCCCAACGGTCGATGAGCAGCGACAGCGCCACAACGGTGAGCCCCGCGGCGCAAAAGCTGAGCAACTCCGTCCAGCGCGCCCGCGCTTCAAAGGCCAGCCACGCCAGCAAGCCGAGCACCAGAAAGGCGGTCTGATAGCGGCTCTCGAAGGCCGCGCCGCAGAGAAGCCCAGCCCAAGCCAGCCACCGCCATGAGCTAGCGCGTACGCCACGCACCGCAAGGACCAGCGCCAGAGCGAAAAACGCTGCCGCTGCGGTCTCCGATGCCGTGCGCACAAAAAGATAGGGCAGGAAACCCATGAAGGGCAGCATCTTGGCAAAGGCAAAACGTTCGTCTTGCCGCGTGAGTTCCGCCAGAAGGAAGCGCGCGAAAACCGCGAGTGCCAGCAGCGAAAACGCGCCGGTGACAAGACGCAGTACGAACATCAAGTCAAAGGCGTCGCGCAGCCCCAAAAATGTCAGCGGCTTTGCAATGAGGAAATAGAGAAAGGGTTGAAAGAAGGGCCGCGCCCTGGCACCGAATTCCCACGGCAGTTCGGCGGGGCTGGTGATCCCCAGCTTCATCGCCATGAATTCGAGAATTTGAAAATGTTCGTCGGGAAAGAAGAAAGTCTCGCTGAACCACGCCGTCACCGCAGTTACAACGGCCAGCAAAACCAGCGAACGGCGCAGCACGCCTTCCGGGCTTTTATCGGTTCGTAAGAGGTGCCAATGCGCCTTCCAGCCGTGAGCAAAGCTTTGTGCCGTCGCAGCAATCGAGACCATTGCTATTCCCCGCCCTAAGTCACAGCGACAAAGGATAGCGCTTCACGCAGCACCTCGACACCGGCCTCATGCCGCGTGGCGTTCTCACTGAGAAAGCGGCGGAACCCGCGCGCCCCCTTGCGACCGTGAAAGACGCCCAAGATATGGCGCGTCAGTGCGTTCAGCGGCACGCCTTCGACGCGCTTTTGCGCCACGTATTCAAGAAACGCCGCCATCGCCGCATCAACGGTCTGCGGCGCACCACCGAACAGCCGCGCATCCACCTCGGCCAGAAGCGCCGGCGATTGATAGGCCGCGCGCCCCAGCATGACACCATCGACATGGGCAAGGCACTTTTCGGCCGCATCCAAATCGTCCACACCACCATTGAGAACGATGGTGAGTTCCGGATTTTCCTGTTTCACGGCATAGACCAGCGCGTAATCCAGCGGCGGCACTTGGCGATTTTCCTTCGGTGACAGCCCACCGAGAATGGCTTTGCGCGCATGCACCACAAAGATCCGCGTCCCGGCTGCTTTGCACTGAGCAATGACTTGGCGCAGCGCCACCTCCGGCTCTTGATCGTCCACCCCGATGCGGCACTTAACGGTCACAGGAATGCGCACCCGCGCCGCCATAGCCGCCACACAATCAGCCACCAGTTCCGGTTCCAGCATCAAGCAGGCGCCGAATTTTCCCGATTGCACGCGGTCCGAAGGACAGCCGACATTGAGATTGATCTCATCGTAGCCGAAATCCTCACCAATCTGCGCTGCTTCGGCGAGGAGGGCGGGGTCCGAGCCGCCGAGTTGCAAAGCCACGGGATGTTCGCGCGCGTCAAAGCCCAGTAACTTCACACGGTCGCCGCGGATCACGGCTTGGGCGGTCACCATCTCGGTGTAAAGCCGGGCCTTGCTCGACAGCATGCGATGGAACATTCGACAGTGACGGTCTGTCCACTCCATCATTGGTGCAATACAAAATTTATGTGCTTGATATTGTTGCATTATTCCGATATATTCCAAAGGCTTACAGGGTCGCCATCACACTTTTTTCTATCCAGAAATACGACCCTTTTCGCCACGTTTCGATGCCTGTGTGTGATGGATTCGTGATGGAAATGGTGGTTACCGATGGCCAACATCCGACAGTTAGCATCCGGACACTGGCAGGTTCAAATCCGGCTGAAAGGCCGGAAGGTAACCGAGACATTTCTCCGCCACGATTACGCCCGCGAATGGGCAACAGAATCCGAAGGCCAAATTGATAAGGGGCGGGCACCTAGTGGTAAGCGTGCAAGAGGGGCCAAGACGTTTGGTGCGCTGATCGATCTTCACATCGACGACATGAATGAGGTCGGGAAGCCGCCACGTCGCTCCAAGAGTGCCACACTGGAGATGCTTCACCGTGAGCTTGGCGCATTCAGACTTAACGAACTGGACCGTGAGCGTCTGATCACGTTCGGTCGACGGCGGGCTACGAATGGTGCGGGTCCCGTCACGCTGGGCCAGGATATCGGTGCCATCAAGCTTGTCCTTTCTCATGCAGCCGCAGTGCACGGCGTGGAGATTACGGTTGAACCCGTCAACCTCGCGCGCATAGCTTTGAAGCGTCTCGGGTTGATCGGAAAAGGCAATGAGCGCGATCGCCGGCCAACGGAAGAAGAACTGAGTAAGCTGTTCACTCACTTCGACTCGAACCCACGTCAATTAATCCCGATGAGTCGCATCATCAAATTCGCGATCGCAACCGCCATGCGTCAGGAGGAGATTTGCCGTGTGACCTGGAGCGATCTAAATGTCCGGACAAAGATGCTCACGATTCGGGATCGCAAAGATCCGCGCGAGAAAAAGGGCAACGATCAGAGAATTCCGTTGCTGGCCGTCTCTGGTTACGATGCGCTTGGATTGATCGAGGAACAACGTTCGATCCGCAGCAACGAAGACGAGCGAATTTTTTCGTATGTTCACAAGTCGGCCGGAACGGCCTTCACGCGAGCTTGCAAGGATCTGAGCATTGTGGACTTGCATTTTCACGATCTTCGGCACGAGGGAACAAGCCGATTATTCGAGGCAGGCTTTTCCATTCAACAAGTCGCGCTGGTCACGGGACATAAGGATTGGAAAATGCTCCGAAGGTATACCCATCTGAGGCCGGAGTCGCTGCACTCTTCGCCAAACGTGGTGGCTGCGTGACTGACTGCAGCCGAAGGCGTTGGGCTAGTTGCAGGCGTGGTGTTATGGGCTACTCTCGCTGGCGCCCCACGAAAGCAGAGATTGTAGGAAGAAAAGGCTGCCGCGATCTTGGGCGTGGATCAAGTCGCCGCGGGAGGACACCTCATCCAAACGGCAGCATCCCATCACTGGAAGACCTCATCCTCGGAGCTCGCATTGTCAATGCCAACCGGGAAGTTTTAAAAATTTGCTGAAACGAGACCTACAAACAAACTATACGCTAAGGCACCGTTGTTCTGACCAATCTGCCATGATCATTGGAGGCATGCATCCCTCGATCCGATCCTCTCGGGATATCCTCTTGGCAAATCCGGTCAAGGCGTATGCCACGTTTCGTGGGCGGTTTCGTCGGTCTTGACCGGTCCTGCCAATGCAGTACTTCGATCGCCTCCAAGTGGACAAACCCCTGCAGGCGAATGCAATGATCTCCAGTTGTACGATCTATTGCAAAAATGCGGCTGGACCTGTTGCGGTGCCTCGGATTTAGCTTGGTGTCGCAAGATCGGAGCCTTCATCTGGGGTGCCCATCCTTGCCGATCGACGATCTCCCATGCTGCGACATCCGCAGCCATGAAAGGATTGAACGCATGAAAAATCTCTCGTGCGCCTGTTTGCTGCTAGCAGCCTTTGTCGGCGGCCAAGCCTGGGCGGGGGAGCTGCCGCATCTGGTCCAGACCGGCCAAGCGACGCAGTTGATCGTTGATGGCGCGCCCTTCATCGCGCTCGGCGGCGAGTTGCACAATTCCAGCCCGTCGAATCCCGCTTATATGGCGCCGATCTGGGATCGCCTCGCCAAGCATCACCTCAACACGGTGATCGGCGCGGCGAGCTGGGAGCTGGTCGAACCGCAAGAGGGCACCTACGACTTCACCGCGGTGGACGATCAGATCAAGCAGGCCAAGGCGCACGGCATGCGGCTGGTGATGATCTGGTTCGGCGCCTACAAAAATGCCGAATCCACCTATGCGCCGAGCTGGGTCCGGCGCGACGTCGCCCGCTTCCCACGCGTTCAGCGCAATCCCGCCCGCGCCGACGGAGGCCCAGGCCTCAACGCCCCCATTCTCAGCGTCTTCAGCGAGGCTTTGGCTGAGGCCGATGCCAAGGCCTTCGCGGCGATGATGGCCCACATCAAGAAGATCGATCCCGCCCAGACCGTCATCCTGGTGCAGGTCGAAAACGAGGTCGGCATGATGGGCAACAGCCGCGACCACTCGGCGCTGGCCGAGGCGGCCTGGGCAAAGCCCGTCCCCGCCGAACTGATCGCCTATCTTCGCAGCCATCGCAGCGCACTGCGCCCGGAACTGCTCGAAACCTGGGGGCGGCAGGCCTTTCGCGAGTCAGGAACCTGGGCAGAGGTGTTCGGAACGGACGCGTCGGCGGATGAAATCTTCATGGCCTGGGCTTTCGGCCGCTATGTCGAGCGGGTCGCCAAAGCGGGCGCCGCCGAATATGCGCTGCCGATGTATGCCAATGCCTGGCTGGGTCCGCAGCCCGATTACAAAAAGCCCGGCGATTATCCGAGCGGCGGGCCGGTGGCGCGGATGATGGATCTGTGGAAGGCGGCGGCCCCCACGCTGGTGCTGCTGGCGCCGGATATCTATGTCGACGACTTCGCCGGCACGCTCGCCGATTTCCGCAGAGCCGACAATCCGATCTTCGTGCCCGAGGCGCGTATCGACACCGCCAATCTCTTCACCACGCTTGGCGACTATAAGGCCATCGGCTTTTCGCCCTTCGGGATCGAGGATGGCGGCGACAATGAGGAGCTGTTCCAGGCCTATCAGCTCCTCGGCGAGATGACGCCCCTCATCGCCGCGGCCCAGCGCGAGGACCGCATCCGCGCCATCAAGGTGACCGGCGCCAACCAGCAGATCACGCTCGGCGGCTATGCGCTGACCTTCACCCCGCAAGGCGGCACGCTGGGCGCCTTCGGCCAGGGCACCGGCAAGGCGGCGGAGGCCAGGAGCGCAATCCACGGCCTCGTCCTCCAGCAAGGACCGGATGAGTTCCTGATTCTGGGCAAAGGTTTCCGGGTCGATTTTTCGGCGGCAGGCGCGACGGTAGAGATCGATTCCGCGCAGGAAGGCGTGTTCAAGAAAGCCCAATGGGTCGGTGGCCGGGTCATGAATGGCGACGAACGCTACGGCCTCTTTCCCAACGACAGCCTTCGCATCGTTCGAATAAAGCTCCTGCGACGGTAGAACAGACGCCGCCGCTGCGACCCGCGGGTCTGTGGGGCCCGGCAAATCGGCGATGCATGGCACTCGAGGCTTCGGAGGATGCGAGCTATCACGTCCGCGGCGTGGCGCTTTCCGGTATTGGCGCCGAGAATCTGGAAGGCGACTCGGGAGTTGCGTCGCGCGCCATGATCAATAATGTGAATAGGATTTCAGGGGGGCACGTTTCGCGTGGAAGATAGTCCCACCTAGTTCAGATTTTTCTTGCGGCTCCAATGTGCGAGCGACTTCCGGAGAGGGGGCAGGGTTCTGGGCGCATTCAAGGCTAGGACCTCAATCGAGCAGCTCCACCGAAGCTCGAACGCGACGACTTGGCTATCCAGGACACTTGACGCGTCGAGCAACGCAGAATGCGGGCGCCTACCAACAGTGGCCGATCTTAGAATGCGCCTCGAATTCCGAAGAGCACAGAGGAGCCCGTCTTATAATAGGAGTATGTGGCATGCGAGTACTGAAAGTAGTCGCGCTGAGTCGCGTTGGTTAAGTTCAGCACATCGACAGTAATTTCAGGATTGCTCGGCAAATCGCCGATCAATTGCGACAGTTTGTAGGACGCCGACAGGTCGAGCTGGGCGTAGGGATCTCCGCAGACGCGGGCCGCTGTGATTGCGTTCTGGTTGGTATCGGACTCGATCGTCCCCGCATAATTCACATAGGCGAGACGCAACATAGCTCGTTCGCTCTCATAATAGCCAACGAGATCGTAGGTGTAATTCGGAACGCCCATGGCGACTGCGGGGGTGCCGCCGCTGCCGTTTTGCTTGATGATTGTGGCGTTGGCCGAGAAACCGAAGCCCTTCAGGCCGTACCGTTCGAGAAGGTGGTCGAGTGGTTGCACCCAATTGAACTCGAAACCTTTCACCCTCAACAGACCACTGGCATTAACCTGTTGATTGAACACGACAACGGCTTGAGTTGGCCCTCCACGTGCGTCGATGGCGGTCTGCTGGGTTTGCGTTAAGGTTGCATAGGTAATGCCGTAGGCGGCCAAATCGGCGAACGGATGGGTTGACGTGCCGGTTACCGTGAAGCCGCTAATCATTTTGCGGAATACGGCTAAACCGACATAGCCTTCACCACCTGTATAATATTCCGCACCAAGATCGACATTGTTCGAGTAGTACGGGTTTAGCGCTGCATTACCAACGGATACGACGTCCGCTGAAGGCGACGAGAAGCTTGTACTTGGCACCATCGCACTTGGATCCGGGCGCGTTATCGTGCGCGAGGCCGAAAAGCGGATTTGCAGGTTGTCGGTCGGATGGAAGACGAGATTCATCGATGGCAGGAACGTTTGATACGTGCGTTTTGCATTGATGAAAACTGGAATTGCCGGGTAATAGCCGCCGTCGGAAAGGGTGGCGTTGCGTGGATCCGAACTGTTGTAGGCAAGGCCTCCGACCCTCTGATGGGTCTCAACCCAACGCAGACCGATGTCATAATTAAGATCCAGGTCGTATGGATGAAACATGCCGTCGAGCTGGACAAATATTCCGGAGACTTTCTCCGAAATTGTACCGGCTTTCGCGCCCGTGTTGGACGCGTTGACAGCGGGGGCTTCGGCGGCAAAAAGATCGTAGTGCGATGCTTTCTTGAACGCGTTCCAGTTGAGGGTGGTGTAACCCTGTGGGCCGGGTAACAGGTATTTGTAGATTTCGCTATTCGGAATGAGTGATCCGCTCCAAATCAGCGGCGCCATGCCAGTTGTGTAACCAGTGCCGTAACCGGAATAATCCGGGTTGGCGTTGGTGTCGACGCCGTCACAGGTGGGCTGCGTGTTTGGGGGAGGCAACCAGGTGCTTGGGTTGTTGCCGCAAACCGCTGTTTGCCACGCGGTGTTGTCGATATTCGCTCTGATGTTCCGATAGACGTCATCGTAGGCGCCACCAATGGTCAGCTTGACCTCATTGCCGGCATAAGCAACAACCAAGTGCACGCCATTGGTATAAGTGTAGCGCTTTTCTTGCGCGACGCTGGTCCGTTCATTCAGCCATCCCCAACTATGGATGTCGTTGGTATCGATGGCACTGGTGAAGGTCGGAAATTTTCCGCTTGTGGCGTCGTAGGTAACCGTCGTCGGTTGGCTGTAGAGGCCGATAGTCGGATAGTCGCGGAAGAAATGACTGCGCGTCGCGTTGGCCTTCAGGTCGATACTTAGGCGCTCCGTCACCAACCATTCCATGCCGGGATTGAAGCTCAGGAAGTCACCCTTCTCAACATAAGGGCGCAGTTCCAGGAACAAATTTGCATTGGCGTAGGTGCCTTTGGTCACAACGTCGTTTGAATCGACTTCAACGTCTAGCGGGATAATTGCGCTGTTGCGAACCTGAAACGTCATATCGGTGCGGAGTTCCTGGTTCACCGTTCGACCGAATAGCGTGTCGATATAAAGATGCATGTCCGGCAAGGGCATGTATTCGATGCTGGCGATGGCGTTGGCGCGATCACGGTGGCCGGCTTGATCCGCCAGACGGCCGAGACGCGGTAACAGACCATCGTCGAGTTGAGTGATGCTTGTCAGCTTCGGATTGTGGGCAAGTAGCCAAGCTTTATCGATCGTGGCACCTGCAATGCCAAGCGCCGAGGTCGATGCGTTGGTCGGGGCCGTTGTCGGAATGGTCCAGTTGCCGCCGCCGGTAGCGTTGCAACCGATCGACGCGCCACATTGCGCAGCGCTGAGATTCGGATTGGTCCAGCCGATCGTTTCGAAGCCCTGGGTCCGCACCAGATTGTGGTGTATCGACATGCCGACCAAGATGCCGAAAGTGCTGCCCCACGTGTTACTCACGATCAAAGTGGCATTCTCGCCCACTTTACCCGACGTAGAGTTGATCTGCCCTTGCATCGAGTAGTTGATGTGGAAGCCCTCGTCGTCAAACGGCCGGGCGCTGCGCATGTTTACGGTACCGGCCGCACCACCTTCGATCATACTGGCGGTCGGCGACTTGGCCACCGACAGCCGCGCAATCAGTTCCACCGGGAACATGTTCAGGTCGACTTCACGGTTGGCGTTCTGCGCGTCCGTCCGTCCCGTCGAGGCGACTGCTACCGGCGCGTTGTTCAGAAGCACTTTCGTGAAGTTGGTGCCGAGACCGCGAATTGCGACGTTGAGGCCTTCGCCGGTTATTTCGCGGCTAATGGTGATGCCAGGGACGCGATTGAAGGCCTCGGCGACATTGGTGTCAGGAAATTTGCCAATATCCTCGGCGAAGATCGTATCCGAGAACTCGACAGCAACGCGCTTGGCGTTTGTCGAACTCGCCAAACTCGCCCGATACCCGGCAACCGTAACCAATTCCGCAGCGTCCATGCTTGGTCGGGGCTCGTCGGCAGCACGGGTCGGCACCCGCACCGCATGCCTCCTCAAAATGACTATGTGGCCGTCGTCGGATGCGACCTCCAAATCAGTGTATTTCAAGATAATCGCTAATGCATCCTCCGGAGAATAGTTGCCGCGGACAGGCGGCGCTTTGATGTCCAGCAAGGCATCTCCTGGGGCTGCGATCAACCGCTGCGCCTGCTGTGAGAATATGGCAATAGAATCCTCCGCATCCCCTGCGGGGATGTTGAAGACGTAGAAATCGGCTTGGGCCGCTGGACTGCAGGTCAGCGTGACGCATGCAGAAGCCAGACCCAAAGCCAATCGTGCGAGGCAGCCCCTCATCCTTCCCCAAACTCCAAGGCCTCGCTGTGGATTGGGCCGAACGATCCCTCCCCCCGCGGGCGTCTGTTCTATTTGCGCGTAAGGCGAATCTCGCTTTTGTTCTCCTCAGTATTCAAGTTGAGCGAAGCCGCGACGGCATGCGCAAAGGTAGCCGGATCGGTCGCTAAAAACATTCCAGTCACTGTTTGGGTCGCTACGGCGGGATTGTCGATCACGATATGCATGTCGCTATAGCGCCTTAATCTGCGGACTGCGGCTGCAAGCGTTTCATGCCGGAAAAAGATATGTCCGCTACGCCAAGCGAGGTCTTGTTCGACTTGCCGCGCCGTGAGCGTCTCGAGGACAAGCCGTCCCCTTGGCAGCACAGTGGCCCGCGAGCCGGCCCGAACAGGGATGGACGCTGCACCAGGAACAGTGATCTGCACAACGCCTTCGCGAACGGTGATTCGAGGTGTCTGGTCGCCGTATGCCTCAACGGAAAAGCTCGTGCCAACAGCGCGCACCTTAACGTCATTGATCCTGATAACGAACGGCCGCAATTTGTTCTTGGCCACGTCGAATAAAGCCTCGCCATGTTCGAGCACAATGTCGCGTTCTATTGCGTTATAGTGAACGTCGGCTCGTGTGGCCGTGTTCAAGGTCATCGCGGACCCGTCCGGGAGGGCAGCAATTCTGGTCTGCCCAACAGAGGTCTCGTAGTTTGCATCATAAAGACTGAGTTGCCAGGCGGCTCCCGCGAATACGATTGCAGCAAAGGTGGCCGCAAGGCTTCCTGTGAGAATGAGTCGCCGTTTGATCGGTCTGATCGCATCGATCGAAGAGACTTGTTTACCGCCGCGCGGTTTGGAGATCTTTGCGGCTAGCCTTTCTATACGGGCCAATGCCGCGCGCGCATTGATGTAGGCACCAAAATGGCGCGTATCGGCCTTAAGCCATTCGTCAAGCGCGGCTTGCCGTTCTGCCGAGAAGTTTTCGTCATCCGTCTCGACCGCCCATTCGGCGGCCTGGCGATCAATATCGTTAACAGGAGGTTTCATCGTTCTCGTCAGTCGCATCCGCTAATATAAGAGACGCTTGGTGCGCCGATTTCGCACCACGTCCGAAGCGGTGCATGAGAAAAAGTGTGGCACGGGTCATATGCTTTTGGATGGTTTTTTCGGAAATCGCTAGGCGCTCAGCGGTTTCGCGCAAACTCAGGCCATCAACCCGACGCAATAAAAGAATCGCGCGTGTCCGCTCAGGCAGGGTTGCCAACGCCTCTTCGACTTCCCGAAGCTCATCGCGCTGGGCTAGCTCATCTTCGGGCGATGCCTCCAGAGACGGCAATCCCAATTCGTCGAGATCGGCTCTCGAAGTAATTGTTACACTTTTCATGCGTCGCACATGACTGACCAAAATCGAGTACGCCACTTGCATGGCATAGCGGATCGGAATGCGGATCTCCTCAAGGTTGGTCTGGGAAGCGATGCGCGCGTACATTTCCTGAATGATATCATCGACATCAAGGTTCTGCACACGATTGCGGCTGAGCCAAGCGCGAATCTGCAGCTCGTGCGGCATGATGTTCTGCTCAATCCATTTCGTGCGTTCGTGAAATCTGTCGATCATCAAAATTGCCCTGCCTCCCAGAGCGGATGAAATACGAGCGAGCCAGATATTTGCTGCAGGCGTGAAACCGAGAGGCGCGCAGCTTGCCAACTATCAGCGCCGCGTTTGGGAATAGACGTGGGTAGAATTCGGCCTCTTCTAGTCATAAAACAGGCCTAATGAAGGGAGGATGCCCGAGCGTGCGTTCTTCCACAATGCTGCCCGGGCCCAAAGCTCATGGCTTTGCGGTAATTAAGCCTCTCAACAACAATAAGCAATTTGAGCCTTTGGGCGCGGAAGGCGCTGGGGGGCCGCCAGTTGTTGCTGGGATATCACACTCGCCATTAACTGCGCGAAGAGGGGTGCGGTTCCTGAAATCCATGCGTCTCCGGTTAGTGAAGCAATGAGCTTTACGGCTTTTGACACGGAAATGTTACCGGTACCAATTTGGCTTTCGTCATATTCGGCAATGGGTCGAGCAACGAGATGGCGCGTTGCGGCCAACCGACTCGCGAGAGTGCAAGGAGAGGGCAGTGCCCTGCCAGGTGTCAGCAGGAATGAGCAGTTAAGGGCCGTGGTGAGAACTTAAAAAAAATGAACCAAATCGGGAGGGATGTTATGAGTAATACGAAAAATGCGCGTGCTCGCTTGTTGGGTACGACGGTTTTGGCGGGGTTAGGCCTGCTGCTCGCGGCGGCGCCAGCCATCGCGCAAGAATCCATGGAAACAGTGACAGTCACCGGCTATCGCGCCAGCTTGACCGATTCAACAAATGCCAAACGCTCATCCGTAGGCTTTAGCGATTCCATCTTCTCCGAAGATATCGGCAAGTTTCCGGACACCAACATTGCAGAGGCCTTCAACCGTATCCCGGGCGTCACGATCAGCCGCGAAAACGACGGGTCGGGTTTGCGCGTAGCCATTCGCGGGCTCGATACCAACTTCGTCAAGATCACGCTGAACGGTGCGGTGGTCTCGACAGCCTCGACCGGCGGCACCGACTCCAGCGGCTCTAACCGCGAAGTCGACCTTAACATCTTCCCGATCGAACTGTTCTCGCAGCTGACGGTGAGCAAGACTGCTTCTGCCGAACAGCTCGAGGGTGGTGCCTCGGGCGTGATCGCCATGCGCAGCCTGCGTCCGTTTGACCACCCAGGCACGCATTTCTCCTATAACGTCCAGGCTTCGGACTACGCGCGCAACGGCAATCCCGGCGGACGCGGCTCGCTGATCGGCAGTTGGACCGACGGTCCGTTCGGCGCCCTCGTCGGCGTGTCCGGCCAGTGGAACCGCGTGATGGTCACCGGTTATGAAGGTGCCTTCAACAGCGTCACAACCCCGAACCTGAACGCCACGCAATACGGTGTCGCCTCTTGCGGTTCGAATGGCAACGGCAACATCAACACCTGTAATTCCTTGGGCGGCAACACCGACTGGAGCCTTCCGACCACGTATCCGAACACTGGCGTGCCGTCTTCCTATGTCGGCCAGACCATCACCAAAGACAACCTGCTGGCCTTGAACCCCGGTCTGACCATCGACCAGGTCACGAACGCGACCGTTCCACGTACCGGCCGGCCGATGTTCGAGAAGGGCACGCGCAATCGTTACAACGGCATCCTGTCGTTGGAATATCGTCCGAGCGACGAGTTGCACTTCTACTTCGACAGCATTCTCGGTGTGATCGAAAACAATCTCGACCGCGAAGACATGTTCTGGATTGCCCGTAACGGCAACAGCATTCCGATGAATATGAAGGTCGATGCGAACAACGTCGTCACGTCGGCCAAATTCGCCAACGCCGCGATGGAGCTGGAAGCCCGTCCGTACAAGGAAAAGTCGGACTATTTCAGCCTCAATCCGGGCATGGATTGGCAGGTCACCGATCTGGTGCATGTCGATGGCCAGTTAAACTACAGCCGCGCGCACTTCTTCCGCGACTCGCCGACGTTTAAGTTCGCCACCACGAACGCCATCGTCAACTACGACAACACGGGCTCCACGCCAACCTTCTCAATGGAAGGTCTGCCCAACAGTGGCGGCTTGCAGAACCCGGCGAACTTCGTGTGGAGCCAGGGCGATCTGGCCATCCAGCAGGAACGGCGCTATCAGTTCACCAAGGGCGCACATGTCAATGCTTCCTACGGCGGTGACGAGTTCAAGCTCACTGTCGGTGCGGCCTATGACGAGGCTTACCGTCTGATCCGCGGTTATGATAACAGCAACGCCTTCAAGTCGGCGGGCTGCAACGTCAATCCGTCCATCGTTCTGCCCGCGCCGAACTCGACTTATGGATGCAGTGACACACCCACGGCCTATGCCTATCCCGGCTATGGCACCGGTTATACGGCAGGCTGGAGTGCTATCACCTATGGCGGCTCCAAGATCACGACCTCGCAGATTTCGAATTACCTGACGGCTGGTCCGAACGGCTTCGTGAAGGCCAATTATGCCGCGCTGAAGTCCGCGTTGAATTACGACTACTACTCCACGCATCCGTCGAATGGGGCCGCCACCAATCTGCAAGACCCCGGCCGCACCAACTTCAGCACCGGCACCAATACCAACATCAGCTCCGGCATCATCGACGAAAAGACCCAAGGGTACTACGCCGAGATTTCCGGTACGTTCCATCGTGGTGACCAGAAGTTGAAGTATAACTTCGGCGGGCGCTGGGTCCGTACGTTGCAGGCTCTGACCGGCTACACATCGGTTGCCGATCCGCGCAATGCCACGCTTTCGGACGGCGGCAAATACCCCAACACGATCGTTCCGGCGACTTTGTCAGGCTCGTACTCGGCGTTCTTGCCGTCCGCGAATGCGGTCTGGGAGATCACCGACGACTTCCAGCTCAGGGCCGCAGTGTCTCGCAGTATGAGCCGGGCCGACCCGTCCAAGATGTTGCCGCAGTTGACAGGCGGCGGCTCGGACGCGTCGAGCTTTAATTTGGGCAACCCGAACCTCAAGCCCTACTACTCGACCAATATCGACTTCGGCGCTGAATTCTATACCGGCGGCGAAGGTTATATCGGCATCGGCGTGTTCAAGAAGATGGTCAGAGGTTTCCAGAATAACATCTCGACCACCCAGCCATTCAGCTATCTGGCGCAGTTCGGCATTACCTACGACACCCTGAGTTCGACACAGAAGGTGGCCATCACCGCTGCTGGCGGACCCACTGTTGCCACGGTCACGATTGTCCAGGCAATGAATGCGAAGGGTCTGGAGTCGATCAACGGCGTGGAACTCAACTGGGTGCAGCCGCTCGACTTCCTGCTTGAGTCGCATGGGCTCAAGGGCTTCGGTTGGCAGGCGAACGCCACCTTCGTCAAGACGAAGTCTTCGGGCGCCGCACCGGCTGCGGTACTCAATGTCTCCCCGACGACCTACAACCTGACGGGTTACTATGAGAACGATGGCGCGATGGTGAAGCTGTCTTACTCGTATCAACGCGGCACGCTTACGAACTCCAACGCCTATGGCACCATCAGCAACCGGCTTGATTTCACCTCGGAATACTCGCTGGACTATGGGACGGTCGATTTGTCGTCGAGCCTTGCGCTCTCCAAGTTCTTCGGCGATTTGCCGACAGACCCGCAGCTCACCTTCGACGTGCAGAACCTCACCCATGCGAAAGTTGGGCGTTCGTACAAGCAGTACCAGAACCTGATGAACTACTCCTATAACCCTGGCTCGCTGTTCCTCATCGGCGTGCGCGGCTCGCTTTAATAGCTTTTCAGATCCCTAAGGGTTCCTCCCCTAGGGTCACTTGGCGGCACTCGCGCATGAGTGCCGCCCTTTTTTTTGCAGGACACCCGCTCCTCTAACCCGCACGCCTTGCGTCGATTGACGTCACCTACGTTTCGACATACGGCGCGTTGAATATCGAATAAGGACAATACGAAAATGAACAAGCGGCTCGTCTTTTGGATTTGTCTGTTCATTGGCACGAGCAGTGCTACGGCCATGGCAGCCCCAGCGATCCGCGGCCTTTCGCCCTTCGGCAGTATCATGTCGGAGAGATTTGAGACGGGCGCATTTCACCTCGTGCAAAACAAAAATGCGGCACCCCTTTTTGTGGATGCGAATGATTGGATTGGCGTACGGCGTGCGGCTGGGGATTTGCAGGCCGACATCGAACGGGTCAGCGGCGTCAAGCCATCCCTTTCGGTTTCGCCCACCGGTCCCACCGCTGTGCTGATCGGCACACTGGGCAAGAGCGCTCTGATCGATGCCTTGGTGAAGGCTGGCAAGATCAAAACCACTGAGATAGCGGGCAAATGGGAGTCGTTTCTGATCGCGACGGTGTCCAATCCGCTGCCGGGCATCAAACAGGCGCTCGTCATCGTTGGCAGCGATAAGCGTGGCACTATTTATGGGACCTATGAACTCTCCGAGCAGATCGGCGTCTCGCCCTGGTATTGGATGGCAGATGTTCCGGCCAAGCGCCACGCCGCACTATCGATCCTTGCTGGCACCTATGTGCAAGGCCCCCCTGCCGTCAAATATCGCGGCATTTTCATTAACGACGAGGCGCCTGCGCTGACCGGTTGGGCCAAGGCGAAGTTCGGTGGCCTCAACTCGAAAATGTACAGCCATGTCTTCGAGCTGATCTTGCGCCTGCGTGGAAACTATCTGTGGCCGGCGATGTGGGACAACGCCTTCAACGAGGATGATCCAGAAAATCCGTGCATGGCCGATGAATACGGCATCGTTATGGGCACCTCTCATCACGAACCAATGATGCGCTCCTATCAGGAATGGATGCATCGCAAGGATCATCTCGGCAACGGCCAATGGGACTACGCGAGCAACAAGACCGCGATCCAACAGTTTTTCCGCGAAGGCATTGAGAACGGTAAGAATTACGAGGCCATTGTCACCATGGGTATGCGCGGCGAAAACGATGTCGGCATGACCTCGACCGGCAGCTTTGAATCCGACAAAGCTCAGCTTGAAAACATCATCATAGATCAACGTCAGATCCTACGCGATGTGATGCACAAGGATCCCAAAGAGGTGCCCCAGCTCTGGGCGCTCTTTACCGAAGTGCTGAAATATTACGACGCCGGCATGAAGGTGCCCGATGACGTCACGCTGCTGTTCACCGACGATAATGTCGGCGACATCCGCCGATTGCCGACCGCAGCGGAGGCCAAGCGCTCTGGCGGGGCAGGCATCTATTATCACATGGACATGCATGGCGGGCCGTATTCGTATCAATGGCTGAACTCAAACCCGTTGCCGAAAATCTGGGACCAGATGAATCTGGCCTATCGCTATGGGGCGGACCGCATTTGGATCGTCAACATCGGCGACATCAAGCCCCTCGAAGTGCCGATCGAGTTCTTCCTCCGGATGGGTTGGGACCCCAATGCGATGACGAAAGATCGCATCGCCGATTGGACGCGGGCCTGGGCGGCGCGCGAGTTTGGCCCTCAGCATGCTGCCGAAATCGCCGATATCGTCGCCAAATACGGCAAGTACAATGGCTGGCGCAAACCGGAGCAACTGCGTCCCGAGACTTATTCGGTTCTCAACTATCGCGAGGCCGAGCGCGTCTCCGCCGCTTGGAGCGATCTTGTCCTGCGCGCGGAGCGGGTCCGCAAAGCACTACCGAGCGAGGCGCAAGACGCCTATTACGAGCTTGTGCTGCATCCGGTGAAGGCCTGCGCCAACCTCGCGGAAATGAACATCGCGGCGGGTCGCAACCACATCTTCGCTCAGCAGGGTAGGGCCTCGACCAATGCCGAAGCAGCCCTGGTGCACGACCTCTTCGTCAAAGATCTGGCGCTTACCGATACCTACAATCACACGCTTGCTGGCGGCAAATGGGACCACATGATGGACCAGACCCATATCGGCTACACTGATTGGTACCCGCCGCTGGTCAATGTGAGCCCCGCGGTGTCCGAGGTTCTGCCAGCCGATATCAGCGCGTTTGCAGTGGCCGTCGAAGGGCGGCCACAATTCTGGCCCGGCTATTATCTGCCCGCCGAACTGAAGCCGCTGGATTCGTTGAACCGGCAGAAGACCTATCTCGAGGTCTATCCCATTGGCAGCAAACCCATCCAGTACACGACAAAGGCTGATCAGCCTTGGATACTCCTGACAGAAGGCAAAGCGTTCTCGGCTGGCAAGGATGACCAGCGTGTCTGGGTTGATGTTGATTGGAAAAAGCTACCTGCTGGCACCGCGACCGGTTTTATCACCATCGCGGGCGGCAATCAGAAAACCAAGATGAAAGTCACGGCCACCAAGGCGACGCGCGCTCAGGAAAAAGAGGCCAAAGGCGCGTTTGGCGGTTTGGGCGGGCCGATTGCGATTGGTGCTGGCGACGCGAGCCGCAACATCGGTGTCGGCGATGTAAGCTGGCAAGCTATTCCCGACTACGGTCGCGCAGAAGCGGCGATGGAGGTCTTTCCGGTGACTGCCGCATCGATCAAACCGGGCGATCCTGCACCTCGGCTGGAATACGACCTCTACCTCGCCAAGCCCGGCAGCTATCAAGTCGACGTCATCACTGGGACAACGCTGGATTTTCATACCGACAACAATTTGGGTCTGGCGGTAACCCTCGACAATCAGGCGCCGGACGTGCGGCACGTCTTCACGCCGCAAAGCCGCGCCTCCGAAACCTTTCTCGGCAAAGCGTTTCAGAAGAACGCGGAGGACAACGCGCGGACGATGCACTTCACGGTAGCGGCCGACAGGGTTGGCCGCCATGTGTTGAAGCTCATCATGGTTGATCCAGCAATCGTCGTGCAGAAAATCATTGTCCGTGATGGGGACCTGCCGAGCTCGTATTTTGGGCCACCAGTCAGCGAACCCAACGGGAACCATTGAATAGGCATCGGTACGCTCGATAACTTGCCATCGCCCTCCAATTCTTCGTTTGCCGATGAAGAATCACTTTTCTGGATCAACTCAGCGCCTTATCCAACTGTGTCGAGTACGATGAAGCGAAACACATCAATCGATTTGGATTCTCTTCGGTACTTCTCAGCAACGGCAAACGCTGGAAACTTCGGCCACGCCGCTGTTCAACTCGGTGTACAGACTTCGACGGTGAGCCGCAGAATTTCGCAGCTTGAGGATCAGCTGGGGCTGACGCTATTCGAGCGTGGGCATTTCGGGGTTCGCCTGACCAGCGGCGGTCGGAATGTCATGGTCCATGTCCAGCGCGCACTGGCAGATATTGATGCCGTTATATCCTCGGCTCGAAGCAATGCAACCGGGAAGGTTGGCCAAATTCGTCTTGGTATTCGTATGCCGCCCATCGGAAAACCGCTGCAGGCGCTTCTGGAGCGTTGGCGTGATCGGTATCCCGGCGCAGATATCATCCTTTATGAAATGAACGAGCGGGACATCCAGGCGGGAATCGAAGAGCGCCGGATTGATGCAGCACTTATGACCAAGCATACGCTTTGGCCGCATGCGGTTGCCGAGCCTATCTATCGTGAGCCCGTCTTACTCGCGCTACCCAAGACCCATCCCTTGAGGTCACGCACGATCATAAGATGGCATCACTTGCGCGATCAGACATTTCTGGTTCAGGGCTGGGACGAAAGCCAATCGGCCCGGGAGTTCTACGCATCTTTTCTTGGGAGCGGCGCGAACTATCGGGCTCACCCGGCCAGCAAGCAATCGGTACTGGCGTTGGTCGGTGCAGGGTTCGGCATGACATTGGTGACCAAGAGCCAGGCCGAGGTGCGGTTTCCTGGCGTGATATACAAGCAGATCACCGAGAAGAACGCCCGTTTGGAGGTTCAGCTTGTGTGGGCGGCTCAAAATGAAGAGGCTGTTGTGGGCCGATTTGTTGCCTTTATGCGTGACGAAGCCCGTTTACGGCGTCTTGCCTGATAGGCCGGTCTTTTGGGGCGTATCGTTTCCGCGGCGGAATTTCGCAAAGCCACGATCGGTAGCCATGAAACGCTGTAGCATCGGCGCAATGAGCTTTGCCGGTTCCAGCGCATGTTGACCTGTCTCAGCTGCGTGGGCCTCGGTATAGCTAAGAAGATCGCGATGCACAGCCGCCGGAAGCTCGACGGTCATGCGCACGGGCTTATCGCTTTCGATGGCACCAAGTTTTAGTTTTGCCATTTAGACCTCCATCAGGCGTGGTATGGCTCTAAGTCCAGATCACGGGTCACCAAAACATTGACAGGGAAGCCTGGGCGAATCGTGATGGTGGGCTGCACGTTGAGAGAGCAGCCGACCACTTGTCCACCGACTTGGGCAAAGCTTTGCGATGCACCCTGGCGAATGGCCTGGGTGAGACCGCGACGGGTTCACTTCGGTGTGTGACGTGAAGCGCCGCAGCAACAATGGCGACTGCGACCGCCACGTAGCCGATGACACGCTTGGAGCTATGACCGTCCCTATGTCTGGACAGATCAACAAGGTGTACGAGGCAGACCTGCGGCGTCGCTGGTCGGAGGACGAGAGGCAGGCGATCATCGAAGAGAGCAAGACCTCGCCGGTGGCGCGGGTTGCAAAGAAGCACGGGGTCGCGGCAAGTCTTTATTCCGTTGGCGCAAGATGCAGGGCATCCCGGCGAGAAGGACGGCTACACCGAGCGGCTTTGTACGACTAGGGATGCCGGCGTTAACAGGGGCGGAAGGCGGCAGTCGTGGACACACCAGCGAGAGCGCGCCCAATTTCTTTCCCACTCGTGTTCCTTCAAGATCGCAACGATCTGCCCATCTGTGAATAATGGGGGCGACAGTGTCGCGAGTGGACAAATGTGCGAAGGCCGATACTGTCTGTTGGGGGGCGCAAAAAAGTTCGATGGCCCATCGTTTGGTCGACAAGGCCAGGAGAGGATAGACGTGACCGACAAACTCGCGCTGACGCGGCGGACTCTATTAGCTTGCAGCATTCTAGGCCTTCCTTATGCCGCGCAAGGCAAAACCGCAGCTGCCCCGTATCGTGACCCGGGAGCGCCGCTCGAGCTGCGCGTGCGCGATCTTCTTGGGCGTATGACGCTCGATGAAAAAGTCGCCCAACTCTGCTCGATGTGGATGAGCAAGACCGCCATCATGGACGGGGCAGGCGTATTTTCTCCGGCGAAAGCCGTTAAGAGCATTCCCCATGGGATTGGCCAAATCGGACGGCCTAACGATACCACGGGCACGACACGCGCCAATGAGTCGGGTTTTCGCAGCACCATCGAGACAATCGCGTTCGTCAACGCGGTGCAGCGCTATCTGCTTCAACACACCCGGTTGGGAATTCCCGCGCTCTTTCATGTCGAAGGTGCGCACGGTTTCATGGGGCGGGATGCCACCATTTTTCCGATCCCACCAGGCTTGGCGAGCACCTTCGATCCAGACCTGATTGAAGCGGCATTCACCGTCACCGGGCGGGAGGCCCGCGCGAATGGCGGAACGGTCGTGCTGGGCCCCGTGCTCGATCTGGCGCGCGATCCGCGTTACGGCCGAGTCGAGGAATTCTTCAGCGAAGATCCCTATCTTACCGGCCGCATGGGAACAGCCGCGGCACTGGGCCTGCAAGGCCGTAGCCGTCCGCTACAGAAAGATCGCGCCTTCGTAACCTTGAAACACTTCGTGCACGCCGTGCCGCAGGCGGGATTGAATACGGCCCCTGCGGACATCAGCGAGCGGAGTTTGCGGGAGACATTTCTGGTGCCTTTCGCGGCGGCGATCAAGGCAGCCAATCCTGCATCCATCATGCCGTCCTATAACGAGGTTGAAGGCGTACCCTCCCATGCCAGCAAAACGCTATTGCGGGCCACTGGGCGCGAGCTATTGGGCTTCAAGGGAGTTTATTTCAGCGACTACACGGCGATCGAGAATCTCGCCACACAGCACCACATGGCGGCCGATCTCGATGAGGCAGCGATTATCGCCATCAATGCGGGCGTGGACGCCGATCTGCCGGAAGGGGAGGCCTATTCCCGGCTTGCCAAGTTGGTGAGGAGCGGACGTTTGGCGGAAACCCAGCTTGACGCATCGGTGTCTCGCATTCTGGCGCTGAAGTTTGAAGCGGGGTTGTTTGAGACTCCGTACCTTGATCCGCATCAAGCCGAAGCCCAGACCAATACGCCTTCTGATATCGCGTTGGCACGCAAGGTCGCCGAAAAGTCGGTCACGCTGTTAAAAAACGACGGTATCCTGCCGCTTGATCCCTCTGCGGCTTTGAAGTTGGCGGTGATCGGGCCCAATTCGGTGAAACCGTTATTGGGCGGCTATTCCGGTACCAATGACAAGGCGATCGGCATCCTGGACGGAATCAAGGCCGCGGCTGGCCCGCAGCTGTCCGTTGAACAGGCCGACGGTGCTTGGATCATCAATCCGACACCGCATGATCTTCCCTATAGGCCGGCCAATTCGGCATCGAAAACGGAAAACCAAGCCCGCATCGCGGAAGCGGTCGCGGTGGCGCAGCGTTCCGATGTCGTGTTGCTGGTGGTGGGCGATAGGCCGGAAGTCACACGCGAAGCGGTGATGATGGCGGCACCGGGCGATCGCGAGACCCTCAACCTCTTTGGTGACCAGGACGCTTTGGTGGAAGCGATCATCGCCACCGGCAAGCCCATCATCGCGCTGCTGCTCAATGGCCGTGCCCTTACTGTGACGCGCTTGGCAGAGAAATCCCGCGCCTTGCTGGAGGGCTGGTATCTCGGGCAGGAAGGCGGCCACGCCTTTGCCGACGTCTTTTTCGGAAAAGCGAATCCCGGTGGGAAACTGCCCGTGTCGTTTCCGCGCTCGGTGGGCTCGCTGCCGATCTTCTATAATCGACACCCGTCAGCCGACTCGAACCAATATATCGAAGGCAAGCATGAGCCGCTGTTTCCCTTTGGCCATGGTCTTAGTTACACCACCTTCGATATCTCTGCACCGCGATTGGTCAAGCCCGACATTACGGTCGGTGAGACGGCGGTCGTCAGCGTGGATGTTAAAAACACTGGGACGCGCACAGGCGACGAGGTGGTTCAGCTTTACATCCGCGACGACGTCAGCTCGGTGCCGCGCCCCGTGCTTGAGCTGCGTGGCTTCCAGCGCGTCACGCTCGCGCCCGGCGAAACGCGTACTTTGACTTTCGATCTGCCGCCAGACGCATTGGCATTCTGGGATATCGACATGCGCTTTCGGGTCGAACCTGGAAGTTTCACGATCTCTTGCGGCGCCAGTTCTGCGGCACTGAAGTCGGTGACATTGAAGGTTGCTTAGGGTCGCCCCTCAGCTGGTGATGTGGTAGCCGGCATCGACATAGGCGGTATTGCCGGTGATGGAGCGGGCACCGTCACTGGGAGTCTAGCAATGGGAGTCTACGCTCGACCATCGGCTGCGTTTTTCGCTACGCCGTCGCTACGGCACGCGCTCAGAATGATCCAACGCTTGTGCTACGTGGCGCGCTTATCGCGCCAACGGTTACGTCCAGGGCGGTAATCACAGAGCCACAGAAAGTGGGGCGCTTTGATCAGAGCAATCGATGGGTTCGACGGCAAACTGCCAACGCAATCGGCTCTCCTGGCGTGATATGCAAGCCGATCACTGAGAAGAGCGCCCGTTTGGAGGTTCAGCTTGTGTGGGCGGCTTCAAAATGAAGAGGCTGTTGTGGGCCGATTTGTTGCCTTTATGCAAGACGAAGCCCGCTCACGTCGTCTTACCTGATGGCGTGCTCTCTTTATGCGTTTCATTTCCGCGGCGGAATTTCGCAAAGCCACGATCGGTCGCCATAAACCGCTGCAGCATCGGCGCAATGAGCTTCGCCGGCTCCAGCGCATGTTGGCCTGTCTCAGCTGCGTGGGCCTGGGTATAGCTAAGAAGATCGCGATGGACAGCTGCCGGGAGCTCGACGGTCAGGCGTACGGGCTTATCGCTTTCGATGGCGCCAAGTTTTAGTTTTGCCACTTATGCCTCCGCTAGGCGTGATAGGGCTCCAGGATCAGATCACGGGACAGCAGAACATTGACGAGAAAGCCTGGTCTGATCGTGATGGTTGGCTGCACATTGAGAGAGCGGCCCACCACTTGTTCACCGGCTTGACTAAAGCTCTGCGAAGCGCCCTGGCGGATGGCCTGGGCGAGATTGTTCTCGCTGTTGCTCGTGACAGTCTCGGAGCCGACACTTAGGACCGTCGACAATACGGCGGCCTTGAATAGCGCGCCCCAGTGATTGTCGACTTCGTCTTCCAAACCGGCATAGCCTTGCGAATCCGTGCCCGGCTGTCGCTCCAGAACGATCGATTTTCCATTTGGCATGATAAGCCGGTTCCACACCAAGAGGGCTCGCGACTGTCCAAAACTGACTTGCGCATCGAACTGGCCGATTAATTTTGCGCCTTGGGGAATTAACAAGAATGTGCCGGTTGGACTGTCTCTCACATCCTGTGTCACTTGGGCGGTGACTTCGCCCGGAAGATCGGACCGCAACCCCGTAATCAGTGCCGCCGGAATGATTGCACCAGCTTGCAACACATAGGGGCTTGGCGCGGCCTCAATGCGGTCCGCACTCTGTGTTTGACGATCCAGGGGCGCGCTGAGGAAGGCGAGCTTGTGATCGGAAGGTTCTCCGCCGCTTGGCGTAGACGGCGGCGGTGCACCCAGCACGCTCACGTTTGCTGGGATCGCAGGTGCGGGTGGCGATGCGCCTTGACCCGTGTTGGCCGTCGCAAAGAGGTGGCTGGTGCGCGCCGCGTCGTATTCTTGAACGAGGCGTTGCTGCTGAGAACTTTGTGCAGATGGAACGGGCATGCCGGGGACTGGCGCGCCCGCATTGAGGAATGGTTTGCCGAGATCGCCTGGAAGCGGCGGGCCCAGTTTGGGTGCGTTATGCGGCAATCCCGTGTAGTCGCGGGGCAAAGTCGCGAGGCCATCCGGTGTTGTTCTGCTGGTCGTATTGACGCGTTCGGTCAGCCTGCTCTGAGGGTGGTGTGCGAGCGCAAAGAAGGCTGCACACGCAATGCCGCTGGCGGCGACGGTTCCAAGACCCAGCAACACCTTGCGTGACAGCCGCGTCACCGGCGGGCGCTCGGGATGCAGGCGCATTTCGCGGAGATGGGCCGGGGAGGGCCGGTTTGGTTCCGTGTCTTGAGTCTGACTAATCGGCTGATCGCTCATGACTGCGTCCCGTCATTGCGCACAATACGAACGATTTGTTGCGGCCCAGCGCCGAGCTTGAGCTCCGCCGCCGCGAAAAGGCGGTCGACAATCATGTAATTGCCGCGGACACGATAATTGACAAGCTGGCCGTCGCCCTTGGGGCCGATCACCCAGAGCGGTGGCATCTCGCCCTGTGAAATGCCGGAAGGGAACGCGATGAATACTTGGCGCCCATCGTCAAACGCCCGCAGGGGACGCCACGCCGGATTGTCACCTTCAACACGATAACGAAAGTTGATGGCCGTCACGTCGATTCCAGATGCAAGCGGGGCTTGCGCCTCGGCTGCGATGTTCTGGGTGCGCAGGGCAATGAGCTCATCTTGCGGATAGGCCCAGGAGACCGATGCCATGTAGGTTTTGGCATCGGAGCGCAATTCCAAATGATAGGTGCGCCTGTCGGTGTTGATCACGAGATTGGT
>JARLIR010000060.1 GCA_031291635.1 Rhizomicrobium sp. | reverse complement strand
GGTGAGCGCCGCCGCGTGGCGTTGTGCAAACTGCTGCTGGACGCCCCTGACATCCTCCTCCTCGACGAACCGACCAACCATTTGGACGCCGAGACGGTGGGCTGGCTCGAGCATACGCTGCGCGGCTATGCCGGCTGCGTTATTCTCGTCACTCATGATCGCTACTTCCTCGACAACGTCACGGGCTGGATCTTGGAGCTCGATCGCGGCAAGGGCATCCCGCATGAAGGCAACTACACCAAATATCTGATCGAGCAGGAACAGCGCTTCACCAAGGAAAGCCAGGAAGAGGCGGCCCTGCAACGCACCATCACGCGCGAGCGCGAATGGATTCAGCAAGGCGCCAAGGCCCGCCAAGCCAAGTCCAAGGCGCGTATCAGCGCTTATGATGACTTGGTGTCGAAGGCAGCCGAGCTACGCACCGGTCCGGCCCAGATCATCATTCCCATCGCCGAACGTCTCGGCAATGTGGTGGTGGAAGCTGAAGGCCTCAGCAAAGCCTTTGATGATCGCCTGTTGTTTGAGAATTTCGATTTCAAGCTGCCGCCGGGCGGTATCGTGGGTGTCATCGGTCCCAACGGCGCGGGTAAGACAACGCTGTTCAAGATGATCACGGGCCTCGAAAAGCCTGATGCGGGCGCCTTGCGCGTCGGCCCCACGGTGAAGCTTGGTTATGTCGACCAAAGCCGCGACAGCCTCGATCCCAACAAAACCGTCTGGCAGGAAATTTCCGGCGGCCTCGACGTGCTGGAACTCGGCAAGCGCACCATCAACTCTCGTGCTTATTGCGGGGCCTTCAACTTCAAGGGCGGTGACCAGCAGAAGAAGGTTGGCCAGCTCTCCGGTGGTGAGCGCAACCGCGTGCATCTGGCGACGATGTTGAAGTCGGGCGCGAACTTGCTCCTCCTTGACGAACCGACCAACGATTTGGACGTCGAAACCTTGCGTGCTCTCGAAGCGGCACTGGAAGACTTTGCCGGTTGCGCCATGATCATCAGCCATGATCGCTGGTTCCTCGACCGTATCGCCACCCACATCATGGCCTTCGAAGGCGACAGCCATGTGGAATGGTTTGAAGGCAATTTCCAGGATTACGAAGCCGACAAGAAACGCCGCCTCGGCATCGACGCCGATCAGCCGCACAAGATCAAATACAAGCGCTTCACGCGGTAAATTTCTGCCCCCGCATCTTCGCGGGGGAAGTGGCTCGCGCGAGAGTGCGAGACGAAGGGGGCTCTTCTTCCCCACGATTGAGAAATACGAAAACGGCCCGGGATGACCCGGGCCGTTTTTCCTTCTGCAGTGGCCGAAACAACTTACTTCGACTGTGCGGCTTTGGCTTTCAGCATCGCGATAAGGGCTTTCACGTCGCCGTTATGCTGGCCGAGGTAAGAGGTGAAATCGTTGCGTTCGAGTTCACGGATCCATACCCCTTCAACCGAGAAATCGACCACCACCTGGCGGCTGCCAGTGTTCTGTACACGGAAGTTCACTTCAAAGGGCTTGGCGCCCGGCTTCTTGGGATCGACCGTCGCTGCCTTCACCACCGTTTCATCGGCGGTCAAAGCATAGGAGCCGGTGACCTTCAGCGTCTGGCCGGAATATTTCGTGAAATAGGATTGATAGACCGCCATCGCATAATCTTTGAACGCCGCGTCAAAGGCGGTCAGATCTTCGGGCGAGGCCGAGCGGCGGTATTGGCCCAGCGTATAGCGCGCGATCACATTGATATCGGTAATGCCGAGCAGAAAGCCCTGGAATTCTGTCTTGCGCTGCTCCTTGGAGAGCTGCGCATTGTTCAGAATGGTCAGGCCCTTCTGAATATTGTCCGTGATGTATTGCTCGGCCGGCACCGCGGCAGCGGCGGAGCGTGCGGACAGGCCAAGCGAAAGAACCAAAGCGGCCACGACCGCAAAGCTCAATATGAACGATTTGTGTTTCACCATCATCTACATCCCGTCAGACCATCGCTGCTGCGAGAGGTAATGTTCGCTCGGCCTTATGGCAAGTTCGTGGCGCGAAATAACGCTATCGGCCGCCATTCAGTAACCGGTTCATTCAGTAAGCGGCGGCTCGGCGGGTGCCGGCATTCCGTTACGGACTTCGCTGGCGCGATGCTGGCGGTAAAGGCTGCGCACCGTTGCATAAAAGTCGAGCGAGTCGCGTTCGATGCCGTCCAAAACCTCGAGGTTGCGGCTGCGGGCGTCGAGAACCTTGCCGTAAAGGTGCACGCCCGACCAGAATACGTGCCGTTTGACCCGAATATAATTGGTGGGGTCGAGGGCGACATCAACGCCAAGCCCCACGGCGTCGCGCGGATTGCTCGGCCCCAGGAAGGGCAGCATCACAAAAGGGCCTTCATCCACGCCCCAAACCGCAAGGGTCTGGCCGAAATCTTCCTCGTGACCGGCGAAGCCGACACGGCTTGCGACATCCACCAGCCCGCCAACCCCCAAGGTCGCGTTGGTCAGGAAGCGAGCTGCCGTTTCGCCCGCGCGGCTGGGCGCGCCTTGCAGCACATCGTTCGCAAACACAACGGGCTGCTGCAGCGTGTCGAGGGCATTGTGCACGCCATCGCGTGCCCATTCCGGCACATAAGCGTTGTAGCGCTCCGCTGTCGGGCGCAATGCCAAGCGATCGACCGTCATGTTAAAGTCGAACACGGTCCGGTTGGTGGCTTCATAAGGGTCACGCGGCTCTGGACCGGCGGCGCAGCCCGCTGCAACAAGCCCCAGCAGGACCAATAGGACCAAATTCCGCATACCGCCTCCCCAAGAAGCGGGGCCATTGCTCCCAGGTTTCGCGACGCTTGCACAGGCGGTCAATCGAAGCATATAAAGATATGTTTATATGTGGTAGGTGACTGAAATGGACGGGCTGGTAGCCATGCTCCGGGCCGCGGGCGATCCGACACGCCTGCGCCTGTTACTCCTGCTTCGGCAGGCGGAGCTGACGGTGAGCGAACTGATCGAGATCATCGGTCAGAGCCAGCCGCGCGTCTCCCGTCATCTTAAGCTGTTATGTGGGGCAGGGCTGATCGAGCGCTTTAAGGAAGGCAGCTGGGTGTTTTACCGCGCAACCGAGGACGGCAAGGCCGCAGCGCTGAGCGCCGCGCTGGCGGCCCTCTTGTCTGGCCCGCCGGAAAGCGATCTCAAGCGCCTCGCCACAGTCCGAGATGCCCGCGCCACCGCGGCGGCGGCCTATTTCACAGCCAACGCCTCGGAATGGGGCCGCATCCGCAGCCTGCATGCGCCGGAGCGTGAGGTCGAAGAGGCCATTCTGCGTCATTTGACGACTCAGCCCATTCAGCAACTGCTCGATGCCGGCACCGGAACGGGGCGGATGCTGGAGCTTTTGGCCCCGCTCGCCAAGCGCGCCGTGGGGGTCGATGTCAGTTCCGAGATGCTGGCGATTGCGCGCGATGCCTTGGCGCGCAGCCAGCTCGCCCATGTCCAAGTGCGCCTGGCCGATACCTACCGCCTGCCGTTCGAGGCGGGCAGCGACCATTCGGGCTTCGATGCGGTGGTCTTTCATCAGGTGCTGCATTATCTCGATGATCCGGCCGCCGCCGTGCAGGAAGCCGGGCGCGTAATGCAAAAGGGCGGGCGGCTGTTGATCGCCGACTTTGCCCAGCACAACCTCGAATTTTTGCGTCAGGATTTTGCTCATCGCCGCCTCGGCTTTTCCGACAAAGAGGTGCAAGGCTGGTTTCAGGCGGCAGGGCTTACCATGGCGGCCAATGACGCCATCGCTCCACCCGCCGAGGCTACAGACATGCTCACAGTGAAAATCTGGTTGGGCCAGTCCCAAGCCGGGACGCAGGCGGAGGCCGCATGAGTTTGAAGGATATCGTCGCCAAGGACCGCCCGATTGGTGTGTCCTTTGAGTTCTTTCCGCCCAAAACGGCGGAGATGGAAGAACAGCTCTGGGGCGCCGTCAAACGCCTGGAGCCGCTGACACCGAACTTCGTCTCGGTGACTTATGGCGCCGGTGGCTCCACCCGCGACCGCACCCATGCCACGGTCAAGCGCTTGGTGCAGGAAACCACGCTGAAGCCCGCCGCGCATCTGACCTGCGTGGCAGCGCCCAAAGCGGAAGTGAATGAGGTCATCCGGGATTATTGGGATGTCGGTGTGCGCCATATCGTGGCGCTGCGCGGCGACATGCCGGTGATGGGCGCCGCCTATCAGGCGCATGGCGAAGGCTATCGCTCGACTCCCGAGCTTATCGGCGGCATCCGCGCCATCGGCGATTTTGCTGTCAGCGTCTCTTGCTATCCCGAAAAACACCCGGACTCGCCCTCGCTCGAACATGATCTCGACCTTCTGAAACAGAAGGTGGAAGCAGGGGCCACGCGCGCCATCACCCAGTTCTGCTTTTCAACCGATGCGTTGGAGCGCTTTCGCGATCGTGCCGACCGTTGGGGCATTTCGATCCCGATCATTCCGGGCTTGATGCCGACGACGAATTTCAAAGGCATTGCCAGGATGTCGGCGCGTTGCGGCGCTTCGATTCCGTCTTGGCTTGCGGCCCTTTATGAAGGTCTCGACCAAGACCTCGAAACCCGCCGCATGATCGCCGCCACGGTGATGGCCGAGCAGGTCTGCGATCTGCATGCCGCAGGTTTTGACCAGTTTCACTTCTACACCTTGAACCAAGCGGATTTGACCTACGCCAGCTGCCGCATTCTGGGCCTTACCGCAAAGGAATCGTTATGAGTTTCGACCGCGCCGCACGCCTCCGCTGGATGAAAGACGAGGCGCAGAAGCGCGTCCTCATCCTCGACGGATCCTGGGGCGTGATGATTCAGGGTTATCGCTTGGGCGAGGCCGATTTTCGCGGCGACCGCTTTGCCGATCACAGTCATGATCTGAAGGGCAACAACGACCTTCTGACTCTGACCAAGCCCGAGCTGATTGTCGAAATCGGCAATGCGTATCTCAGCGCAGGCGCCGACATCATCGAGACCAACACCTTCAATTCCACCATCACCGCCCAGGCCGATTACGGTTTGGAGCCGCTGGTGGAAGAGTTGAACTTTGCTGGTGCCAAGCTGGCACGCGAGATTTGCGACGCCCGCACCACCTCGGATCGGCCGCGCCTGGTCGCGGGCTGTCTCGGCCCGACCAATCGCACTGCTTCGATTTCGCCCGATGTCAACGATCCCGCCTTTCGCAATGTCAGCTTCGATCAGCTGCGCGCCACCTATCGCGATGCCACGCGCGGCTTGATGCAAGGCGGCGCCGATCTGATCATGATCGAAACCATCTTCGACACACTGAATGCCAAGGCGGCGATCTACGCCGTCGATGAAGTCTTCGAGGAATTGGGCGAGCGGCTGCCGATCTGGATTTCCGGCACCATCACCGATCTGTCCGGCCGCACCCTGACCGGTCAGACGACCGAAGCTTTCTGGAATTCGGTGCGCCACGCCAATCCCTTTGCCATTGGGCTCAATTGCGCCCTCGGGGCCAAAGAAATGCGCCAATACGTGGCGGAAATTTCGGCCGTGGCGGACACGCTGGTCAGCGCCCATCCCAATGCTGGCCTGCCCAACGAATTCGGCGGCTATGATGACTCGCCCGATTCCATGGCGGAGAAAATTGGTGAGTTCGCCCGTTCCGGCCTCGTCAATATCGTCGGCGGCTGTTGCGGCACCACGCCCGCCCATATCGCCGCCTTTGCCGAGGCTGTCAAAGGCGTCAAGCCGCGCCAGATTCCGCAGAAGCCGCGCTATCTGCGGCTTGCAGGTCTGGAGCCCTTCACGGTCACGCCCGATTCCAATTTCGTCAATATCGGCGAGCGCACCAACATCACCGGCTCGGCGCGTTTCAAAAAGCTTATCAAGGCGGGCGATTACGACACCGCGCTCGAAGTGGCGCGCCAGCAAGTCGATAGCGGCGCCCAAGTCATCGACATCAACATGGACGAAGGTCTGATCGATTCTGAAGCCGCGATGACGCGCTTTCTCAACTTGATTGCGGGCGAACCCGATATCGCCAAAGTGCCGTTGATGATCGACAGCTCCAAATGGAGCGTCATCGAGGCTGGCCTGAAATGCGTGCAAGGCAAATCCATCGTCAACTCCATCTCGATGAAGGAAGGCGAAGAGATCTTCATTGCCCATGCCAAGGAAGTGCGCCGTTTCGGTGCCGCCGTGGTCGTGATGGCGTTCGACGAAAAAGGCCAAGCCGATACCGAAGAGCGCAAAGTTGAAATCTGCAAGCGCGCTTACGATATCCTGGTCAATCAGGTCGGCTTTCCGCCGGAAGACATCATCTTCGATCCCAATATCTTTGCGGTCGCCACCGGCATCGACGAGCACAACAACTACGCCAATGATTTCATCGCCGCCACCGCACGAATCCGGGCGGAATGCCCTTACGTGCACATTTCCGGTGGCGTCTCGAACATCTCCTTCTCCTTCCGCGGCAACGATAAAGTGCGCGAGGCGATGCATACGGCCTTTCTCTTTCATGCCATCAAAGCGGGCATGGATATGGGCATCGTCAATGCGGGCCAGCTCAGCGTCTATCAAGACATCCCGACCGAACTGCGCGAAGCGGTAGAAGACGTCCTCCTCAACCGGCGCGCCGATAGCACCGAGCGTTTGCTCGATATCGCCCAAAAATACAAAGGCGATGGCTCCGTCGCCGAAGTGCAGGATGCGGCGTGGCGTTCACTCCCCGTGCAAGAACGCCTGACCCATGCTTTGGTCCACGGCATCGATGCTTTCGTTACCGAAGACACCGAAGAATGCCGTCAGAACGCCAAGCGCCCGCTGGATGTCATCGAAGGTCCCTTGATGACCGGCATGAACGTGGTCGGTGATCTCTTCGGTTCGGGCAAGATGTTCCTGCCGCAAGTGGTGAAATCCGCGCGCGTCATGAAAAAGGCCGTCGCCTATCTCTTGCCCTTCATGGATGCCGATACCAGCACTGCCAAGGAACCAGTGGGCCGCATTGTTATGGCCACGGTGAAGGGCGATGTGCACGACATCGGCAAGAATATCGTGGGCGTAGTGTTGCAGTGTAACGGCTATGAAGTGATCGACATCGGCGTCATGACCCCGGCGCAGAAGATCCTCGACGTGGCGCGTGAGAAAGGTGCCAACATTATCGGCCTGTCGGGTCTGATTACGCCCTCGCTGGACGAGATGTGTTATGTCGCCTCCGAAATGGAGCGTCAGGGTTTCGACATTCCGCTGCTCATCGGCGGAGCCACCACTAGCCGCGTCCATACCGCGGTCAAGATCGACCCCAATTACCGCCGCGGCCAGACCGTTTACGTCGCCGATGCCTCGCGCGCCGTGGGTGTGGCCTCGCAACTTTTGTCGCGCAACAAGGCCGAGTTCGTCGCCAACATTCGAACCGAATATGAAGAGGTCGCCCGTGCCCATGCGGCCCAGCGCGCCCCTGGCCATCGTCTTGCTATCGCCGAAGCCCGCTCCAACAAGCTGAAATTTGATTGGGCTGGTTACGCCCCGCCCAAGCCGAGCTTCCTTGGTGTGCAGAGTTTCGAGGCTTATGATCTGGCCGAACTGGTGCCTTATATCGATTGGACACCCTTCTTCCAGACCTGGGAATTGGTCGGCAAATACCCCTCCATTCTGAATGACGACAAGGTCGGTGAAGTCGCGCGCAATCTCTTCAGCGATGCGCAAAAAATGCTGACCAAGATCGTCGAAGAAAAATGGCTCACCGCCAAAGCCGCCTTCGGCTTTTTCCCGGCCAATGCCCAAGGCGATGACGACATCGAAATCTTCACCGATGCCTCGCGCAAAACGCCGCTCACCTCGCTGCATACGCTGCGTCAGCAAATGCAACGCGAGAATGGCCGGGCCAATCTGGCGCTGGCTGATTTGGTGGCGCCCAAGGGCATCGAGGATTACATCGGCGCCTTTGTGGTCACCGCGGGCCATGGCGAAGACCCTTACATCAAAGCTTTCGAAGCCGAGAAAGACGATTACTCGGCCATCCTGCTCCGCGCCTTGGCAGATCGCTTGGCCGAAGCCTTTGCCGAACGCTTGCATGCGCGGGTACGCCGCGAATTCTGGGCCTATGCCCCCGATGAAGCGCTCAGCAATGACGAGATGATCGCCGAGAAATATCGCGGCATCCGTCCGGCACCGGGCTATCCCGCCCAACCCGATCACACCGAAAAGGCCACGCTTTTCGAGCTTCTCGACGGGGAAGCCCGCGCTGGCGTCAAACTCACGGAAAGCTTCGCCATGTGGCCGGGTTCATCGGTCTCTGGCCTCTACTTCTCGCATCCCGAGGCACGTTATTTCGGCGTCGGCAAGATCGAGAAGGATCAGGTGGAAGATTACGCCCGCCGCAAAGGCTGGACCGTGGAAGAGGCGGAGCGCTGGCTAGCGCCGCAGCTCAATTACAATCCCCGAGCGGTGGCCAAATCGGATGCGGCATGACGCCCTCCGGCTGATCCCTGTCGTAGCTACAACCACAGGCCGAGTGCTGCTATAGTCCGTGTGCGCCAGGGGGGCTGCATGCGGAAAATTCTGACGGCATTGGCCTTTCTCGCCGTGAACGCAGCCGCTTGGGCGGCGAGTTATGACGATTTCAGCGCGGGGCAGAATGCCATCCATCGTGGCGATCCCGATGCCGCGAT
>JARLIR010000059.1 GCA_031291635.1 Rhizomicrobium sp. | reverse complement strand
TAAAAGCCGTTGAAGGTCGTGCGCACGGCCACGGTGTAAGCGCCCATGGAGTCGAAGACGATGTAGTCACCGGCGGCGATGGAGGCGGGCAGCATTTGCGGCCGCGGCAGCACGTCCAGCGTATCGCAAGTGGGGCCGTAGACCCGGTAGGGATGCACCGCCCCGATCAGCGGCTCGGCCTTACCGGCTTGGCTGAGGCGGTAGGTGCTGGAGGGGTAATCGACATCGAAGCCCGGCAAGGTCAGCTCGTCGAAATTGCCGTAAGGCCCGTCATTGATGTAAAGCCGGTCGCCCTTGCGCAGCACCACTTGGGTGATCAGCGACATGCCTTCAGCCACCAAGGCGCGGCCCGGCTCGCACAGCAGCGGCAGATCGGGCATGTCCAAGGTGTTCAACGCCTCCTTGATGGTATCGAAATACCACAGGAAGGGCGGCAGCTCGTTGTTGAGGTAAGGCGCCGGAAAGCCGCCGCCGATGTCGAGCGCGGTGATGCTGACGCCCGCCTTGTCGATGGTGCGCCGCACGATCTCCACCGCCTGGGCATAGGAAAAGGGCGAGACGCATTGCGAGCCGACATGAAAGGTCATGGCCGGGGCCGCGCCTGCCGCCACGATACGTTTCAGCAGCGCCGCGCCTTCGTCCGGATTGGTGCCGAATTTGGAGGACAGCTCCAGCAGCGCGCCGCCCAGCTGCGCCGCCAGCCGCACGAAGATGCGCAGCTTGCTGTGATCGGGGACTTCCGCCAGCAGCTTGTTGAGCTCGAAGTCGCAATCGACCACGAAATCGGTGACGCCATACTGCTCGAAGGCGGCCTTGGCGTGGCCCGCCAAGCGCACCGGCGCCATGAAGTGACAGATGGCGCTGGGGAAGCGCTCTTTGACCATGCGCACTTCGCCGAGCGAGGCGGTGTCGAAATGGCGGATGCCGGAAGCCCAGACCAAATCCATCGCTTGCGGCAAGGGATTGGCTTTGACCGCGTACATCGGGGTGCCGGGAAAGCCGGTGAGGAAACGCTCGGCGGCGGCTTTGAACTTGTGCGGCAAGAGCACATAGACCGGCTCGATCGGGCGCAGCGCCGCTATTGCCTCGGGGATCGAGGAATAGAGCGGAATATCTTTGCCAGCCAAGACCGTCGGCACCGGAGCGTTCATCAGCGCTGCCCCAAAATTGCGCGCGTTACATGGGGCAGAGGGGGGTGGGGGTCAAGGGCGATGTGGGGCGGGTCATTATTCACCCTGCCCTCCGTGTCATGGCCGGCAACAGCAGGCCATCCAGAGCGTGTTGCCGAACTGTAAACGGGAAGAAACCCGATCCGCGTCTCGCGCCGCGAAAGCGGGCTGGCCCGTTGTGACGGGCCATGACAAGAGGAAAAGAAGCGGGGACCTGAGGGGGTTGGCGGTACGGGGGGCGAACCGCTTTCGACTTGAACTCAGGTCCCCTGCCTGCTCGCCGGGGAGGGGCTTAGCGAGCAGGGTAAGGCTTAGTCAGCGGCGCCGTGATCGGGGCGATCCATCGGACCATGCTCATCCATCGGACCATGAACGCCCATGCGGCCATGATGTTCCATCATGCGTTCGCCAAAATGCATCCGCATCATCGCGGCTTCGCGACCGGCGCGCTTCAAGACTTCCTGCTGGTCCTTGTCGAGCGAACCGATCAGCGCTTCCAGCGCGGGCTGTTCGGCTTTCATATCCGCCAGATGGGCTTCCAGCATGGCGATCTTCATCTTGTGGTGCTCGACCAGGGAGACCTCACCATCGGGCGGGGTCATGGTCGCGCATTTGGCGGAGTGGGCCTTCACGGCGGCCAGCTTGACGTTTTTCCAACGCTCGAACAGCGGCTTCTGCACGCTGGTCAGCTTCAGCTGCACATCCAATTCGGCCAGCTTACCGACGGCATGGGCGTACAGATTGGTGCACATCTCGCCATGATGACGGGCATGTTCGGCCTTCCAGTCGCCCGCCTTGCCGGGATGGCCCGGAGGCATGTCCTGGGCAAGCGCCAATGGGGCAGCCAAAGCAAAGGCGGTGAGGGCCGCAAGGACGATTTTCATGGGGGACTCCCTGTTGTTTGTCAGGGATTGAACGGGCCCGCGCGCAGCCTCCGTCTCCGGAGGGGGTTGAAATCGGCGTAATTGTTGACGCAAAGCTTCGCGGCCACGACAGTTTTGAGTGAGCCGGGGCGAAGGGGCCGCGGCCCTAACCGTCTTCCGTCATGGCTGTGTCGGCGCCCGGCCCTTACGGAAATGGAATTGGGGCAAGGCGTTGCTGTGTTGAACTATGGTTCGCTGCGCAGCTGGCGAATGGTCTTAACGCCGTCCGCGGCAGGCTGATAGACGTTTGTCATCTCCGCCAAAGCGCGCGCGAACAGCGCCGGTGTCACCGAGGGCGGCAGGGCAAAGGCATCGCAGCCGACACGCTGCAGAAAAGCGATCTGGTCATAGAGAAAATCGCCGCTGGCCCGCACTTCGCCATCGAACTTCAACCGGCTGCGCAAAATCCGCGCCCAAGAGAAGGGCCGCCCGTCACGGAATTTGGGAAATTCCAGCACCACCAGCGACAAGCGCTCCAGATCGCTGCCGATGCTTTCCGGCGATTCCGCTGAGGTGAGCTTGACCCCAAGCTTCTGGTTGCGCCCCAGCAGGCTGTCGCGCTCGGCCCGCAGCCGCTTCAGAGAAACAATCACCGGCCCTTCCGGCAACGGCGCGTCATCGTCCACCGCGGTGTAGAGATCTTCGGCGAGCACGCCATCCTTAATGAGCGGCATGGAGTTGCTCCTGATAGGCGATATTTTTGAACGGCTCCATGCCGAGGCGGCGATAGGTGTCGAGGAAGCGTTCGCCGGGCTGGCGCAATTTCACATAGAGATCGACCACCCGTTCGACCGCATAGACGATTTCGTTCTCACCAAAGCCCGGCCCCATGATCTCGCCGATGGCGGCATCTTCCGTTGCCGAACCGCCAAGCTGCAGCTGATAAAATTCCACGCCTTTCTTATCGACGCCCAGAATGCCGATATGGCCGGTGTGATGATGGCCGCAAGCATTGATGCAGCCACTCATCTTGATCTTGAGTTCGCCGATGGCATGCTGACGTTCCAAATCGGCGAAACGCTCGGCGATTTTTTGCGCGATGGGAATGGAGCGGGCATTGGCTAGGTCACAATAATCCAATCCCGGGCAGCAGATGATATCGGTGATCAGCCCGGCATTGGGTGTCGCCAGCCCCAGCGCTTTCAGCCGTGCGAAGACGGCGGGCAGATCGCTTTGCTTGACATGCGGCAGGACGAGATTCTGTTCGTGGGAGGTACGGATTTCCGCATAACCGAAATCGTCCATGAGCTGCGCCACGCCATCCAGTTGCTCGTGGCTGATGTCGCCGGGCACGCCGCCAATCGGTTTGAGCGAGAGGGTGGCGATGGCATAGCCGGGCGCGCGGTGTTTGTGGACGTTGGACGCCACCCATTGCCCCAAAGCGCCTTCCGTCGGTAAGGGGGCGTCGTTCAGCGCTTCAAAGGCCGGCGGCGCAAAATAGGCTTCGATACGGGCACGCTCTTCTTGCGGCACCTGCAAGGTCCCAGCACGCTTGATTTCGATGAATTCGCGCACCACCCGCTCGCGCATCTCGGTCTGGCCAAGACTCTGGGCGAGGACTTTGATGCGCGCCTTATAGATATTATCGCGGCGGCCATTCTCGTTGTAGACGCGCAACACCGCTTCCAGGAAGGCCAGCAGATCCGGCTTCTCGACAAAATCGCCGACGGCATAACCGATATAGGGCGTGCGCCCCATGCCGCCGCCGACCAGAATGCGATAGCCGATGCGGCCTTCGTCGTTCTTGACGATTTCGATGGCAAGATCGTGGAATTTCAGCGCCGCGCGGTCGTGCGCGGCTCCGCTCACCGCCACTTTGAATTTGCGCGGCAGGAAAGCGAATTCGGGATGCAGGCTCGACCATTGGCGGACGATCTCCGCCACCGGGCGCGGATCTTCGATCTCATCGGCGGCGGCGCCTGCGAAATGATCGGCGGTGACATTGCGAATGCAATTGCCGCTGGTCTGGATGGCATGCATTTCCACCGTCGCCAGATCGGCCAGAATATCGGGCACATCCTTCAGCTTGGGCCAATTGTATTGGATGTTCTGGCGGGTGGTGATGTGGCCATAGCCCTTGTCATATTTGCGCGCGATATGGGCCAGCATCTTGAGCTGCGGCGCCGACAACGTGCCATAAGGCACGGCCACGCGCAGCATGTAGGCGTGCAGCTGCAGATAAAGACCGTTCATCAAGCGGAAGGGCTTGAACTGATCTTCGTTGAGCTCGCCCTTCAGGCGGCGTTCGACCTGATAGCGGAACTGCTCGGTGCGCTCGCGCACAAAAGCGGCGTCGAACTCGTCATAACGATACATATCTACCTCACGGCCTGTTTGCCGAGATCGGGGCGGACCGAAGGGCCAAAGGCGCGGATGATTTCGCGCTCCTTGAGCGGGGCCTCACCCTTCAACTCGAACAAATAGGTGCCCACCACCAGATTGCGAGCGACAAAATCCTGGGCTGCCGCCAGCGCCGCCTTGGCGGCGTCCTCGCTCGCCAAAACCTCGCCTTCGGCAAATGATTCGGTCCATTCTCCCGCGCGCCAATAAAGCACGGTGCCGTCGATCAGCCGGTTTGCAGTAAGCTTCTGTGCCATGGGGTACAAATCCCACCTTGCGGCAGCTAAATCAAGCCATCACAGGTTTTTTGCTGTAAAAAGTTATATGTAACAAATCTGTTCTGTAAAATATTGATCTGCCCTTGCGGCCGCTTGGTGGTGTTTCGCAATCTGGCCTGTGGCGGCACGGATCAAATCCGCGTGGGCTTCTTGTCCAGGTTGGGCTTGTTGTTATGGTAACGCTAACGGGAGAAAACAATGCCGCAAAAAACAACAAGCGGCGTCGCAGGGCTTTGGGCTTGTCTCAGCCTGATGCTGCCTTGCGCCGCCCAAGGTCTGACCTTAAGCGCCAACGAGACGCTGGAAGAACAAGGCCTGAGCGTTATCGTTTATCAAAACAAATTCCATCCGGTGTTCTTCGATGAAAAGAACGCTGGGCTGCAAATCGTTTTGCACGGCGAGCGCATCGCCACCGATGGCGAAGTGCGGCTCAATCCCACGCCCGAGCAATGGGACCCGATTCCGACTTTGGCTTCGCGCCGGGTGGGCAGCGTGCCGAACCAGCTGGTGCTGGAATCAGGCTATCCCGCGCACAAACTCGGCTACCACATCGTGGTCACGGCTGAGGAAGGCGGCTTTCGCATCACCGTCAATCTCGACAAGAAGCTGCCCGCGGACCTCGTCGGCAAAGCCGGCTTCAATCTCGATTTCATCCCCACCAGTTATTTCGGCAAAACCTATCTGATGGGCGAAGCGCCGGGCCTCTTCCCGCGCAATCCCGATGGGCCGATGACCAGCGATGGTTCGGGCGATCCTTTGCCGCTGGCGCAAGGCGCCAAATCCCTCACCTTGTCGCCGGAAGATCCGCTGACGCGCGTCTCCATCACTTCCGACAGCGCCCCGCTGCAGCTTTATGATGCGCGCAACCGGGCACAAAACGGCTGGTTCGTGGTCCGCGCCATGATCCCTGCGGGCGTCACGTCCAAAGCCATCGTCTGGCATGTGCATCCCAATGTGATCCCGGGCTGGACCCGCGCCCCCGTGGTCTCCTTTAATCAGGCTGGCTACACGCCGGAACGCGACAAGGTGGCGGTGATCGAACTGGATCCCGCCTTCAACGCGCCCGCCGAAGCAACGCTGGTGCAACTGACCGCGGACGGCGCCAAGCCGGTCTTCCACGCCGCCGCCAAGCCAGCGGGCAAGTGGACGCGCTACGCTTACGCGACCTTCGATTTCTCCAGCGTGCGAACGCCCGGCGTCTATGCCATTTCCTATGCGGGCCATACCACCAACCCCTTCCGCATCGCGGCGGATGCTTATGGCCATATCTGGCAGACCTCGCTCGATACCTATCTGGCCGAGCAGATGGATCACATGGCGGTGCGCGAGCAGTATCGTGTTTGGACCGGCCTTGCGCATATGGATGATGCCCGCCAAGCCCCGCCCAACATCACCCATTTCGATGGCTATCGTATGGGGCCGCATCTGGATTCGCCCTTCCAGGCCGGAGACCATGTTCCAGGCCTGAATGTCGGCGGTTGGCAGGATGCTGGCGATTACGACATTCAAACGCCGGAAAATGCCGAGGTCGTCGCCAACCTCGTTTTGGCGCGCGAGATGTTCGGCCTTCGCTGGGACGAGACCAGCATCGATGAAGCCGCCCATGCCGTGGAAATCCGCAAACCCGATGGCGTTGACGATGCCTTGCAGCAAATCCGCCACGGCACACTGCAACTCTTGGCGCAATATAAGGTCTTCGGTCATGCCGTCGTCGGCATCGTCGACCCGACGCTGAAGCAATATACCCATCTGGGCGATTCCGGCTCGCAATCCGACCGGCTGCTTTACGATCCCAAGCTGGGTCCCAATGACATGGTCGACGGCCGTTCAGGCAGACCCGACGATCGCTGGGTCTTCACCACCGATGTGCCGGAGAACGACTATTTCGTGGCTGGAGGACTTGCGGCGGCCTCGCGCCAGCTTGGCGCGCTGGATCCGGCATTGGCTGCTGAAGCGCTGGCCGCTGCCAAGGTGTTATGGGCGAACCAGCAAAATCCGGGCGACCGCTTGGATCGCAAGGGGCGCAGCGATTTTCCCTTCGGGATGGACTTTGCTGCCGTCCCCGCCACAGTGGAGATGTTGCTCGCGACCAAAGGCGATGTGGTTTATGCGGCCAAACTGAAAAGCCTCATGCCGGTGATCATGGCGCATTTCGCTTGGCTGGGCGGTGCGGCCGTCCGCGCCATTCCGTATATGGACGCCGATTACAAAGCCCAGCTGGCGGAGGCGGTGAAGAAAGCCAAGGTGGAAATCGACGCCGAAATCGCCAAGGCGCCGTTCGGCGTGCCGGTGTCGATGGGAACGTGGGGCGGTTCGGGGCAGGTCGCTGGCTTCGGCGTCAACATGTATCTGCTGCACAAAGCCTTCCCGGAGATTATCGGCAAGGACTACACGCTGGCGGCGCTCGATTACATTCTGGGACGCCATCCGGTGCATAACCTGTCGCTGGTCACCGGCGTCGGCTCGGCCTCGAAACTGCAAATGTATGGCCACAATCGCGCCGATTATTCTTATGTGCCGGGGGCTTTGGTGCCAGGCGTGGTGGTGATCAAGCCCGATTTCCCGGAACAGAAAACCGAATGGCCGTTCCTCTGGTTCGAGAACGAAGCCACGGTGGCCAGCACCTCCGATTACATCCTCTGCGCCAATGCGGCGCTGGCGGTGATGAAGGAGTAAAGCGTTCTAGAGAGCGTCATGGCCGGGCTTGACCCGGCCATCCAGTCTTAGAAACAGCTGGATGGCCGGCTCGGAGGCCGGCCATGACAATACGTGTTACGCCACCCGCGCCAAACACTGCGCGATGTCGGCCTTGGCGTCGGCGCCAACCGGGGCGATGCCGAATTTCTCTACCAGCACGCCGACCAGAGTCGGGGTGAGGAAGACCGGCAGCGTCGGCCCCAGCTTGATGTTGCGCACGCCGAGCGCCAAGAGCGTCAGCAAGATCGCCGCCGCCTTCTGCTCAAACCACGACACGATCAGTGACAAGGGCAATTCGTTGACGCCGCAACCAAAGGCTTCCGCCAGTTTGGTGGCGATGATCAGCGCCGAATAGGCGTCGTTGCATTGGCCGACATCGAGTAGGCGCGGAATGCCGCCGATGCTGCCGAACGCATGGGTGTTGAAGCGATACTTGCCGCAACCCAGCGTCATCACCACCGTGTCTTGCGGCGCGTTGTCAGCGAAATCGGTGAAGTAATTGCGCCCCGATTTGGCGCCGTCACAACCGCCGACCAGGAAGAAATGTTTGATGTCGCCCGCTTTGACCGCGGCGATCACCTTGTCAGCCACGCTCAGCACCGCCTCGCGGCCAAAGCCGATGGTGATGGTCTTGTCTTCGCCATCCGCCGCAAAACCGGGCGTCGCCAAAGCATGCGCGACAATCGCCGCATAGTCATGGCCTTCGATATGCTTGATGCCGGGCCAGCCCACAGGCCCCAGCGTATAGACGCGCTCGCGATAAGCCGGGGTCGGTTTGATCAAGCAGTTGGAAGTCAAAACAATCGGCCCGGGGAAGGCGGCGAATTCGGTCTGCTGATCCTGCCAAGCGCCGCCGTAATTGCCCTTCAGATGCGGGAAGGCTTTCAGCTTGGGATAGGAATGGCCCGGCAGCATTTCGCCATGGGTATAGACGGCGATGCCTTTGCCCGCGGTGGCTTCCAAAAGTCCGAGCAGATCCTTCAGATCATGACCGGAGACCAGGATGGCTTTGCCCGCGACCGGGGTGATGCGCACCAGCGTCGGCTCAGGGGTGCCGAAGGTGGTGGTGTTGGCGGCGTCCAGCGCCTGCATGGCAGTGAAATTCACCCGGCCCAATTCCAAAGCTTCTTCCAGCAAAACGCCGAGATCGGCTTCCTCGCCACACAGCTTGTCCAGCGCCCGTTCGATGCCGATGAAGACCGCTTCGCGTTCCTCGCCAAGCACGCTGGCGTGATGGGCATAAGCAGCCACGCCTTTCAGGCCGTAAAGCAACAGCGAGCGCAAACCGACGGCGTCTTCGCCCATGCGTTCGACGCCAAAGCGCACGCCCGCTTCATTGGCTTGGGCGAAAAGGCCCGCCAAATCCAAAGCCGGTACGAAGCTGGCGGGGCCGCTGAGGCTTTCCACGTCTTTGCCGGCTGTCCGCGCGGCGGTTTCATAAAGGGCCTTGACGCGGGCGCGCACCGCGGCGGCCTCCGCGATCCAAGCAACGAATTTGTCGGCGTCGAAATTGACGTTGGTCAGGGTGGTGAAAACCGCGAACATGACAAAACGGTCGGCCTCGAGATCGCTGGCCCCGAGGGCCCGGGCGCGCAGCGTGTATTGCGCGATGCCTTTGCACAGATGAATCAAAACATCCTGCAGATCGCTGGTCGCCGCGTCCTTGCCGCAAGCGCCTTTGCTGCCGAAGCAACCGTGAATGCCCTCATCGAATTGAGTCTGTTCGCATTGATAACAGAACATGCTGCGTCTTCCTTTTTTGCGAGGC
>JARLIR010000058.1 GCA_031291635.1 Rhizomicrobium sp. | reverse complement strand
TTTCTGCGTGATCGGTCTATTGCCGGAAGTGATCACGCCCTGATCGCGGCGTTGAGCGCGGCGGGACTTCCGACCAGCGATGTGAACGAGGCAGGACGAAGCTTTTTTGCCTACAGCACGCTGGCAGGGGAAGCGGTTGGCTTCGCGGGTTACGAGCTTTACGGCGAACAGGTGCTGCTGCGGTCCATTGTGGTGCCCGAGGCGCTGCGCAGCCGCTGTATCGGACGCAATCTGGTGCCGCTGCTGCTTTATCGCGCCTTCCAATCCGGAGCCCGAAAGGCTTGGCTGCTGACCACCACAGCGGCGCCCTTCTTCAGCAAGATTGGGTTCAATGTGAGGGAACGCAGCGCCGTGCCTGAGGTCATTCTTGCGACCCGCCAAGCCAAAGACATCTGTCCCTCCAGCGCGGTCGTTCTGTCCCGCAGCCTTGGATTTTAAAGCCATGTCGACCTTTGAACGCTATCTGACCGTCTGGGTCGGGCTGTGCATTGTGGCGGGGATTGCCCTGGGACAAATGCTGCCCGGCGTCTTTCATCTCATTGGTGGCGCAGAGATCGCCAAGGTCAATCTGCCAGTGGCGGGACTGATCTGGCTGATGATCATTCCGATGCTGCTGAAGATCGATTTCGCGGCGCTCAAAGAGGTCGGCCAGCATTGGCGCGGCATCGGCGTGACCCTGGCGATCAACTGGGCGGTGAAGCCGTTTTCCATGGCGCTCTTGGGTTGGCTATTCATCGGCTGGCTGTTCCGCCCCTTGCTGCCTACCGCCCAGATCGACAGCTATATCGCCGGGCTGATCTTGCTGGCCGCGGCGCCTTGCACGGCGATGGTGTTCGTGTGGTCCCATCTGACCAAAGGCGAGCCGCATTTCACACTCAGCCAAGTGGCGCTCAACGACGTCATTATGGTAGTGGCCTTCGCCCCCATCGTCGCGCTGCTGCTGGGGCTCTCGGCCATCACCGTGCCGTGGGCGACGCTGGTGCTGTCGGTTGTGCTTTATATCGTGGTGCCGGTCATCATTGCCCAGATCGTGCGCCGCCTGGTGTTGGCCTCAGGCGGCGAGGCTGCGCTGGCGGGGTTGTTGCAGCGTCTGTCGCCGCTCTCACTCGTGGCGTTACTGGCAACGCTGGTGCTGCTGTTCGGCTTTCAAGGGCAGCAAATCATTGCCCAGCCTTTGGTGATTGCACTGCTCGCCGTGCCGATTCTGATCCAGGTCTATTTTAATGCCGGACTCGCCTATATGGCGAATTACTGGGCGGGCGAGCAGCATTGTGTCGCCGGCCCTTCGGCGCTGATCGGGGCCTCGAATTTCTTCGAGTTGGCGGTGGCCGCCGCCATCAGCCTGTTCGGCTTTCAATCGGGTGCGGCGCTGGCCACTGTGGTGGGAGTCTTGATTGAAGTGCCGGTGATGCTGTCGGTGGTGGCGATCGTCAACCGCTCCAAAGGCTGGTACGAGGCAAAGGCTTCGCGCTGATCCTTGCTTCACGAGCCGGGCTCTGTCAGCTTGCCCAACGTTCTCACTAAGGACACAGCATGGCGGGGCAACAGGCGGGCAAACACGCGCTCGTATTCATTTTCATCACCGTTCTGATCGATTCCATGGGGCTAGGCATCATCTTGCCGGTGCTGCCCAAACTGATCGCCACGCTGGTGCATGGCGGCATGGACGACGCCGCCCGTTATGGCGCCTGGCTGAGCTTTTCTTTTGCCGGGATGATGTTCCTGTTCTCGCCGCTGCTGGGCAATTTGAGCGACCGCTTCGGACGACGGCCGATCCTGATTCTATCGCTGGTCGGCATCGGCATCGACTACAGCATCATGGGCTGGGCCCCGACCATCGGCTGGCTGTTTCTGGGACGGATTTTGTCGGGCTTTGGCGGCGCCAGCTACACCACGGCGGCCGCCTATATTGCCGACATCACGCCGCCGGAAAAGCGGGCGCAGAATTTCGGTCTGGTGGGCGCCGCCTTCGGCATCGGCTTTGTCTTTGGGCCGGCCTTTGGCGGCGTCATCAGTGGCTTTGGCGTGCACATGCCCTTCTTCGCCGCCGCGGCGCTGGCTTTTGCCAATGCGCTGTACGGCTTCTTGGTGTTGAAGGAATCGCACCTTCTCGAAAACCGGCGCAAATTTGAAATCTGGCGGGCCAATCCCTTGGGGGCGCTGCTGGTGCTGAAGCGCTTTCCGATCATCCTGCCGCTCTGCGCCGTGCTGGTGCTGATGCGCATCGCCCATGACGCCAATCCAGTGGTGTTCAGCTATTACACCATGGAGAAGTTTGGCTGGGGCCCGAGCATGGTGGCTTGGTCGTTGGTCGCGGTCGGCGCCATCGTAACCTTCAGCTATGCCACCCTGCCGCGGCTGGTGACCCGCATCGGCGAGCGCAAGGCGGTCTATTTCGGGCTGATGGGCGGCACACTCAGCTTTGCCGGCTATGCCTTCTCGACACAGGGCTGGATGATCTTTGTCTTCATGCTGCCTTTCGGTCTGATGTCGCTGGCGATGCCGGCAATGAACGCCATCATGTCGCGCGAAGTCGGCCCCAAAGAACAAGGCGAGTTGCAAGGCGCGCTAACAAGTTTGGGCGGGCTGACCTCGGTGGTCTCGCCGCTCTTGCTGGGCAATTTGTTTGCGTATTTTTCCAGCCGTCACGCGCCGGTTTATTTTCCGGGCGCAGCCTTTTTGGCGTCCGCTTTGTGTTTGGTGCTGGCGGCGCTGCTGTTTGCCGTGATCAGACCGGTGGCACGCGCGCCGTCTTAGGAGACGTTAGAACGCGTGCCCGGTCCAAGTTGCAGCGAAGTGTTCAGTGTAGATCGCTTCTTATGCGTTCCAACTCATCCTTGATCCGGAGTTTTTGCTTTTTGAGCGCCGCAACCCGCGTTTCGTTCCAATCGGGGTGGGCCATTTCGGTGGAGATCAGCTCTTCGAGCTTCTGATGCTTTTCGGACAACTCTTGGATATGCCCTGGCTGTATCATGCACGACCTCAGTGTTTGAGTGGCCTAGAAAGTAAACCACCAAGTCACCCTTCTGTCATCAGCCTCTTTGCGGAATGCTTTGCGACCTGTAAAGGAAAAGGCGATGGGCAAAAACCAAACAAATACGGCTGTCAAAGAGCGCCTTGTGGTGGGCATTTCCGGTGCTTCCGGGGTGGTTTACGGTGTTCGTTTGCTCGACGCACTAAGGGATGTCGGTGTCGAATCACATCTGGTGATCAGCAAGGCGGCACAACTGACGCTGGGGCTTGAGACGAAACTCAGTCTCAAATCAGTGTTAGCCAAAGCCGACTTTCATTACGCTGCCGGTGATGTTGCTGCCTCGATCGCGTCAGGCAGCTTTACCGTCAAAGGCATGGTGGTGGCGCCCTGCTCGGTGCGCAGCATGAGCGAGATCGCTACCGGTGTAACCACCACCCTGCTCACCCGCGCCGCCGACGTTAATCTGAAAGAGCGCCGCCGCCTGGTCCTGGCGGTGCGTGAGACCCCGTTGCATTTGGGTCATTTGCGGACCATGACGGCACTGACCGAAATGGGCGCAATGATCTTGCCGCCAGTGCCTGCCTTTTATGCTGCTCCCGACAGTCTGGAAGATCTGGTTGATCATTTCGTGGGACGGATTCTCGACTGTTTCGGGTATAATTGGACCAAAGCCAAACGCTGGGACGGCCCAGTCCAAAAATCGAAGGCCAAGCCATAAGATGACAAGCCAAGTCACGGCCCCGGAACAGGTGGCGCTGCGCGCCAAGCTGGCCGAACTGACTCAAGAACATCGCGATCTCGACGCCGCCATCGATGCTTTGGTGGCGCACCCCGACATCATGCAGCTGACGCGGCTCAAGAAGCGCAAACTGCAACTGAAAGATCAGATCGCCCAGATCGAAAACCAGCTGCTGCCGGATATAATTGCTTAGGGGGGTGGGCACATCCGCTTGACCCAATTCGTCATGGCCGCCCTTGAGGCGGCCATCCATATCTCCGTTTGAGCAGACGTCTTCACTGGATGGCCGGGTCAAGGCCGGCCATGACGGATGAGGGAATGATGTGCGGGGATATTTCTCGCTATCGTCCGCTTTTCTTTTGCGCGTACATCGCTTCGTCGGCCCGGGCCATGGCGAGGTCGGGGGTGTCGTCGCCTTTAAGTTCGAAGGCGCCGTAGGAAAAGGCAATCGGGATCGTCTTGCCTTGCCACTGCGTGGGGTTGGCTTCCAGCTTCTCCGCCAGCACATCGGCTTTGATCCGGCCCTGCGCGACATTGGCATGGGCGAGAAGAACGCCAAACTCATCCCCACCGAGGCGGCCCACCACATCGCTGTCGCGGGTCTGGGCCAGCAAGGTGTCGGCGAAATGGGCCAGCACGGCGTCGCCCGCGGCATGGCCGTAGGTGTCGTTGACCTGTTTAAAGCCATCGAGATCGAAATAGAGCAACGTCGCCGGGGTGCCGTAACGCCCCGCAAAAGAGATGTAGCGGGTCAGCTCGCGGACAAAGGCGCGGCGGTTGAGCAGCGGCAAAAGCTGATCCTGATCGGCGGTCTTTTCCACCGCTTCCAGCCGTTCCTGGGTTTTCTGCAGCTCTTTGCGCAGATTATCGACCTCGCCCATCAGGGCCATGATGGCGTCGCGCACCCGGGGCGTGAACTCCGCCTCAGGAATACCGAGCACACTGGCGGTGGCCGTGACCGGGGGCGGCGGCAGGACCGTATCGGCGGCTTTGGCGGCGCGGGCATAGGCGGTAGCCCCCACGGAGCGCGTCGCGCTGGTCTTTTCGATCTTCATGCCGGCCTCAGCGTTTCGTTAAGAATTCGCTCATCTTCCCCAATAAAGTATTAACGCGGCGCCACAACACTTTTCCGCCCGCCTCCCCACCCCTATAAACGGGCCTTCAAACCCTCGCGATTCGGGAAAGCCAGTATGCCGCAAGTTGGGATCATCATGGGAAGCGGGTCGGATTGGCCCACCCTGAAACCTGCCGCGACCATCCTGGAAGCCCTTGGCATCGCTTTCGAGAGCAAAATCATCTCCGCCCACCGCACCCCGGACCGCATGGTCGACTATGCCAAAAGCGCTGCCGGGCGCGGCCTTAAGGTGATTATCGCTGGTGCGGGGGGAGCGGCCCATCTGCCCGGTATGACGGCCTCGATGACCACCCTGCCAGTTCTGGGCGTGCCGGTGGAGTCGAAGACCCTGAAGGGGTTGGACAGCCTTTATTCCATCGTGCAGATGCCGGGTGGCGTGCCGGTCGCCACTTTTGCTATCGGCGAGGCGGGGGCCAAGAACGCAGCCCTCCATGCCGCGGCCATCCTGGCGCTATCGGACCAGGCTTTGGCGGCGCGGCTGACAGCTTGGCGCCAAGCCCAAACCGATGGCGTGCCCGAAACCCCTGAAGCATGAGCGGCCCCGTTCCCCCTGGCGGTACCATTGGCATTCTCGGCGGCGGCCAACTGGCGCGCATGCTGAGTTTAGCCGCGGCGCGGCTGGGGCTGAAAACCCACATTTTCTGTGACAAGCCGGAAGCGCCGGGTTTTGAGGTCGCCGCCGCCCACACCCTGGCGCCTTACACAGATACCGAGGCCCTGGCCCGCTTCGCCGCTTCTTGCGATGCGGTCACTTATGAATTCGAGAATGTGCCCGCCGAGACGGCGGCCTTTGTGGCCGCGCATGTGCCGCTGCGGCCCAATGAGCGGGCCCTGGCGCTGACCCAGGACCGGCTGGTGGAAAAGAACTTCATCGCCTCGCTGGGATTGGCGACACCACGCTTCCTGGACGTGTCCACGGTGGAAGACGCTGGGCAAGTGCAAGGTCCATCGGTGCTGAAGACGCGCCGCTTCGGCTATGACGGCAAAGGCCAAGCCATGGTGGCGACGCCAGAGGAAGCCGTGGCGGCCTTTGCAAAGCTGGGTGGCGTGCCTTGCATCGCCGAAAGCTTCGTCGATTTTGCTTATGAGGCTTCGATCATTGCCGCGCGTGGGGTGGATGGCAGCTTTGCCGCTTACGATCCGCCGCACAATGTCCATCGCCATCACATCCTGCACCGCTCGACCGTGCCCTCGCCGCTGACAGCGGAGGCGGTGGAAAACGCGCTGCATATCGCCCGCAGCATCGGCGAAGGTCTCGACTACATCGGTGTTTTCGCCGTGGAGCTGTTCGTCGGCAAGGATGGCGCGCTGATCGTCAACGAGATCGCCCCACGGGTGCACAATTCCGGCCATTGGACCATGGATGCCTGTCTGGTCAGTCAATTCGAGCAGCATATCCGCGCCGTGGCGGGCTGGGCTTTGGGCAATCCCGAACGCCATAGCAATGCGGTGATGCAAAATCTGATCGGCGAAGAAGCCGCCGATTGGCAGGCCCTGTCACAGAATGGCGGCGCCCTGCATCTTTACGGCAAACGCAACTTCCGCCCCGGCCGCAAGATGGGCCATGTCAATTGGATCACGCCGAAAGGCTGACTAAGGATTCTTCCGATGCAAAATCTGCAAGGCAAATGGGCGCTGGTGACCGGCGCGAGCCGCGGCGTTGGCGTGCATGTCAGTGAAGGCTTGGCGCAGCTGGGCTGCAATTTGGTGCTGCATAGCCGCGAGGCCGCGCACACCGCAGCGCTGGCGCAAAAACTCGAAGGGCTGGGCGTGCGGGTTGTCAGTGTGGCCGGCGAACTCTCCGATCAAGCGCAAGTCGACACCATGCTCGATGCCGCGCAGAAGCAGGATATCGATATCGTCTATAACAACGCCGCTGTGATGACGCCGTGGCGCGACAATCCTTGGGAGATTCCGGCGGAAGATTTCCGCAAGAGTTTCGAGGTCAATGTCATTGCCTTGGCACGCATCTGCCATCGCTTGGTGCCGCCGATGCTGGCGCGCAAATGGGGGCGGGTGATCAATGTCACCTCCGGCATCGCCAACGAACCGCAACTGACGGCCTATGCCATTTCCAAAGCCGCGGTCGACAAATTCGTCCGCGATTTCGTGCCAGCGCTAAAAGGCACGGGCGTGCAGATGAACCTGCTCGATCCCGGCTGGCTGCGCACCGATCTAGGTGGTCCCAAAGCCCCTAACGATCCGTCCAGTGTTGTGCCGGGCGCACTGGTGCCCGCGCTGCTCAATGATGGTGTCAGCGGACGGTTTTTCTGCGCCCAGGACTATGCCGGGCTTAGCTTGGCCCAGGCGGTGGAAAAGGCGCTGGGGCAGTAGCAACTGAGGGTAAAGGCGGCACCGCGCCGCCCTGCCCATAGTGGTTAGAACGGGACCCACTGACCGTTGCGATAGTAGCCACGGTCATCGTGATGTTCATGATAGCGCCGGTCCTTGTCCCAAGTCTGGCGGAAGTACCAGCTGTCGGGATGGACCACGACTTTCACGTCCGGCTTATAGTGGTAGACCTTATCGGTATGCCAGCAATCGCCTTCGGCGTTGCAGACCACGCGGGCGGAAGCCGGGACAGCGATGGCGGCGAACACAGCCGCCGCGCAAACAGCGCGTTTCAGAGAACGCATGCAAGTCTCCCTATAGAGGTCGCTCTGTGTAACGCTGAGCGCTGCCTGCGGTTCCACGGATGTTCACTTGTACTCTAGGCGAACAAATGGGCGCGGGGTTCTTGCAAAATCGCAGATTTTGCGCGTGACACTACCGCAGCATCACATGTCCGCTTTACCCCGGCAAGGTAATGCGAAACACCGTGCCTTGGGCTCCCGTCGAGACCAGCACGACATCGCCGCCGTGACCGCGCGCCAGGTCGCGGGCGATGGAGAGGCCGAGACCGGAGCCGCCGGGGCGGGCGGCAGAAACGAAGGGCTGAAACAGCTTGCTGCGCACAGGAATTGGAATGCCAAGGCCAGTGTCGGCGATTTCGACGGCGCAGCCGGTTTCGGTCCGCGCGGCAGAAATGGTGACAGCGCCGGTGCCCTTTAGCGCTTCACAGGCATTACGCAGCAGATTGAGCACGATACGAAACAACTGCTCGCGATCGGCGCGCACCATAAAGCCTTCGGTTATGTGATTTTCGAGAGTGACAGCGATATCGGTGCGGCGCTCCAGCACGGCGGCAGCGGTCTCTTCCACCAAAGCATAAAGGCAGAATTCGCTGTGCTGCGGCGGTGCATCTTCGCTGCGGCCATATTTCAGTGTGGTGGTGGCGAGCGCGATGGCACGGTCAATGGCCGTCACCAGCCGCGGCGCGAGGCGTTTGACTTCCGGGTCTTCACTGACAGCGAGGCGGTCGGAGGCGAGCTGGGCATTGGCGAGGATGTTGCGCAAATCATGCTGGATGCGCGACACCGCCGTGCCCAAGGCGGCAAGACGGGCCTTCTGGCGCAGATAACCGTAAAGGTCGCGCTGCATGGCAGCGAGCTCGCGCTCGGCGACACCAATCTCATCGGAGCGTGCCGAGGGGCTATGGATGCGGCTGGCGTCTTCGGGATTTTCGTGAAATGCGCCCATGGCGCGGGTGATGCGCCGCACCGGCGAGACCACCACATAATAGAGGCTGAGGAAGACCAGCGCCCCGGTGAGGCCGGAGATGAAGGCCGCCGCTTCCGTCACCCGCTTGGCATAGGTGACCAGCTCAGCCCGGATCGGCGCTTCGCTCAAGATGATGGAGATGGATTGGGCGTCTTTGATGCTGGTAGGGGAGATGACATGCAGGGTGCGGCTGCCGCCAGCGAACAGGCAATCCAGCGCATTGAGGATGTCGTTGCCGAAACGGGTCTTGGTCAGATCGATGGTGCGGTCGATCTGGGAGTGCATTTTGCCGATCTGGAAGAAATCGCGCTGGTAAGCCCGGCGCAGCAGAACTTCGTCGGCATTGGCATGGGCGAGGAGATTCTGGCGCAGCTCATCGGGCCATTCCTGGCCCGGGGTAGTGAAAGGCAGGATGGTGAGCTCGGCCGAGAGGATGTGATCCTCCAAAAGCTCGCGCTCTTTCAGGCCCATAGCGGGCAGGAAGATCAGCGCCCCGCTGGCCAAAACGTACAAAATAGTCAGCAAGAGGATGCGCCCCGACAGGCCATAAGCCACGAGGCTCCATACCCCCTGGAGCTGCCCCGTCTGGATTCGCATTGGGCGGCATAAGGCGCCCGTCCTCCGGCAAAAAAAAGGCTAAGGCGGATAAATAGGTTGAGAGGGTTAGGGGGCATACCCCCTCTCTTCGTTCTTCCGTCATGGCCGGGCCCCGACCCGGCCATCCATTTCTCCGACTGAGCTGGCCCTACCACCGGATGGCCGGGTCAAGCCCGGCCATGACGGAGTGGGGTGATGGAGGTCCGTTTCACCAGGGTCATTGACAGGCCCCCGTCCAATGCCTAGAACCCGCGCCTCTTTTGCCGACCGGAGAATGCCCAATGAAGCGCACTTATCAGCCTAGCGTCATCGTGCGCAAACGCCGCCACGGCTTCCGTGCCCGTATGGCCACCAAAGGCGGCCGCAAGGTGCTGTCGCGTCGCCGGGCCCATGGCCGCGCGAAGCTTTCGGCCTAATCACAGCCCCAGTCTCTGAACGTGAAGGGGGCCGGGCCTTGGGAAGGCTGTTGGCCGACCATCTCAGAAAGCGAGCCGATTTTCTGCGCGCCCAAAAAGGCGTGCGCAGGAGTTCGGCCGGGCTTACCCTCGAAGTTTGCACTACGCCGGAGCCCGTCGCCAAGGCTGGGCGGATTCGCGTCGGCTTCACGGCCAGCCGCAAAGTCGGCAACGCCGTGGCGCGCAATCGCGCCAAACGCCGCCTCAGAGCCGTCGCCCAAGCCATTCTGAGCGAGCAAGGCATAGAGTGTACCGATTATGTTCTCGTGGCCCGCACCGTCACCCTGACCCGGCCTTATGACGCCCTCTTAAAAGACCTTGCCCAAATCCTGACCGCAGCCCATGTGAAGCTGGCGGCCCAAGCCGAAGCGGCGAAGCTGGCGGGAGACGGTGACGATGCGAAGCGGTCTGATGTACGCGGTTAGGGCCCTGCGGCAGATTGCCGTGGCGCTGCTGATCGCGCCGATCCGTTTCTATCGCTATTTCCTATCGCCGATGTTGCCGCCGTCTTGCCGCTTCATGCCGACTTGTTCCAACTATGCTATTGAGGCCTTGCGGGTTCACGGCCCCTTCAAAGGCCTGTATCTGACGGTCCGCCGTCTCGCCCGCTGCCACCCGATTTCTTGGCTTGGCGGCAGCCAAGGCTACGACCCCGTTCCACCGCGTCCCACCCGTTAGGACTTATAGGACTTCGATGTCTGACAACCGCAATATGCTCGTTGCCCTCGCCCTTTCGGCCCTCTTCATGGGCGGCTGGTGGTTTTTCTTCGCGGCGCCGCAAGCCAAGCTGCAGCAAGAACAGGCTCAGAAGCTGGCCTTGCAGCAGAAAAAGCCGCTCGCCAGCGCCGAAGCGCCTTCCGCCATTCCGCTGCCGCCAGGGGTCTCTGCCCCCGCCGCGCAAGCGCTGACGCGCGAAGCCGCCCTGCAGCTCGGTGGCGCGCGCATCACCATCAACACCCCGACGGTCAACGGCTCGATCCTGATCAAGGGCGCACGCTTCGATGATTTGAAGCTCAAGCATTACCGCGAGACCGTGGACAAGAAGAGCCCAGAAATCGATCTGTTGGCGCCGTCGGGTTCCAAATTCCCTTATTTCGCGCAGTTCGGCTGGAGCGCCCAGGACCATAGCACCCCGGTGCCCGGTGACCAGACGCCCTGGAAGCTGGCGAGCGGATCAACGCTGTCGCCCGGCCACCCGGTGGTACTGACTTGGGACAACGGCAAGGGCCTTACCTTCACCCGCACCATCACGGTCGATGACCAGTATATGTTCACGGTCAGCGACAGCGTCGCTAAGACCTCGGCCGGCGCCGTGACGCTTTATCCTTATGCCCTGGTGGTGCGCGATGGCGTGCCGCCGCATCAGACCTATCAGCTCTTGCATGAGGGCTTTATCGGCGCGGCCAAAGGCAAGCTGGAAGACGCCACCTACAAGGATTTCGACAAGGACGACGCCCAGCCCAAGACCTTTGATTCCACCGGCGGCTGGCTCGGCATCACCGACAAATATTGGATGGCGGCGATCATTCCGCCGCAGGACGCCGCCTTCAACGGCGCCTTCCATGCCACGCCTTATGGTTCGACCAAATCCTATCAAGCCAATTACGCGCTGGGGCCACGCACGCTCGCGCCTGGCAAGCCCGTCACCGTTACCCATCATTTGTTCGCCGGCGCCAAGGTGGTCGAGCAGCTGAAGACTTATGAGACCACGCTGGGTATCAACCGCTTCGATTATGCGGTGGATTGGGGCTGGTTCATCGTTCTGACCAAGCCGCTGTTCTGGTTGCTCGACAAGATTTCGCATTACGTCGGCAATTTCGGCCTCGCCATCATCCTGGCGACCATCCTGATCCGCATCGTGCTCTTCCCGCTTGCCAACGCCTCCTTCAAATCCATGGGCAAGATGAAGAAGGTGCAGCCGCAGATGGAGGCCATCAAAAAGAAATTTGGCGACGATGCGGCCAAGCAGCAGCAAGAAATGATGGAGCTGTACAAGCGCGAGAAGATCAATCCGGTCTCCGGCTGTCTGCCGATGCTGGTGCAGTTCCCGATCCTGTTCGCCTTCTACAAAGTGCAGATCGTCACCATCGAAATGTTCCACGCGCCGTTCTGGGGCTGGATCAGCGATCTGTCGGCGCCCGATCCGACGTCTTATCTCAACCTCTTCGGCCTCTTGCCCTTCACGGTACCGGCGAGCCTGCCGGGCGTGCTGGCGGGCGCGGCCTTCGTGCTGCATGTCGGCCTCTGGCCGCTTCTGATGGGTGTGACGCAATGGGTGCAGTTCAAAATGAACCCGGCACCGACCGACCCCATTCAAGCCAAGATGTTTGCCTTCATGCCGCTGATCTTCACGGTGATGTTCGCCAGCTTCCCCGCTGGTCTGGTGATCTATTACACCTGGAACAACATCCTCTCGATGGCGCAGCAGGGTTACATGATGAAGCGCGAAGGCGTGCCGATTCACTTGTTTGAAAACCTCAAGCCGCCGCGTTGGGCCCTCAGCCTGATCGGCCGTAAGGACGCGGCGTGAGCGAAGCCGACGAACACGCGCAAAGCCTGAACGAGCGCCATGTCGATCCAGAAGCGGTGCGCAAGCTCTTCGCCGGGCCTTGCGACTTCTTCTGGGGGGCCTCGCGCAAGGACGGCATGCCGCCGTTGGGCCTGCCGGAAACTGCTTTTGCCGGGCGCTCCAATGTCGGCAAATCGAGTCTGATTAATGCGCTGACAGGCCGCAAAGCTTTGGCGCGGGTATCGCAAACGCCCGGGCGGACCCGTGAGATCAACTTCTTCAACCTGGGCGGGCAGCTCATTCTGGTCGATCTGCCCGGCTATGGTTACGCCAAAGCCTCCAAAGAATTGGCCGCCGAATGGCAGGACATGATCTTTGCCTATCTGCGCGCCCGCCCGACGCTGAAGCGCGTGGTGCTGCTGATCGATGCGCGGCGCGGCGTCATGCCGGTCGATCATGCGGTGATGGAGCTGCTCGACCGGGCGGCGATGTCCTACTGCCCCGTGCTGACCAAAACCGACACGCTGGCCGCCCATGAGCTGGATCAGATCCGCCTCGAGGTCGATGCGGCCACCAGAACGCATGTTGCTGCCTATCCCGCCCTCTTCGCCACCTCATCGCTGAAAGCTTCGGGCCTCGATAGCTTAAAAGCGCATCTGGCGGCGTTGGCGGCTGCGTAATTATGTTGTTATAACGCCCCGGCTTCGGGAGAGTTGCATGGCCTTTTCGGACGACCTTGGTCAGGACAAGAATCTGCGCTCGATGGCGCGTTGGCGCACCACAGCTCGCGTGCTGGTGGAGGCGCTGCCTTACATCCTGAAATACGACACCAAGATCATCGTGGTGAAATTCGGCGGCAACGCCATGAGCGAGGAAATCGCCAAAGATTTCGCGCTGGACATCGTCTTGATGAAGCAGACCGGCATGGAACCGATCGTGGTCCATGGCGGCGGGCCCCAGATCGGGGCGATGCTGAAAAAGCTCGAAATCCCCTCGCAGTTCATCGATGGCCTGCGCGTCACCGACAAAGCGGCCATGGAAGTGGTCGAGATGGTGCTGACCGGCTCGATCAACAAGCAGATCGTCACCGGCATCAACGCCGCAGGCGGGCATGCCATCGGGCTTTCCGGCACCGACGCCAATCTGGTCGTTGCCCACAAGCTGGAGCGCATGAAGGTTGATCCGGTCACCCAGGAATCACGGCCGATCGATTTGGGTTTTGTCGGCGAGCCGGAACAGATCAACCCCGAAGTGCTGCGCACCTTCATCAAATCCGATTTGATTCCGGTGATCGCCCCGGTCGGCGTCGGCCGCCACGGCGAAAGCTTCAACATCAATGCCGATACGGTTGCGGGTGCGGTGGCTGGCGCCATGCAAGCCGAACGCCTGATCCTGCTCACCGATGTCGAAGGTGTGCTCGACCAGGACGGCAAGTTGATCCCGCGCCTGACCTTAAGCGAGGCGCGCACCTTGATCGCTGACGGCACCATCAAAGGCGGCATGATCCCGAAGATCGAAACCGCTATCGAAGCGGTGGAGAGCGGTGTTTCGGCCGCGGTCATTCTGGACGGGCGCATTCCCCATGTGCTGCTCCTCGAACTCTTCACCGAACATGGCGCGGGCACGCTGATCACCGCGGAGTGACAACGGCATCTATGGGACGCGCATTTTCCCTTGCTGGCCTGACGCTCACCTTTGCTCTGACCGCCGCCCCTACGCATGCTGCCCTCAGCGCCTGCAACCGCACCAGCTATGTGCTCTATGCAGCCGCAGCGGTAGTGAATGTCCCCAACGTCTCGGTGCAAGGCTGGACCAGAATCGCACCCGGCGCTTGCGCGGTGGTGTTTGGCGGCGATCTTACCGCCGACGCCTATTATCTCACCGCGCGCAGCTCCAGAGCCCATAGCGGGAGCCCGCGCGCCTGGAGCGGACCGACCAATTTTTGCGTCAAGGACAAGACTTTTTCCTGGACGCTGCCCTTTGGCGCGCGCTGCCCAGCCGATGGCTTCGAGCTTGGCTTTGCCCAGATCGACACCCACCACATGCGCGTCATGACCACCACCTTGCGCGAGACACCCGACCTGCCTTCGATGCCCGCAGCCGAGCACGCTGGGCTGCGCCGTCTGTTGGGCGATTCGGGCGCGCGCGATGTCAGCGATGACAAGAAACTGGATGCCGCCCTGCAAGCCTTCCGTCAGCGCCTGCATTTGGCCGCCAATGCCCCGAAGACCGCCCTGTTCGATGCCTTGGAGACCGAGGCGCTGAAATCGGCGGTGCCGGCGGGCTATACCCTGTGCAACGACAGCAAAGCCGATTTTGGCGCAGCTATTGGGCAAAAGGCGGGCGCTGCCTTTGTGTCGCGCGGTTGGTGGACGGTGGCCGCGGGCAGCTGCTCCCACCTCATTACCGACCCCATCGGGGGGCAGAAAATCTGGCTGCGCGTGGAGCGAGGCAAAGGACCGCCGCTGCTGGGTGGACCAAACGGATTTTGTGTCACCAGCATCGAATTTGATATCCAGGGGCGCGAAAACTGCGCCAAACGCGGCCTGACCCCGGCAGGCTTTGCCGAAACCAACCTGAAAGGCGCCAGCGGCTTCATCGCCCATGTCGCGGATACCGGCTTGGTCGGGGCGCGATAAGCCCTGCGTTTACCGAAACTTTCCCCGCCCCGCGTAAGGATTGAAGCGCAGCGCCTGCTTGAATTGCCGCAATCGGCTGCTTAGCTGAGAGTCATGGATAAATTTACGAACGATACCGCGCCCGATTTCCGCCATATCGGCACTTGGATTTTCGATCTCGACAACACGCTGTACCCGGCGCGCAGCAATCTCTTCGCCGAGATCGAACAGCGCATGAACACCTTTCTGATGCGCGAGCTGAAGCTGGAAGAAGCCGAGGCCAAGGCGCTGCGGCGCAAATATTACAGCGCCTACGGCTCAACCCTGAGTGGGCTTGTGGCCCATCACAGCATCGATCCCGAAGCTTTTCTGGCTTACGTCCACGATATTGATTTGTCGGTGCTGACACCCGATCCAGCCTTGGCCAAGGCCATCGCGCGGCTGCCGGGCAAGCGCTATGTCTTCACCAATGGCTGCCGCAACCATGCCGAGCGGGTGCTGGAAAAAACCGGGCTCAGCGGGCTGATGGACGGCATTTGGGACATCCGCAGCATGGAATTCAAGCCCAAGCCGCAGCCCGAGGCCTATGCCCGCATCGTCGCCGAAACCGGCATCAATCCGGCCACCGCCGTGCTGTTTGAGGATATGGAAGTCAATCTTGCCCCCGCCTATGCCCTGGGGATGACCACGGTGTGGCTGGCCAATGGCTCGGCCTGGTCCGATCAAGGCCCCGACACGCCTCGCGAGGCAAGCGGCCACATCCACCACACGATTGACGATTTGGGCGATTTCCTTCAGACCATCCGGCTCTGAAACATCTTTCCCAAAATGGCCATGTCAAAAGAACTTTCTGATGCGCTTTCTGGCGTTATCGAACGCGCCTGGGATGCCCGCGAAGGGCTCAGCCTTGCCACCACAGGCGAAATCCGTGACGCCGTAGACGCGGCCTTGGACGGTCTCGATGCCGGGCGTTTCCGCGTCGCCGAAAAGATCGAAGGCGAATGGGTGACGCATCAGTGGCTGAAGAAAGCCGTGCTGCTCTCCTTCCGCCTCAATGACAATCAGGTGATCGAAGGCGGTCCCAACGGCAGCGTCTGGTGGGACAAGGTGCCGATGAAGTTCGAAGGCTGGACGGCCGAGAATTTCCGCGCCGCCGGTATTCGCGCCGTGCCGGGCTCGATCGTGCGCCGCTCGGCCTATATCGCCAAAGGCGTGGTGTTGATGCCGAGCTTTGTCAACGTCGGCGCTTATGTCGATGAAAGCAGCATGGTCGATGGCTGGGCTTCCGTTGGTTCCTGCGCCCAGATCGGCAAGCATGTGCATCTGTCGGGAGGGGCCGGAATCGGCGGCGTGCTGGAACCGATGCAGGCTGGGCCCACCATCATCGAAGACAATTGCTTCATCGGCGCCCGCGCCGAGGTGGTGGAAGGCGTTATCGTCGGCGAAGGCAGCGTCCTCGCCATGGGCACCTATATTTCCAAATCGACCAAGATCGTCGACCGCGAAAGCGGCGAAGTCTTCTACGGCAAGGTGCCGCCTTATTCGGTGGTGGTCTCCGGCACCAGCGGTGGCGGCGACGGCAAGCCGGCGCTCTATTGCGCCGTGATTGTGAAGCGTGTGGACGCCAAAACCCGCGCCAAAACCTCCATTAACGAGCTGCTGCGGGACTGAACGGACGCGGTGCGTGCTTCGAGGCTCGCCGCTCAAATCCTTGAGATTGGCCTGGATCAGAGGTGAACGGCGAGCGCCTCAGCATGACGGGATTTTTGGTGCCTCACCCGCGAAGCCCAGATTTGACCGGTCCGCCCGTGGAGCGTAAATCCGGGCGATGATTGATCCCGTTTTGCTCGCCCAAGCCCTGATCCGCTGCCCTTCCGTCACCCCGAAGGATGAAGGCGCGCTGGGCGTTTTGGCGGCGGCACTGACGCCGCTGGGCTTTGCCTGCACGCCGCTGCCCTTCAGCGGCGATGGCGGACAGACCACCGAAAATTTGTATGCCACGATTGGTTCGGGCGGGCCGGTGTTCTGTTTCGCCGGGCACACCGATGTGGTGCCGCCAGGCGACAGCGGCTTGTGGAAACATGAGCCCTTCGGCGGCGTCATCGCGAACGGCATTCTCTATGGCCGCGGCGCCGTCGACATGAAATCGGCGGTGGCTTGTTTTGCTGCCGCTGCCGGGCGCCATCTCGCCAAAGGCCCCTTCAAAGGCACGATCGCTTTTCTCATCACGGGCGACGAAGAGGGTGAAGCCATCAACGGCACGCCCAAGATGCTGCGCTGGCTGAAAGACAAGAACATCACGCTCGATCATTGTTTGATCGGCGAGCCCTCGTCGACGGTGACGATCGGTGACGGCATCAAGGTCGGCCGCCGCGGCTCCCTGAACACCCGCGTGGTGGTGGAAGGCGTTCAAGGCCATGCCGCTTACCCCGCCAAGGCGCTGAACCCCATTCATGCGCTGGCGGAATTCATCTGCCGCTTGACTAAGACACCTCTGGATGCGGGCACCGCGGCTTTCGAACCGTCCACGCTGGTGTTTTCCAGTGTCGATGTCGGTAATCCCGCCACCAACGTTATCCCCGCCAAAGCGACGGGCAATTTCAACATCCGCTTCAACGATGCCCATAGCTTCGATACCCTGCAAGATCATCTGACGGCGGTGGCCGAAGCGGTGGAAATTGAGACCGGCGCCAACATCACCCTGCATTTCAATTTGAGCGGCGTTTCTTTCGTCACCAAGCCCGGGCCGTTTACCGCTGTGCTCGACAGCGCGGTGGCGCAAGTGACCGGTGCCAAGCCGGAACATTCGACCACGGGCGGCACTTCGGACGGGCGCTTCATCAAAGAGCTGTGTCCAGTGGTGGAGCTAGGTCTGATGAACGCCACCATGCACCAAGCCAATGAATGCGT
>JARLIR010000057.1 GCA_031291635.1 Rhizomicrobium sp. | reverse complement strand
TCTCGCTGGAGGACATGTATGGCGGCAAGCTGGTTGCAGCCTTAGATCGGCAACATCCCCGTGATCTGTTCGATGTGATGCAGCTCTTCGCCCACGAAGGAATCACACCCGGCATCCGGCGCGCTTTCGTCGTATATTTGGTTAGCCACAACCGGCCAGTGCATGAGGTGCTGTTTCCAACTCTGCAAGACATTCGTCAGGAATACGCGCAGAACTTCATTGGCATGACCACGGAGCCCGTAGCGCCGGATGATTTGTTGGCAGCGCGTGAGCGCATGCTGCGCGAACTGCAGCAAGGTTTGGACACGAATGAACGCCAGTTCCTGCTTTCGGTCGTTGCCAACAAACCCAACTGGTCGCTCTTAAGCATCGCGCATCTGGAGAAACTTCCCGGTATCCGTTGGAAGCTTCAAAATCTGCAACGTCTCCAGAAATCCAACGCCAAGAAATTCGCCGAACAGTCCGACGCGCTCGCGCAACTCTTGTCGTAGTAGCAACGCTTCGCGTCTGCGACGACGAAAGCCTTCGACGGCTAGGTTATATTTGCTTCGAGGCGAAGACGCTCTTTTGAAATCGTATCGACCATATCGGCCCATGTTTGCATCATCGCGCGGCGCTCGGGCATATAGGTGGCGCGGTTGTAACTCGCTCGGACCTGGTTGCGATCTCCGTGGGCCAATTGACCCTCAATGATGTCCGAACGGAATCCTGCCTCATTCAGCATGGTCGAGGCAGTGGCACGAAACCCGTGTGCTGAAAAACCGATCGTACCCTTACCCAAAAAGCCCATGCGCTCTAGCGCACGATTCAAAGTCGTCGAAGTGATGCAGGCGTCGGCGCGACGCCTGTTTGGGAAAAGAAAGTTGGCGGAACCGGTTTGTTCTTGGAGTTCGCGGAGCAGGGCAACCGCCTGACGAGACAGCGGGACAATGTGCTCTTCACGCATCTTCATTCGTTCGGCTGGAATGCGCCACTCGGCGCCATCAAGATCAAATTCCTGCCAAGTGGCAGCTCGTAGTTCAATTGTCCTGACGAATGTCAAAAGGATGAGACGGATGCCAAATAATGTTCCTGGATCACCCTTATAAGACTTTAGCCTTTCTAGGAGTGCGCGGATCTGGGTCTGCGAGAGTGCTTTGCTGTGACGAACCTTCTTGCGCATGATCGCGCCACGTAGCGCGGAGGAGGGGTCATATTCCGCTCTTAAGGTTGCGACGGCGTAGCGGAAGATCGCCGATACCCACTGGCGAATAAGGTGGGCGAAGGTGGTTGCTCCCCGAGCTTCCACCTTTTGAAGAATTTCCAAGATATCCGCTGCCGTGATCGATGCAATTGGACGCGTGCCAATGGTGGGATAGACGTCCGTATTCAAAATATGGGTCAACTGGCGCTCGTACCGCTCAGACCAATTTGATCGCTTCCGAGATACCCACTCTTCGGCGACTACCTGGAATGTATTTCTATTCTGGACCAGCTGTTTGCGGAGGGCGTTTTGGCGCTGATGGGACGGGTGAGTGCCTCCACGAACCAGTTCTCGCGCGTCATCTCTGGCGCGGCGAGCGGCCTCAAGCGATATATGGCCAGCGTGCTTGTCGCTGTAATACTCGCCTAGGGCGAATAAATTCTCTTTGCCGTCGATTCGGTACTTGTAGCGCCATAGCTTGGCGCCAGACGGTCGCACGATCAAATAGAGGCCGCCAGTGTCGTGCATTTTGAACGACTTAGAAGCCGGCTTGGCATTCTGGACTGCGATATTCGAAAGCGACATTCGCTGCGGGCCAATTGGATTTTCGGTACCCCCATCGGTACCCCCAATTATTGCCGGTGCCAACGATATTCGGCGATCAGTGGCGGACGTTGAGTTTTGTTATGTACCTGTATTTATTATATGTTTTGAACTATGGCGAACCGGGGCGAACAAGGGCGAACCCTATTCGTAATGATCGATCAGTAGTAGCAAGGCCCGTAACCCCCTGGCAGCGCTGGATATTGTCAAAAGTCCGGGCCGCATAAATCTGGCTGAGACGGAACCCTTCGGAATCCGCCCAAAAGCATTTTCGCGGAAGCGCGCCACAATTGAAAGGCGGCAGATGGGCTGCGCCGGCGCCTTGTTGTGGCCAACGGCGTTTTTGCAAATGGAAATCAATGTCATATTGACATGGGGCAGGTTCTATAGTTTCCTCTGGTGGATATTGCGACTGAATTGCAACTGAGGGGAAGGATGATGGAACGCGCGCATGAGCTGCGGACGAAGCCGGCACGAGACGGCACGTCCCGCAGCGCACCACGGCTCGCGGCCAGTTCCGTGCTGCAAGGCACGCGCGAGGTGATCTTGATCCATGGCAGCGAAGAATACCGCCTCAAGCTCACCAGCAACGACAAATTGATCCTGACGAAATAGCCAATTCCTTCCAAGCCAGCCACGGACATCGCTCCCAGCCAGCCAGGATAACCAAGCTGAAGCGGGTAGCATGTCTCAAACCAAATCCTGGACTGTGTTGTTTGCCTTATGCGGCTTGGTGGCGCCTGCCGCGGCCGAGGATCTGGGCACAGCCGTCGAAACCGTGCGGGTCGATGGCAAAGCCGCCGCGACCGGGCTAGCAGCCATGCCCGGCAGCATTCAAAGCACGCCGCAAGCCATCCAAGTCATTCCGCAGGAGCTGCTGCAGCAGCAAGCGGTGGGCTCGCTGGAGCAGGCACTGCGCAACGTACCCGGCATCACCATTGCTATTGGCGAAGGCGGCACCCTGGCGGGCGATCAGTTCAAAATTCGCGGCTTTGATGCCAAGGACGATCTCTATCTCGATGGCCTGCGCGATTTCGGTGCCTATTCCCGCGACAGCTTCAACGACGAAGAAGTGCAGGTGCTGAAAGGCCCATCTGGCGCCTTGTTCGGGCGCGGCACAACGGGCGGTGCGGTCAATATCGTTTCGAAGAGACCGCTGCTGGAAGATCGCACTTCGGCGCAAGTGATCAGCGGCGACAAATATTGGCGCGGCACCGCTGACATCAATGTGAAGCTCGATGACACCACGGCGCTGCGTTTAAATTTGATGGGCAATTGGACCGGTGTGGTGGACCGCGATGTGGTCTATTCGCATCGCTGGGGCGTGGCGGCGGCAGCAGGGTTTGGTCTCGACACCGACACCAGCTTCACGCTGTCCTATTTGCACCAACAGAGCGATGCCATTCCCGATTACGGCATTCCGGTCGCGGTCGATCCCGTCAGCCGCATCGCTCTGCCGGTGAGCGAGAAGGGCGTCCCGCGCGCCAACTTCTTCGGCTACAACAGCGACCGCGATCAGGCCACCGCCGATCTTCTCACCGCCCGTTTCAGCCATCGCGCTGCCGACTGGCTGACGCTGGCCAACGACACCCGCCTCGGCATCTATTCGCGCTATTTCCAATACACCACCGTGGATCGCTGCGACGAGACCGCGGCCACCAACGCCTGCGCCACGAATATTTTGAGCAATCCCGCTACGGCATATGGCGGCATCGGCGGCAGCGGTCCTTACAGTCAAGCGGCATGGGGGCTGCAAAACATCGCCACCGCCCGTGCCGATTTCGCTGTGGCGGGTTTGCGCAATCAACTGATCCTGGGTTTCGATACCTCTTATCAGCGCAACAAGCGCACCTTCTTCGCTTATACGCTGCCGCCCGCCAGCGCCTTCACCTATATCCTCGCCAACGGGGTCCCGTCGCGCAGCAATATCGGCGTCAATCTTCTCAATCCCGTGCACACGCCGCCGCCCGGCTACAGCGTCTTTCTGCCAACGGTGAACGCTGCGCTACCGACGCTTTCCAGCGCCACGCCGACCACCAATCTTTATGCCAGCGGTGACGCCACCGATGTAGCCGTGTTTGCTGTCGAGCGGCTATGGCTGACACCGCAGTGGTCGCTGATCGGTAATCTGCGTTGGGACAGCTACGATTCCAGCTACAGCAGCCAGACGATTGGTTCGCCCCTAGCGCCCTCCGTCATCATGCCACTGGCCGCCAAAACCGATTTCTTCAGCCCGCGCGGCAGTCTGGTCTATGAACCGAGCGATAGCCAAACCTTCTACTTCTCCTATGGCCAGGCCAGCACGCCGCAAGGCACCTCTATCGTCGGTGCCGGGACTGGTATCGCCACCACCACGGCAGATCTCAAGCCTGAGCTTAGCGACAGTTATGAACTCGGCGCCAAATACGGGCTCGGCGATCTCGTGTTCACGGCTTCGCTCTTTGTGGTCAACAAACAGAACGCCACGCGCCTCGATCCCACCAGCGGTGATGTGCTGGCGCAATCGGGCGAAAGTCAAAGGGCGCGCGGCCTTGAAGCGGGCGTTGCAGGCAAGCTGACCGAGGCCTGGACCTTCACCGCGTCCTACACCTACCTCGACACCAAGATCCGCCAATCCTTTGTCAATTGCATCGCTGCGCCTGCCGCTGGCACCTTGCCGACCGGCATCATTTGCCCCAGCGGTGTGGCTGTGGCGACGCCCTTGCCGAACACGCTGGCGGTGGGCCGTCAAATCACCTTCACACCGAAGAATGCCGCGACGCTGTGGACCTCCTACGAGTTTCCCTTCGGCATCGAAGGCGGTGGCGGTCTCTTCTATCAATCCGCGCTCTACAACGCCTACACCCCCGCCAGCGCTTCGACCGCGGCGCCGGGAGTCATCGTGCCATACCGCATCGTGAAAATCCCCGAAACCATCCAGCTCGATCTCTTTGCCGCTTACGAGATCGAGCATTGGCGCTTTGGGCTGAATGTCAGCAACGCCACGGATCGTTTAAATTACGGCCAATCCTTCGGCAATCGCGCTACGCCCGCACCAGGCCGCACCGTGCTGTTCTCACTCGCCGCCGCTTATTGAGGTTCATCATGCTGGTTCGTATTCCCGGGGTCTTGTCGGCAGAGCAGGTGGCGCATTGCCGTACCGTGCTCGAAAGCGCGGCTTGGGTCGATGGCAAGGTCACGGCAGGAGCGCAGTCGCGCCAGGCCAAGCACAATTTGCAGATACCGCAAACCAGCGAGGCGGCGCGCGAACTGGGCGAGAACATTCTCACCCGTCTCGGCAGCCATGAGATGTTCACCTCCGCCGCACTGCCTTTGCGTGTCTATCCGCCTTTGTTCAACCGCTACGATGCAGGCATGGCCTTTGGCACTCATATCGACAACGCCATCCGCCCGGTGCCGGGGATTGGCGTGCGGGTGCGCACCGATTTATCCGCCACGCTCTTTCTCACCGCGCCGGAAGACTATGATGGTGGCGAACTTGTCATCGAAGACACCTATGGTGAGCAGCGGGTCAAATTCGCGGCGGGGGACATGGTGCTGTATCCGGCCACCAGTCGCCACCGGGTTGAAGCCGTGACGCGCGGCAGCCGCTGGTCTTCGTTCTTTTGGATTCAAAGCATGGTACGCGATGATCCGGCGCGGGCTCTGCTGTACGATTTGGATGGGGCGATACAATCCTTGCGCAGCCACTCTGGCGAGAGCGAGGAGGCCGTGCGGCTGACGGGCATCTATCACAATTTGCTGCGCCGCTGGGCGGAGGTTTAACGGGGGTTATGGTGCGTAAGGTTCTTTTTCAGGTTCATCTTTGGACCGGGCTGGTGCTCGGGCTCGTGTTGGTATTGATCGGCCTTTCCGGCTCGCTGCTGGTTTATGATCACGAAATTTTGGCGCTGGGCGACAAACCTTTGCCGCGCGCCGAAGCAGTCGGGGAGTCGTTACCCCTCGACACCCTCATCAAAACCGCCCGCGATGCTGTGGGGGGCAAGACGGATTCCGTCACCCTGGTGCTGCCGAAAGAAAAAGGCGAAGCGGCAGCCGTCTTCATGCGTAAGCTTGGCGCCGCCCATAAGCGCGAAGGCGAACGCAAAGCTTACACTTACGTTTATCTCGATCCGGTGAGCGGGCAGGTGCTGGATGTCCGGCCATCCTCGCTCAATCCGGTCTTTGCTTTCGTGCACGATTTTCACGGCAATTTCCTCATGGGACATGAGGGGCGGCAGGTGATTGGCTGGTTTGGCGTCGTCATGCTGCTACTCGGTCTTTCCGGGATCGTGCTGTGGTGGCCCAAGCGCGGTGCCTGGAAATTCGCTTTCGGTGTGCGCAAACGCGCCAAGGGCTATCTCTTGCATCGCGATCTGCATGGCGCAGCGGGGATCTGGCTGTGGCTGGTGTTTGTTATCGTCAGTTTCAGCGGCGTGGTCATTGCCTTTCCCGACACCGCCAAAGCATTCACCAGCACGACGGCGCAAACCTTCGATCCCCGTCGTGGACCTGTTGTGGAAGCGCTCGAGGGCGTCAAACCGATGGGGGCCGATGCGGCAGTGGCTCTGTTGCGCTCGCAATTGCCCGACGCTGCCGTTGCAACGGTGGCGTTGCCTGCGAAGAAGAACGACAGCATCCGCATCACCTTGGGCACGATGGAGAGCGGGCCGGTTTCGGTCGCTTACGTCGATCCCTATCAAAAGCGCATCGTGGGCTGGCGTAATCCTCCCAGCGCACCGGTCGCGGAGCGCTTCACCGCTTGGCAGCGTGTGTTGCATGCAGGCGAGGGGTGGGGGCCGGTTTGGCGCGCCTTGGTTTGCGCCTCAGGGCTGCTACCGCTTCTGTTTTTCGTCACCGGCACGGTGATGTGGCTGAAGAAGCGCAAAGGCCGTAACGCGGCCTAAAATTTTCGCGACCAGAGCGCTGGTGTGCTGCAAAAAAATTTCTTGCGGTGCACGGCGATTCATTCGTCTAGCGTTCTAATTCGTCCTTTTCGTGCAAGCCCATAAGCCATTTGAGCCACTGAGCGCTTGTGCCGCGGAATAGATCGAAGGCCATGGAATGATTTGCCAATTGGCAGCCGTATCCGACAGGGCGTGCGCTTACCGTCTGAGCTTCCACGCAAGCCTGCTGTACCGCTCCGCCTAGTGGCGTAAACTGCGCCATTGGTGTGCATATTAACATATAATTCCAGGGGCTTGGCGGCTTGTGAGTGATTGCGTTATGGTATCCTGATTGAATTGGTTGGTGAATTACTCAAAAGCGATGATTGGACGTCTCCTTCTGAGGATCACTGGCCATACTTGGCGAGGCGCTCCAACGCCTCGTCTTTTTTTATCCCCCCGCGACAACTGAAGCGTAACGCGTATAATCCGTTGACGGATTATAACGGTCATTGTCCGACCGTGCCGTTTGGAGATTGCGAGGCCGTTTCTGCTGCTTTTTCGGGCATAGTTTTGCCACAGCGGAAAGCCTAGGCTGAACCTTCAAATACGGGGGCAGCTATGGGGCCGCAAACAGCTTTCAATCGTCGCCAGTGGATCGGTTTGGGCGGCGCCGCGTTGCTGTTGTCTCCCTTGGCGGCAGCGCCACCCGAAGTCTCGGACGCGATAGCCACGGGCACAGCTGGCCGCAATCTCTTGACGGTCGAAGTTCTCTTGAACAATCGCGGGCCTTACCACTTCGTGGTGGATACCGGCGCAGATCGCACCGTGATTGCCGATAGCGTGCAGCGCGATCTTGCCTTTCCTGTTGGCAACGCGGTTCGCGTGCAGGGCATTGTGCGCAACATCGACACCGCCACCGCGCGCGTTGCCAATTTACAAGCGGGCACGATGTATCGCGAAGATCTCGACTTTCCCGTTTTGCCCTACGAGCAGCTTCGGGCGGACGGCTATCTCGGGCTCGATGTACTGGATGGCTATCGCGTCTCCTTCGATTTTCGTCGTGGCATCTTGCGCGTGATGGATCCCCGTCCGAGCCAGGTGCGAGGCCCCGACGCACCCCGCGAAGTTCCTATCCGGATGAGCGGGACAGGCGGGCATCTGCGGTCGGCCAATTGTGTCGTCGATGGCGTCGCTTGCACGGCCTTTGTCGATACCGGCGCGGAGGTTTCCGTCGGCAATCCGCTGCTGCTGGAGCGCCTGCGCTTGCGCCAACAAGTCTATGGCGTGACCGAAACGATTGCGCTCACCGGGGTGACGGGCGGTGCCGTCGACGGCAATGTCGTGGCGGTCAAGACGATAAAGCTTGGCGGCCTGACCTTTGAGGATAGCCGCATCGCCATCGCCGACCTGCAGGTTTTTCAACTTTGGGGCCTGCAAGACCGGCCCTGCCTGTTTGTCGGCATGAACTGGCTCAGGCGCTTCAACCGCGTCAGCATCGATTACGGCCGCAAGGAGCTGCGCTTCGATCTGGCCTCCGCCGCGCGCGACAATCAGCTGCGCGATTGTTTACCGGGCGAAGCCGCTTGCCGCTATTTGCTCGGCTAGGTCTTCAGTCTTGGGATTGAGCGCATCGCGCCTAGGGGCTATGCCAAACCATCACGCGTGGAGATGTGCGGATGAATTCGAAAATTTTGGCAGGTCTTGCCGCTCTGACCCTCTTTGCGGGCCTTGGCTTTGCCGAGGATGGTGCGTCTCATCCGAGCGCCAGTTATCTCAAGCCTGGCACGGTTGATATTCTGAGCGTGCTGCCGCCGGCGCCGGTTGTTGGTGATCCGCGCTACGACGCTGACCGGGCGGTTTTCCGCGCCACGCGGCGCTATCAAGGTTCGCCGCGCTGGGACTTGGCAACCAACGACGTGCAATATGGCGATGCGGTCATGTTGAAGGATTTCGGCTGTGCCCTTGGTGTGGCGCTGACGCCTGACAAAGCCCCCCATCTGATGAGCCTGCTCGCCAAAGCCGGGCATGACACCCAGCGTGAAACCAATATCGCAAAGAACTTTTATCGCCGTCTGCGCCCTTTCCTGATCGATGAGGGTAAGACCTGTCAGAAGCCGGAGGAGCTTAAAAACAGCTTCGATTATCCGTCCGGTCATACCACGGGCGGCTGGACCTGGGCTCTGGTGCTGGCCGATGTGGCGCCCGAGCGCGCCTCGCAGATTCTCGCCCGTGGCCGCGCCTATGGCGAAAGCCGGATCGTCTGCGGCGCCCACAACAACAGCGCGGTTGAGGCGGGACGCCTGTCGGCCACAGTGACCATGAGCTTCGTGCACAATACGCCCGCCTATAGTGAGGATCTGCAGGCGGCCCGTAGCGAACTTGCGGCCTTGCGCAAAACATCGCCCGCGCCCGCGCTATGCGAAGCGGAAACGGATCTCGTCAAGCTCGATATCTTCGCGCCAGCGCCTTAGGCGCTGCGTTGGGCGGTGCTGCTGACGTCGGTCGGCGGGAACTCCGCCCACACCCGCGTGCCATGACCGGGTGCGCTGGTAATGCGGAAGAGCGCGCCGTGATACTCGATAAGCGCCTTGGCGATCGGCAGGCCGAGGCCGGTGCCGGCGCGATCGGTTGCGATATCCATCTGCACTTGGCCAAAGGGCTCGAGTGCGACGGCAAGGCCCTCTTCGTTCATGCCCGCGCCGTTATCCTCGACCCCGAGCGCCAATCCACCGCCTGTAAGATGTTCGGTGAACAGCCGCACCGTGCCGCCCGAATTGGTGAACTTGATCGCGTTCGACAGGAAGTTGGTCAGGACTTGGCGCATGGCGCGGCCATCGACGAGCAAAACGACGCCGGGAGTGATGTCCAGTTCCAGGCAAATCCCCTTGGCAAGGGCCTGCGGGCGCACCAGCAACAGAGCACTATCCGTCAACTCGCTGAGCAAGATTTCGGTGCGGCGAAGCTCAAAGCGCTGCGCCTCGATCTTGGCCATGTCGAGCACGTCATTGATCAGGCTAAGCAGATGCGTTCCGCTCTTGTAGATGTCGTCGATATATTCGGCATAGCGCGGCGGTGACACCGAGCCGAAGATCCGGCTGCGGATCATATCGGAAAAGCCGATGACGGCATTCAGCGGCGTGCGCAGCTCGTGGCTCATACTGGCCAGGAACTTGCTCTTGGCCGCGTTGGCGGATTCGGCGGCCAATTTGGCTTCTTTCAATTCGCGTTCGCGCTCATGCTGCTCGGTGACATCGGTCAGCATGCCGATGAGATGAATGGGTTTGCCATCCTCATTGGTCAGAGTGCAGCCGTGGTTTTCGAGAATGCGTTCTATTCCACTGTCGGCCTTGCGGATACGCAACGTGCACCGCCACGGGCTTATAAAGGGCGGTTCGGGAAAGTTTGGCATGAACTGGGACTTAAGATGCCTGTCCTCTGGCACGACTCGCTCAAGAAAGGCCGCGTAGCTCGCCTCAGCTTCGTCCGAAACGCCCAGCATACGGCGCAGACTCGGCGACCACGTGCTCTTGCTCTCGACTAAGTCGGCGTCGTAGGTGCCGATCTCCAGCACTTCGGCCCCAAGCCGCCAGCGTGCTTCACTGGTACGCAGAGCATACTGTTTGCGGTCGGTAATGATTGCCAGCCGGATTGTCGTTATGCAGGGCCGCACTAGCGCCAGCTCTTGTTCGGTCGGGGGGCGCGGCTCGCGGTAATAAAGCGCCACCGTCGCCAACACCGAACCATCGATATGCAGCACAGGCAGCGACCAGCAGGCGCGCAATCCGAAGGGCAAGGCAAAGGCGCGATAACTATCCCAAAGCGGGTCGCTCGCGATATCGGTGACGATCACCGGCTCTTTGCGGAACGCGGCCGTGCCGCAAGAGCCCCCGCCAGGCCCAATCTCGACATTGGCGATGGCCGCAAGATAGGCTGAGGGGAGATTGCGGGCTGAGATGGGTGTCAGATGGGTGCCGTTGTGCTTCACGCCCATGACCGAGCACAGCGCGTCCGGCACCAACTGCTCGATCAGCGTGACGATGCTATTGAGAGTATCGGGCAAGCAGACGCCATCGGCCATGCCTTCCAGAATTCGGCTCTGGGCATCAAGCAAAACGCCAGTGGCTGATGCGTCCGCCAGGGTAATCTCCGAAACGTCGTCTGTAAGCGACCTAAACTAGTACAGGCGCGGTTACCAAAGTCAGAATCCTATGGCTTCTGTGTCTTTATTTAGAATTCTGCCCAATCGTCTTTGGGTTGTGCACGGGAAATCGACACCACATTGGCGGCCCGCGGCGCAGGTTTGCGAACGGCGGCAATGGTGCGCCGCGGCTGAACCGTAATTCCCGCACCCCCAACCTTGAAGAACGATACGGCCTCCGACAGCGAACGGGCTTCACCGGCCAATTGGCGCGAGGCGGCGGTGGTTTGCTCGACCATGGCGGCGTTCTGCTGGGTGACCTGATCCATCTGGCTGACGGCGGCGTTGACTTGTCCGATGCCGGTCGATTGCTGCTCGGCCGCCATCGCGATCTCGCCGACAATCGCATTGATTTGGGTGACTTGGCCGACGATGCGTTCGAGGGCGCCGCCGGTTTCGGCGACCAGTTTGACGCCGGAATCGACGTGATCGCCGGAGGTATGGATCAACACTTTGATCTGTTTGGCAGCATCGCTGGAGCGATGGGCCAGCGCCCGTACTTCGCTGGCGACTACGGCAAAGCCTCGACCCGCATCGCCGGCACGCGCCGCTTCGACCCCGGCATTAAGCGCCAAGAGATTGGTCTGGAAGGCGATTTCCTCGATCACGCCGATGATGTCGGTGATTTTCTTGGAGGATTGGGCAATCGAATCCATCGCCGCGATGGCGGTGCCGACAACGCGTCCGCTGTCTTCGGCGGTGGCTTTGGCTTCTTTGACGCTGGCGTGGGCCTGACGGGCGTTGGATGCCGTCGTCTTCACTGTGGCAGTGATTTCTTCGAGTGCTGCCGCGGTTTCTTCGAGGCTGGCAGCCTGCTGTTCGGTGCGGCGGGAAAGGTCGTCGGTCGCTTGGGAGATTTCGCCCGCGCCGCTGCTGATGGAGGTAGCGTCCTGGGTCACGGTGCGTAGGGTTTCTTGGAGACGGTCCACGGCGATGTTGAAGTTTTGGCGGACCTCTTCGTAACCGCCGTCGAGGGCGTTATCGATCCGGCTGGTCAGATCGCCTGCGGCCAGCTTCTTGAGAGCCGCATCCAGTACGTCGACCACGACAGCCTGCTCCTGATGGGCACTGGTGATGTCGGTCAACCAGTTCACGACTTTGACCAGCTTGCCGCTCACATCATAGACCGGCGTGTAATTGCTGATGATCCAAATGTCCCGGCCGCCTGCGGCCTTGCGCTGATAGCGTTGCTCGACGAATTCGCCGCGCCCGAGCTTGGCCCATAATTCGCGGTATTCGCTGCTGGCGGCGACTGCCGGCTCGACGAACATGCTGTGGTGGCGTCCGATGCATTGCTCGGACCGATAGCCCAGCATGTCGAGGATTTGCGGGTTCATCCAGAGGATGGTGCCATCGGGCTTGTATTCGAGGATGTGACGGGTCTTGTGCAGACCATCCACCATCCACTCGAGCTCATTCAGCCGTACCCGGTCCGCCATGGCACTCTTCAGCGCCACGCCAACGGCAATCGCGGTCAGCACGCCCGCCACCACCATCTCGGTGGTGGTGCCGTTGCCAGCGATGAAATGGAAATAGCTAAGAGCGGCGAGGGGTAGCGCGAAAGCGCCGAGCGCGATTGCAGTTTTGGCGTTCGATTGCGGTTGGCGTGCCATGGTTCCCCATTCCAATTGATGCCCGGCGCGGTGACGCCGGGCGCAATTTCGGTTTGGTTAACCTATGGCACTGCCGCCCTTGCGAATTGGTTTACACATTCCCAATACGCAAATTAATTGTCCTTCAGTGGTAACTACCTACTCGCGCCTATGAGAAGGTATAGGGCGCCCGCATCTTGCGGTTGAGCATGGCGTTGGCTTCGTCGTCGTTGTGGAAATGCTCCGTCACCGGATCCCAGGTCAGATGCCGCTTGGCGTGCATAGCGATCCAATGCAGCAGGCAGGTGGAGGTGGCGCGATGGGCTATTTCAGCGTTGGTGGCCATGGCGCCGCGCGTGCGGATCGCCTGAATCCAGTCGGCATGCTGCTCTATGCTGGAATAAAGGTGGATTTCGTTTGGCCCGATGACGCTGGTCAGGATTTTGGCATCGCTGGCCTGCAACGGCTCCGCCGCGGTGGTCGCTTTGGGATCGGTCGGCGAGACGCCTTCGCCGGTGCGCGCCACAAAAATCCAGCCTTTTGTGCCGATGAACTTGATGCCATTGGGAAAGTCGCCGGAGATGTCCATGGTGACGCCATTGGCATAACGGGCATGTGTGAGGAATTTGCCGTGCACGTTCCACAGGCCGCTGGTGGGGAACTCGGCCGTACCCCAGATTTCCACCGGGCCGGAATGCTCCACATCCATACCCCAATGGGCGATGTCGACGTGATGCGAACCCCAGCCGGTGATCATGCCGGCGCCGAATTGTTCGCAGCGCAGCCAGCCTGGACGGCTGAAATCAGCCTGAGGATGGACGCGGGTCTCGGTGTAATAAACCTCGGGCGTTGAACCGAGCCAGGCATCGTAATTCAGATTCGCCGGAATGGGCTGCTGCGGCGCTTCGGGGCCGGAGGGATCGCCGGGCAGGCCGATCTCGACATGCTTCAGCTCCCCGATGCGCCCGTTGCGCACGAGCTCGCAGGCGCGGCGGAATTGCGGCCAAGGCTTATCGGAGCGCTGCTGCGAACCGATCTGGAGCAGCCTTCCGCTCTTCTTCACTTCGTCGGCCATGAAGCGGCCTTCGGCGATGGTCAGCGCCGCAGGCTTCTGCACATAGACGTCTTTGCCGGCCCGCACCGCATGCGCCGCCAGACGGGCGTGCTGGTGATCCGGAGTCGAAATCATCACCGCGTCGATGTCTTTGTTGGCGAGCAGTGCGTGGTGATCGGAATAGGTCTGGGTGGCATTCCAGGCCTTGCCGTATTTGGTCGTATAGGTCTCGTCGACAAACTGTTTGCCGAGCGCCAGACGTTTGGAATCGAGATCGCAAACGCCAATAACTTGGGCGTCGTCAATCTTGAACACTTCTTTCAAATCGTGGACGCGGCTGATGCGGCCGACGCCGATGGCGCCGATATTCACGCGATTGTTGGCGCCGAAAGCGTGCGCCGGAATGATCGACGGAAAGGCGGCTAGCGCTAGAGCGGATTTTAGAAGAGTACGGCGGGAAGAACGCATGGGAACGGTCCTTTGCGATTACGCGATAACGGGGCGGGTGGCATTCTTCTGGGCGGTCAGCACCAGCTCGGCGGTGAGCAACGCCTCAGCTTGGTTCTGTGCCGTCTCGGTGCGGTGAAGGATGTCCGAGACCAGTTGCGAGCCGAAAGGCAGGATCACCTTGCTGCAATCGATTGAGCGCACGCCTTTCTTGTCCACCATGAAGAGGTGGTTGCCGCCAGGCCGTCCCGCGATGTCGACATATTTGCGCAGCTCGATATAGCCCTCGGTGCCGAGCAGGAAGAGGCGGCCATCGCCCCAGGTGCTGAGGCCGTCGGGCGTGAACCAATCAACGCGGATATAACCGGTGCCGCCATTACCAACCGCAACCATGTCGCCGAAATCCTCGAACTTGGGATATTGCGGATGGTTGAAATTGCCCGTCTGCGAAGCCACCACGCGAGCCGTGGTCGATTTGGTGTAGTAGAGGAACTGCTCGATTTGGTGCGAGCCGATATCGGTTAAGATACCGCCATAGCGGGCCTTGTCGAAGAACCATTCGGGACGTCCGCCAGCATCGACATTGCCGATCCGGTGCGGCGCCAAATTCACGGTCTGCACCACTTTGCCGATGGCGCCTTGGTCGACGAGGTAGCCCGCTTGAATCGCGGCTTTCACCTCCAGGCGCTCGGAATACATGATGGCGAATTTGCGCTTGGTCTCCTTCACCGCCAGGCGCACGTCGGCCAGCTGCTCCAGCGTCGTGATGGCGGGTTTGTCGGAGAGGTAATCCTTGCCCGCCTTCATGACGCGGATGCCCAGCGGGGCGCGCTCATCCGGAATAGGGGCGCCGCAGACCAGCTTGATGGTCTTGTCGTTGAGAATTTCGTCTTCGTTCTTGGCCAGCGGAATGTCGCCAAACTGGGCACGGAAATCGGCAATCTGCTTGGGCGTGGTGGCATAGAACTTCTTCAGCCGCCCGCCGCCGCGCTTGACCGCCGCGGTCATGCCCATGATGTGGTAATGATCGGCGCCGATCACGGCGAAATCGATCGCCTGCTTGGCGAAAGGCGCGAGGTCAAATCCCTCTGCGGCCGTTTCTTCGCCGACGGGTTTTCCCGTATCGGCCAGGGCAGGCATGGTGGACATCAGACCTGCAGCCATCAACAGGGCTCGCCGATCAACCGATTGCGTCATGGCTTTTCCTCTTCGATTTGTTTTGCGGCTACTGGATTCCTATAGCCGCCGGAAAGGAAGTGGGACCGGTAACATGCACGCAATCTTGAACGCGGGATGGGCGGTGTTTGACAACTATTTCGCGCAATGACAACCTTAGGGTGTGTTCATCTGGTGTAACGCCTAGGGGCGCTGCGTCTCGCGCTGGGGTCTGTCCTAGATCTGGGGAGAAATGCCGTGACGAGCTCACCGCTGAAGCCCAACTCCGATCCGCATATCGGTTTCCCAGATCTCACCTGTAAAGTCGTCGAGTACTACACGCTCGACCGAGATTCCGATGATCCCAAACTGAATCCTACGCTCGACAAGACGCCGGCGCACACCTTCGAAATCGGCTTGGTGTTGGGCGGAACCGTGTCGGCGGGCTGCTACACCGCAGGCGTCCTGGATTTTCTCATCGAGGCGCTCGATGCTTGGACGGTAGCCAAAGACGCCGAGGATGCGGACGCCCCCCAGCACAAGGTCAAAATCAAAATCATAGCGGGCACATCCGGCGGTGGCATCAATGCCGTGCTCTTGGCGCGCGCGCTCGGTTTTGCGGCCCAACCCTATAGCCCCAACGCTCCGCGCATCACCAATCTCCTGCGCACTATTTGGGTCGACCGGCTGGATATAACCGGCCTGTTGGAGAAGGGAACACTCGGCCAAGGCGAGCCGGTGAGCGCGCTACTCTGTGCCGAAAGTCTCAGCAAAGCGGCTATGGCGGCCGCGATCTTTGTCGGGCCTCCACTCGGCACCAACAATACGCCCCAACGGCGCAATTACGTCGAACCCTATCTGCCGGTCGTGTTGACAACCACCAATCTGCGCGGCGTGCCTTACGCCGCCGAAATGCGTGGCAATACGGGGCGCAAGGAAAGCTACGTCGAGCATACCGACCAGCTGCGCTTTTTGGTCAATGTGACGGGCTCCAACGTGCCGATCCCGCCGGCCACTATCAAACCCGATGAGACCTGGATTGATTATAGCACCAGCAACGGCCCCTTCGGCGTTTACACCACGCCATGGGGCCCGATTATGGAAGCGGCGCGTGCCACGTCGGCCTTTCCGGTTGGTCTGCCGCCCATCGTCATCCACCGCAATGTCGAGCAATACCGCTACCGCTTTACCATCGTTGAAGACGCGCACCACACGCCCGAAGCGGTTTGGATGAAGCCGCAATGGCCGTATTTGATCGCAGAGGGCTATACCAGAAACGATCCTTACGAGGCTTTGTGTGTGGATGGCGGCGTCTTCAACAACGAGCCCTTTACCATCGCCCATGATGCCTTGGCCGGTCCGCTCGGCAGCAACCCGCGCACCGGAGCGACGGCCAAACGCGCTGTCCTGCTTATCGACCCGTTCTCCGATTCCTCGACCATTGGGCCTTACTGCGATGACGGCGTATGGAAATCGGCAGGGGCCTTGCTCGGCGCCCTCGTGTCGGGAGCGCGCTATCAAACCGCGGATTTCAGCTTGTTCACCGCCGACGATGTCTACAGCCGCTTTTTGGTCACCGCAATTGGCGAGATCAAAAACGGCACTGTCGCCAAGACGGTGACGGGCGGTGCGGCGCTTGCTTCGGCGGGCCTGGACGCCTTCCTGGGCTTTATGAGCCGGGATTTTCGCGAGCACGATTTCCTGCTGGGCCGGAGGAATTGCCAGCAGTTTCTGCGCCAACACTTCACCCTGAAATCGAACAATCCGGTGTTTACAGACCCGACGCCGGACGACGTTGTGCCCACGGACCGGCCAATTATTCCCCTTATGGGGTCGGCCTTATCCCTTGTACCGCCGCCGGATTGGCCCGCCGGCAAGTTCAAACCCGAAACCATCTGCCCGAACATCGAAACCCGGCTGGACGCGGTGGCGGACGCGGAAATCGCCTATGGGGTAAACAATGCGGTGCTCCGCTTCGTCTTGCAGAAGGTTGTGCAGCTCCTCAGCCGCTGGCGCGCGGGCAAATTGGGCGTCAAACTGCTCCAGGACGCACTTAAAGAGCACAAACTCTAGAGGCCAGCCCGGTCTCTGCGCCACTTTTTGGTGCCGCAGCAAGGGCGCCGTCCACATCTTGTTCGGCCACATAAGGCAAAGATGGCTTGCGCGGGATAGCCGCTTTCTCCTACCACGGGAGGGAAAATGGGAAAGGTATGGCCATGCAAGGCGTCACTGTCGTCGCGCATCCGTTAATCCAGCACAAGCTGACCTTGATGCGGCGCAAAGAGACCTCGACCAAGCAATTCCGCGAGCTTTTGGGCGAGATCGGTATGCTGATCTGCTACGAGGTGACGCGCGATCTGCCGACCACGACGATGGAGATCGAAACGCCGATGGCGGTGATGCAGGCGCCCGTGATCGAGGGCAAGAAGCTGGTCTTCGCCCCCATCCTGCGGGCGGGCATGGCGTTTCTGGATGGCATGCTCAACCTGGTACCCTCAGCGCGGGTGGCCTTCATCGGCCTCTACCGCGATCCAGCGACGCTGAAGAGCGTCGAGTATTACTTCAAGGCGCCCGAGGACGTGGCCGACCGGCTCGTGATCGTCATGGACCCGATGCTGGCGACCGGCAATTCGGCCATTGCCGCGGTCGACATGCTGAAGGACAAGGGCGTCAGCAAATTGCGCCTGATGTGTCTTCTGGCGGCGCCCGAAGGTGTGGCGAAATTCACTGCCGCCCATCCCGACGTGCCGGTGTGGACGGCGGCGATCGACGATCATCTCAACGATCACGGCTATATCGTGCCCGGGCTCGGCGACGCCGGTGACCGCATGTTCGGCACCAAATAGGCGCGCATTCCATCGTTTGGTGTGCTCACGCACGAAGGGCGATCTAGGTATTTTCCACGCTTCATCCGTGAGCAGAGTATCGGTCTACCGCAAAAACGATGCCTAACAAACGTTTATACGCTTGGATTAATCGTTTGCGGGCGATTGTAAGCGATGTCATTGGCATAACCATATACCAATTCTAAATTTTGCTGCGTCATACCCGGTGGATATTTATTCTGCAGGGAGTGCGCGGTGAACTGGAAAGACCTTTCCGTCAGCAAGAAAGTCATTGGAGCCTTCGCGCTCGTGCTTTTCACGACGATCGGGCTCGGCGTTATCGCCGTTACCAGTCTTTCGCGGCTCGACACGGATGCCAACGAACTGCGGACGGATTGGTTGCCGTCGATCGAGCTGCTTGGCCGCTTCCAATACACCATCACGCGCTATCGTGCCTATGAAGCAACGATGCTGCTGATCGAAGGCGAACAAGCGGTCACCGACTTAAAAACGCAAGAGCAGCTCGCCGCTGATGCGGACAAAGTGCTGACGGAATACGACCCGGTAGTCACGCCAGGCAAAGAGCGGGAATTAGCGGACCGCATCAAAGCCGCCTGGGCTGCGTATCGCCCTATGGAAGACAAATTGAGCGAAATCCTAAAGTCACAAGGCGCCAAATCTGCGGCTGTCTATTTGACCGGCGATATGCGCAAAGCCTTCGGGGAGCTTAAGACCGCAGTCGAGGACGACGTCGCTTTCAACAGCAAAGGGGGGGAGGCCTCGGGCCAGCATGGCCGCGATACCTTCCTGGCTGCACGCTTATTGATTCTTGGCGCCCTGGCTTTGGCAGCCATTTTGAGTGCAGCGGCGGGGCTAGCCTTGATCCGCGGTGTCTCCGCCCCGCTCGGCAAGATCACCGATGCCATGGGCGAGTTGGCACGCGGCAATCTCGATGCCCATGTCCCGCATGCCGATCAGCAGGACGAAATCGGTCGTCTCGCCGACACCATGACGGTCTTCAAGAACCAACTTGCGGCGGCGGAAGCGGCCAAGGCGGAACAGACCAAAACCATTGTCGACAGCATTGGTGCCGGGCTGTCGCGGCTGGCGGCTGGCGATCTCACCCATCGCGTCAGCGCCAATCTGACGGGTGCCTTTGCCAAGTTGAAGGAAGACTTCAACACCGCCATGAGCCAGCTGCAGGAAACCATGCAGCGCGTGCTGAATAGCACTCATCAAATCACCAACGGCGCCGGCGAAATTTCCACGGCTGCCGATGATCTGTCGCGCCGCACCGAGCAGCAGGCCGCCAGCCTAGAAGAGACGGCTGCAGCGTTGGAAGAAATCACCGCCACGGTGAAGAAAACCTCCGCCAACACCAGAGAAGTCACCACTAGCGTGGCCACCGCCAAGAGCGCTGCCGAAGTTGGTGGCCGCGTCGTCGGCACCGCCGTCACCGCGATGGATGCCATTGCGCAATCCTCCCGGCAGATTACCGATATTATCGGCGTCATCGACGAAATTGCTTTCCAGACCAATCTTCTGGCCCTCAATGCCGGTGTTGAAGCGGCCCGCGCCGGTGATGCGGGCAGGGGCTTTGCTGTCGTCGCTTCGGAAGTCCGCGCCTTGGCCCAGCGTTCCTCGGAAGCCGCTAAGCAGATCAAGGCCCTGATCAATACCTCCAGCGCCCATGTCGGCGACGGCGTCAAATATGTTGGAGAATCCGGCGAGGCTTTGAAGCGCATCGTCGATCAAGTGGTTCAGATCAACGCCGTGGTGGGCGAGATGGCCCAAGCCGCCGAGCAGCAGGCCACTGGCATCGAAGAGGTCAACTCTGCCGTCGCGCAAATGGATCAGGTGACCCAACAGAACGCCGCCATGGTGGAAGAATCCACCGCTGCTTCGCGCAATCTGGCGGGCGAAACCCAGACGCTGAAAGAAATCGTCTCCTTCTTTAAAGTGGCTGAGGAGCGCTTTGCTGCCCCGGTCGCTCGTCCGGTATCGCGTCCCGTCAGTCGCCCTATGGCAAAAGCACAGCCTGCGACACGGCCAATGCCGCAACGCGCGGTAGCCGGCAATCGCGCCTTGGCGCAAAAGCCAAAAGCCGAAGCGAGCGAAGATTGGGCTGAGTTCTAGGCAATAGAAAGATCACCCCATCAACCTCATGCCGGGCTTGACCCGGCCATCCAGTCGCCCAACGCGACCAATATCTTCATGGCCGCCTCAAGGGCGGCCATGACGATATAATTGGTGGAGCCGCTCTACCGCTGTTCCGCTGTCTTGATCTCGGCACGGGCGGGCTCTTTGGCGAAGCGGCGATAGAGATCGGCATATTGCCGTCCGCTGCGTTTCCACGAGTAATCGGCGCGCATGCCTTGCTCCTGTATCGAACGCCAGGTCTTACGATCCGCGAAGCTGTTGGTGGCATGGGTGATGGAGCGCATCAGTCCATTGCGATTGACGCCATCGAAGAGAAAACCCGTCGCCACGCCCGCGGATAAGGCTGCCGCATTGGCATCGATGATGGTATCGGCAAGCCCGCCGGTATCGGCCGCTATCGGCACGCAGCCATAGCGCAGGCCATAAAGCTGCGTCAGCCCGCAAGGCTCGAAGCGCGACGGAATCAAGATGGCGTCAGCGCCGCCCTGCAACAAATGCGACAGCGACTCGTCATAGCCGATCTTGACGCCGATCCGACCGGGATGGCGCTTGGCGGCGGCGTGAAACGAGGCTTCGATGGCGTGGTCGCCGGTGCCGATCAGCGCCAACCGTCCACCCAGGGCCACGATGTCGTCGGTGGTCCCGGCCAGCACGTCCATACCCTTTTGCGTGGTCAGGCGGCTGACAACACAGAACAGCGGCCCGATGCCGTCGGAGAGGCCAAAGCATTCCTCGATCGCGGCGCGGTTTTGGCGGCGCAAATGCAGACTCCGCCGTTCGTAGGGCGCCGCTAGATAGGGATCCTGTGCTGGATTCCACACCGCCGTATCGATGCCGTTGACGATGCCGAAAACGCGGTCGCGCCGCGCTAAGATCAAGCCTTCCAGCCCCATACCGAAATCCGGCTGGCGGATTTCTTCGGCATAGGTCGGGCTCACGGTGGTGATGGCGGTTGCGGTATGCAACCCGGCTTTCAAAAAGCCGACGCCGCCGTAATACTCGACGCCTTCAATCTGAAACGCGTGGTCGGGCAATCCGAGCGAGGGAAAAACATGGGCCGGAAACCAGCCTGCGAAAGCGATGTTGTGGACGGTCACCACGCTCGGTACGTCTGAGCCATCATAATGCAGATAGGCTGCGGCCAGCGCGGTTTGCCAGTCGTGCGCATGCAGGATGTCAAAGCTTGGGGCCCCGGCTTTGCCTTCGGCCAGATCGGCAGCCGCCCGCGACAAGGCCCCGAAGCGCTGCCAATTGTCCGGCCAATCGACACCGGCGGCATCGCCATAAGGCCCGCCACTGCGGGTGTAGAAAGCGGGCGCGTCGAGCACGATGACGTCGAGCCCCTTGGCTCTGCCGACCAGCAGCCGGGCTTCAGTGCCGAAGAGGTCCGCGTAGCTGTGCAGCACCGTAGCGCCTTCCAGCGCCGCTAGCACCGAAGCGTAGCCGGGGATCAGCGTCGTCGTCGCCACATCATAAGGGGCCAACGCGCCCGGTAAGGCGCCCGCGACATCGCCCAGCCCACCCGTCTTCACCAGGGGATAGGCTTCGGAGACGACGGAGAGGGCGCGCAAACTCATACGATACTCATGTCAGCCGGTCGATCATCGCTTGGGTTATGAGACAAATGCCTTTTTCGGTGCGGCGGAAGCGCTGCGCGTCGAGCTCGGGGTCCTCGCCGACCACCAGGCCTTCGGGAATGATCACATCGCGGTCGAGCACCACGTGGCGCAAGCGCGCGTTGCGGCCGATATAGCAGCGCGGCAGGATGACGGCGTCTTCCAGCACCGAAAAGCTGTTGGAGCGCACGCCCGTAAAGCACAGACAGCGGCGCAGATGCGAGCCGGAGATGATGCAGTCGCCTGCCACCAGCGAGGCCACGGCGCTGCCGCGCCGTCCGTCCAGATCGTGGACGAATTTGGCGGGCGGAGCGATTTCCGCATAGGTCCACAGTGGCCATTTGTTGTCGTAAAGATCGAGCTTGGGCACCACATCGGTCAGATCGATATTGGCTTCCCAGTAGGCGTCGATGGTGCCGACATCGCGCCAATAGGGTTCGGCCTCGGCACCCGCGCGCACGCAGGAATCCGAGAAGCGATGCGCCACCGCTTTGCCGTGCTTGACGAGGTAGGGGATGATGTCCTTGCCGAAGTCGCGGGTAGAGCCTGCGGTCGAAGCGTCGCGCCGCAGCTCTTCGAACAACAGCTGGGTGCGGAAGACGTAGATCCCCATCGAGGCCAGGCATTCGTCGGGCTTACCGGGGATGGTGGGCGGATTGGCAGGCTTCTCGACGAAGCTGGTAATGACGTCGTTTTCATCGACGCCCATGACACCGAAACCGGTGGCTTCTTCCTTGGTCACTTCGAGGCAGCCGATGGTGACGTCGGCGCCCGATTCGACATGGCGGATGAGCATCAGCTCATAGTCCATCTTGTAGACGTGATCGCCCGCCAAAATGACCATGAATTCGGGATGATAGCTCTCGATAATGTCGATGTTCTGGTACACGGCATCGGCCGTGCCTTGATACCAGAGGCCCTCCGAGACGCGCTGCGAGGCGGGCAGAATATCGAAGCTTTCGTTGCGCTCCGGGCGGAAGAAGTTCCAGCCTTGCTGCAGATGGCGGATCAGGGAATGGGCTTTGTATTGGGTCGCCACCGCGATGCGGCGAATGCCGGAATTGACCGCATTCGACAGCGCGAAATCGATGATGCGGGCTTTGCCGCCGAAATAGACTGCAGGCTTGGCCCGCTTGTCCGTCAATTCGTTCAGTCTTGAGCCCCGGCCCCCGGCCAAAACATAGGCCATCGTATCGCGCGCCAGCGGGTGTCTACGCTCCATAAGCCGTCATCTCCCACGGGCACGTATTGTTCGGGCGTGCGCCGGTTTCACCATCATCCCTAGTATCGGAGGGCGTTGTAAAGGGCCGATTGAGCTGAGTTTTCACGAAAAGACGGCGAGCGACAATGAAGCCGCCGCCGTCTGTCATAATCGGGGCACTGCCCCGGCTTCTATGCCCCGGTTTTGGTCATGACCGGATGAGGGCAGGCTAAAGCGCGTCGCCGTCCCGTTCGCCGGTCCGCACACGGACGGCCGCCGCCAGATCAATCACGAAGATCTTGCCGTCGCCGATCTTGCCGGTATGGGCAGCCTTCTGGATGGCCTCCACCACCACATCGGCGCGCTCATCGGAGACGGCCACTTCCAGCTTCAGCTTGGGAATGAAGGAAATCGTGTATTCGGCGCCGCGATAGACCTCTTTATGGCCTTTCTGACGGCCATAGCCGCGCACTTCACTGACGGTCATGCCTTCGGTGCCGGTGGCGAGCAGGGCGTCGCGCACGAGGTCGAGGCGATGGGGCTGGATGATCGCGATAACGAGCTTCATAGGACTCTCCTCAACCTGTTGTGTGATAGCCAGCTTCGCCATGGCTCGAGAAATCGAGACCCTGGAGTTCGCCTTCGCGACCGATGCGCCATCCGGCAAATTTTCTGACGACTACTATAATGACAAAGCTGGCGGCGAGCGACCACGCTCCGACAATGACTACGGCCTCCAGCTGCACTAGGAACTGCGCCCCGATCGAGCGGGCCAGCGGAACACCGCCAACCCCCAGCACCGCGGCAAAAGGCACCAGCAAACTGCCCAGCGCCCCGCCGACACCATGCACGCCCAAAACGTCGAGGGCATCGTCTACTTTGAGACCGCGCTTGACCACCGCGACGGCGACATAGCAAACCGCGCCACCGGCCAGACCCAGCGCCACCGCGCCCAAGGGGCCGACAAAGCCTGAGGCGGGGGTGATGGTGGCAAGGCCGGCTACGGCACCCGTCACGGCGCCAACCAAGCTGGGCTTGCCGTATTTCAGCCATTCGATCGCCATCCAGACGCAGGTTGCTGTCGCGGCGGCCAGATGGGTCGCCAGCATGGTCATACCCGCGTCGGAACCGGCTTTCAGCGCGCTACCGGCATTGAAGCCGAACCAGCCCACCCAAAGGAAGGCGGCGCCCACCATCACCATCCAAGGTGCGTGGGGCGGTTGTACGGAATGGGGAAAGCCATGGCGTGGTCCTAACATTGAGGCCGCCAGCAAAGCCGAAAGTCCCGCCGTCAGATGCACCACGATACCGCCGGCGAAATCCATCGTGCCCCAGGCCGCCAGGAAACCGCCGCCCCAGACCCAATGGCAGACCGGGGCATAGACCAGCACCAGCCACAGCGCCGAAAACAGCATCACGGCGCCGAATTTGATGCGCTCGACATAAGCGCCAATGATTAGAGCGGGGGTGATGATGGCAAAGGTCATCTGGAACATCACAAAGACGCTCTCAGGGACCGTGGTGCCGGGATGGGCGGCGCCGCGCGGTAGATTTTGCAGGAAAGCGGCGCTCAGATCGCCAATAAAGGCGCCCGTGCCCGAAAACGCCTCGCTGTAGACAAAAGCGAACCAGAGCAGCGAGACCATGGCGGCGATGGCAAAGGTCTGGAACAGCACCGAGAGGATGTTCTTGGCCTGCACCAGCCCGGCATAGAAAAAGCCCAGAGCGGGTAGGGTCATCATCAGCACCAAAGCGCTGGAGACCATCAGCCAAGCCGTGTCTGCCCCGTTGATCATTTGCCCTCCCAAAATCATGTTCTGCTTATGGGACAGGCAAGATGCAAATAAGTGCGGCGCATGCAACGCGGCATGTTGCCAAATCTGTGGGCAGATCTGTTATTTTGTTGCGA
>JARLIR010000008.1 GCA_031291635.1 Rhizomicrobium sp. | reverse complement strand
GGCGATGCCACCATGACAGCCACCAAGCTTGAAGCCACGAGCAGTGATCGGATCATTCTGAACTCCCAAAAAGCCGCGACGCGACAGCTTAATCCAGAGGCCGCAGCAAAGTGGAGTTTCCTTTCAAGTTTCGCTATGAGGAGGCCCCGCGTCGGGGGCCTGTAGCTCAGTTGGTTAGAGCTGACCGCTCATAACGGTCTGGTCGGGGGTTCGAGTCCCTCCGGGCCCACCATTGCCTTGTTAAGGCGTTGATTCGTATTGGTTATTTTGCCGTGGCGGATCACACCTCCAGCCGGTCGTCGGGGCGGGCTACCAGGGCGTAGAGGACGGGCATCAGGAAGACGCTGATCAGCAGCCGCGTCAGCAGCCCGCCAACAATCACCAGTGCGAAGGGCTTTTGCGAATCGGTGCCGACACCAGAGGCCAGCGCCGCAGGCAAGAGGCCCAGGGATGCCACCAGCGCCGTCATCATGATCGGGCGCAGCCGCAGAATAGCACCTTGGCGAATGGCCTCGGCCAAAGGCACGCCGCCGCGGCGCAGCTCGTTGACATAAGAGATGTAGACCACCGCGGTCAGCACCGAGACCCCGAACAAGGCAAGGAAACCGACGCCGGAACTGACCGACAGCGGCGTGCCCGTAATCCAGAGGGCAACAAGACCGCCCACCGGCGCCGACAACATGACGCCCGCCAAGGTGATGAAAGGGAATTTGAAATTGCTGTAGAGGATGAAGAGCAGCAGGAAGATTAGGCCTAGGGTGAGGGGCAGGATGACGCTGAGCTGTCGGCTGGACGCGGTGTATTCGGTATACTCACCACCCCAATCCAAACGATAGCCTTGCGCCAGCGTGACCTTGCGATCGACGCTGCGGATGGCGTCGCCCACGGCATCGGCAAGATCGCGCCCCTCAACCGAGAACTGCACGCCGATGTATCGCGAATTGTTTTCGCGGTAGATCACCGAAGCGCCATTGGTAACTTGAATGGTCGCCAACTCCTTCAGCGGAATCTGCTGCCCGGCTGGAGTGGGCACCGGGATATTGCCGATCTCTGTGGCGTTATCGCGGAAGCGGTGTTCGAGGCGGACCACAAGATCGAACTGTTTTTCGCCTTGCACCACTTGGGTGGCGACGTCGCCGCCGACCGCGGTGGTGATAAGCCCATTGATGTCGGCGACGTTGATACCGTAGCGCGCGATCTTGGCGCGATCGATGTCGATGGTCAGACTCGGTTGCCCCAGTTCCTTGACCAAGGTGACATCGGTGATGCCGCGCACACTGCCGAGGACGCGCTTGATGGCGAGGGCCTTCTGCTGCAGCGTATTGAGATCGGTACCGTAGATTTTTACCGCCAGCGCGCTTTTCAGGCCGGTCTCGGCTTCGTCCACCGCGTCCTCGGCAGGCTGGGTGTAATTGAATTGGATGCCGGGAAACTGCTGCAGCTTGGCGTCGATGGCTTTGGTCAGCTCGGGCTTGGTGCGATAGGCACCGGTCCATTGCGCGTAAGGCTTGAGGCCAACATAGAACTCGACATTATAGAAGCCGGTAGGATCGGTTCCGTCATCGGGGCGGCCGAGTTCCGAGGTCACGGTGGTGACTTGCGGGAAGGAGCGCAGAATGTCCCGCACCTTGGGCGCGATCTTGGCGGCTTCGTCGAAAGAGATGGTGTAGGGCATGGTGGCCCGAACCCACAACGCGCCCTCATCCAGACGCGGCATGAATTCGGCGCCGATGCTGGGCAGCAGCAACAACGAGACCGCCAGCAATGCGCCTGAGGCCATAGTCGTTTGCCACGGCCGGGCGAGGCAAAAATCGAGACCTTTGATATAGGCCTCTTTGATGGCTTCAAAGATCCTGTTGTGGCGCTCCACCACGCCATGGCGCATGAACCAGGAGCACAACACTGGCAGCAGCATCAGGGTGATGATCAGCGAGCCCACCAAGGCGAAGACCATGGTATCCGCCATCGGCTTGAACAGCGTGCCGGAAGGTCCGGTGAGAACATAAATCGGCAAGAAGCTGACGACGATCACCGCCACGGCGAAGAACAGCGGGCGGTCGACTTCGGCGGCGGCCTCTTTGATGATCGCAATCACATTGAGCGGACGCTCTTTGTGCAGGGCGATCTGGCGGAAAATGTTTTCCACCATGAAGACGGCGCCATCGACCAAGATGCCGAAATCCACCGCACCAATGGAAAGCAGATTGGCGGAGGCGCCTTGTTGATCGATGAAGACAAAAGCGAAGAGCAAAGCTAGCGGAATGGTGACGGCAACGATCAAGCCGGCACGGAAATCGTAAAGAAAAAAGATGAGAACGACGAGAACCAGAAAGACCCCGCGGAGCAGATTGTCGACCACCACCTGGGTGGTCAGCGCGATCAGATCGCTGCGATCATAAAAGGGCAGGATCTTGACGTCTTTGGGCAAGATATGGGCGTTGAGTTCGGCGGTTTTGGCTTCGACGCGTTTCAAGACGTCCTGGGTCTTTTCCCCGGTGGTCATGAGGATGACGCCTTCGACGGCATCGTCCTGTTTTTCGAAACCGAATTCGCCAAGACGCGGCGCGTTGCCGATGACGACGCGGCCGACATCTTTCACCAGTACCGGCGTACCGCTATGCACTGCCAGCACCACATTGCCGATATCGTCCAAGCTGTTGAGCCGGCCCTTACCGCGCACATAATAGAATTGGGCGCCTTGGGTGTAGAAGCCGCCGCCCGCGTTGCTGTTGTTGGCGGCCAGCGCGCTTTGCACTTGCGCCACGGACAAGCCCAGCCCAGCGATGCGGGTGGGATCAAGCAGCACCTGATACTGCATCGTGCCGCCGCCAAAGCCGGAATCGTCGGCAACGCCGGGCACCGATTTGTATTGCGGCGCGACGATCCAATCCTCGAAGGTCTTCAACTCCATGGGGGAGCGGTCGGGGCTTTGCAGCACGTAGCGGTAAATCAAGCCCGAGGGTGAGGCGAGCGGCGAGACCGACGGCGACACACCATCGGGCAAACCGAGTCCGGCCATGCGGTTGAAGACCTGCTCACGAGCGAAATAATTGTCGGTGCCGTCGGCAAAGGTGAGCACGACGTCAGAGAGGCCATAAAGCGAGATCGAACGCACCGCCGTGGTTTTGGGAACGCCGTTCATATCTTGTTCGATCGGCACGCTGATCAGGCGCTCGACCTCTTCGGCCGCGTGGCCCGGCCATTGGGTGATGATCTCGACCATCGGCGGCGACAAATCGGGATAAGCATCCACTGGCAGACGGGCGAGCGAGCGCACACCAGCGCCGACCAGCAGGATCGTCACGATGAGAACCAGAAGCCTCTGGCTCAGAGACGAAGCTACGATCCGGTTCATGAACGAAGCGGTACGCGGCGGCGGCGGTTCGTAAAAGGGATCGCTCATTGGGCCTGCATGAACTGAATAAAGAGGGCGCCATCGCTGACGATTTTATCACCAGGCTTCAGACCAGCGCTGATGGCGTAACGCTCGCCCGTTTGCGGCCCCAAAGTGACGGAGCGGCGCGCGAAACTGCCGTCGCGCAAAGCGAGGTAGACGAAGGGCAAATTCTCGTCATCGCGCAGCACGGCGGAGACCGGCACCAAGAGACCGGAATTTTCCTGGCGGGAATGGATGAGGACGCGGACATACATCTGCTTTTTCAGCAGCTCGCCGGGGTTGTCGACAGTGACACGCACGGCCACTGAGCGGGTGTCGGGATTCACCACAGCGGCGATGTTTTCCACCTTACCGCTGAGATTTTTCGCTTGGCCGGTTTCGATCTCAGCACTGTCGCCGGGCGCAATGCTTCCGACATCCGCGCCAAAGACCTGCGCCATCACCCAAACGCGCGAAAGATTGGCAACGGTGAAGCAAGGCGTGGTGCCAGCCGTGAGAAAGGCGCCAGGGGTGATCAGCCGCTCCGCGACAGTGCCCGCAAAGGGCGCGCGGATGGTGCCTTGGGCTCGGGCCACGGCTTTGCCGGCTTGAATACCTTTGATCGTTTCGGGATCGACATGCAGCGAGACCAAAGCTTGCAGCGCCGCATCGCGGTCGGCTTCGGCACCGGCCGCATCCGATTGCGCCTGCTCTTCTTCGCGCCGCGAGACGCCTTGATGGGCCAGCAGATCCTTGTCGAGATCGGCAAGGCGGCGGGCAGTTCCTGCCACGGCCAAGGTCTTGCGATAGCTGCCGATGGCCGCCGCGAAGTCTGAGGAGTCGACTTCCGCCAAAGCCTCGCCTTTGCGCACTTGCTGGCCTTGGGCAACGAGAATGCGCGACACCGGACCAGAGAAGGGGGCCAACACACTGGTGGCTTGATCATTGTCGAAATCGACGATGCCGCTGGTCTCGATCGTGCTGTGAAACTTGGTGAGGGCGACGGTGTAGAGATGGATATTGTGCCGTTGCGCCTCTGTCAGGGTGACGTTGCTGGCCGTATCGGACGCTTTGGCGCTGTCATCGGATTTTGGTGAGCAGTCGGCCAGCGGCAAAACCACCAGCACGGAAATGCCGAGCGCGAAGGCGAGACGTCCGCTGCGGAGGAAAGACGTTGCGTGCTTATTTGCCATGTTCGTCTCCGGCCAGTTCGGTGCGATTCCACCAGCCGCCACCAAGCGCCTGAAACAAGGCGGCGGTGTCAGCGAAACGGCTGGCCTCTGCTTCAATGAGAGCGATCCGGCTCTGCTGATAGCTCTGTTCTGCATTCAGCAAAGCCGGATACCCGGCGTAGCCGTCTTGATATTGGCGCTGCGCCAGATCGAGTGTGGTCTTGGCAGCATCTGCTGCGGCTGCGGCGGCCTTCAGACCTTCGGCGTCCTGTTGCAGCGCCGCCAGCGTGTCGGCGACATTTTGGAAGGCCGCCAGCACGGTGCTGCGATATTGCTGCGAAGCTTGGTCATAGCTGGCGCGGGCGGCGCGCTCTTGATGCAACAAGGTGCCGCCTTGGAAAATCGGCTGAGTCACCGCAGCGCCCAAACTCCAAAAGCCGGTGCCGGGGGTGAACAACTCGCCCAGCGTGAGCGCGGTGTTGCCGATGTTCCCGGTGAGTTCGAAATTGGGTAGCCGGTTGGCCACCGCAACACCGATCTGGGCACTGGCGGCATGCTGATTGGCTTCAGCTTGCAGCACATCAGGACGCTGCTCCACCAGCTTGGAGGGTAAACTCAGCGGTACTTGTTGCGGCAACTGCAAGCTGGCGAGGTCGAATTTTTCCGGCGGCGCTTGGTTGGGAAAATGGCCCGTGAGGGCGGCCATCAGATCCTGCAACTGAGCGCGTTGCTTGAGGAGCGGCGGCAGCTGGGCATTGGCTTGTGCCAGCTGAGACTTTTGGGCGGCCACATCGAGGCCGCTGGCATAACCTTTGGTCTGTTGATATTCGAGGATCTCCACCAGCCTGGCGTCGGCGGCGATGATTTCGCGGGTCGCTTCGACTTGGCCCTCGAGCGAGGCCAGCTGAATCGCGGTGACGACGACATTGGCAGTCAGCGTGTTGTAGGCCGCGATCATCTGAAAGCGGACCGCCTGCTGCTGCGCTTCCAGCGATTCGGCGCCACGGCGATTAAGACCGAACACATCCGGGGAATAAGAGACGCTGAGCTGCGGCGTGAAGAGATTGTATTGAAAAGCGTTGGAGCTTGGCACCGGCGCCAGCGTTCCCGGCTGCAACTGGCGGGTGGCGGTAAAGCCCGCGGAAACAGCGGGCAGGAAGACACCACGCTGAGCCAGAACATTTTCACGCGAGACCGAGAGCGCCGCCTGAGCGGCCTTGAGATCGGGATTGGCCGCCAACGCTTGTTCAATCAAGGCGTTGAGCGGTTTGGAGTGAAACAAGCTCCACCATTCGCCTGCGATATCGCTGTCGAGAGCGAAACGCTGCGCCTCGCCGCCCGGCACCGCCGTGGCGGTCGTGGGGGCGAGCGGCTGGGCGGTATAGTCGTGAATCTCGGGTGCGGCAGGCTTTTTATAATCGGGACCAACCGCGCAACCCGCCAGTAGCAACAAGCTCACTGGAACAGCCAAACGCTGCGCGCCTGCCTTAACTCTATACCACATGGTCGTCTCCAGGACTTGCTCTGGCGCCCACTACGAGCGCAATACGTGCAGCACCGCGCGAGCGGCGACACGCCTTCACATTTGGTGATTAGAGCTGTGGAGGGGCGCGGCTGCGCCAACTGTGCGTGGTGCCAACTCCAAGCAGGGCAGCGAGAAGCGGCAAAGCAACAGCGTTGCTCTGGAGAACGGGCGGCAAGAGCAGCGGTGTGGTGGGCGCGAAATAAGCCCCGGCATTGGCGACCGCTTGGCACAAAGGACAGGCCGCGCTGCCGTCATCGGCCGGGGATTTGCTGTGCCCTGGCGTAAGCGGGGTCGTCGCGGCAGCCTGGTCGATGGTTTGCAGATGGATATGGGTTTGCGCGACGAAGGACTGCAAGGCAAAGGCGAAGACCGCGAGCCAGGTGATCCAAGCGGGAATCCGGCGCCGTGCGACGCAAACGCGCGTCGCGGCAGGCCACAGGGATCCGGTCGTCTTTGTCATCGGTCCTAATCCTATACGGAGTTCGAGCCGATTGCGCTACTGCTCCGGACGAGGCCGAAGTCACAGAGTGTTGTGTGCGCCTGTGCGAGAGCCGCGAAGGGGGCACCGAAGCGGCCGCCTGCTGGCGCACAATGCTTTGATGGTAAATGGCTTTGACCGCGCAGGAAGAGGCGAAGACTGAGAATGGGGACGCTGCCGCTTTCTGTTACGGAAAGTTCGGCAAACGCCCCCACTGTCCGCGATCAGATAGGCTGATCGCGCTCCCCCACTATGCCGAACCCTGCTGTGCGCCCCCTTGGCTCATGGTTCGCCGTGGACAGCGCTCCAGCTTGAGGCTGGTAAGCTGAGTTCGGTGCTCTGGGCCAGGGCGTCAGACGCCTGCCCCAGTAAGACGCGGTAGCTGCCTTCGGCGATCTGCCAGCTATTGGCCGAGGTGGCGTAAGTGGCGAGCAAGCGCGGATCGACTTTGAGCGTGATACTGCGCGCCTCGCCTGGCTTGAGTGCGACTTTGGAGAAACCAACCAAACGCTTGGGCGCTTCCCAGCCCGCGGCTTTATAATCGGCGGGGGCAAGGTAGATTTGCGGCACCGCTTTGCCCGCCAGCTTGCCGATATTCTTCACCGTGAAGCTGACCGTCAGCGCATTGCCGTCGCGTACCGCTTTCAGATCAGAAGTGGCGAAGCTGGTGTAGCTAAGGCCATGGCCGAAGGCGAAGAGCGGTTTGAAGCCCTTCACATCATACCATTTGTAACCGATGGCAGCGCCTTCATCATAAGTGATGGCGGCGGCGGCAGCGGGATCAGCGGTCATGCTATCAGGAATATTGAGCCCGGCCACCACGGCATGGGCGAGCTGTTCATTGCCAGCCGGAAAGCTGATGGGCAGATGGCCCGAGGGATTGACCTTGCCGCTGAGGATGCGGGCAATGGCTTTGCCGCCCGAGGCGCCGGGATAGCCCGCCGCGAGCACGGCTTTCACAGAGCCAAGCCAAGGCATCAAAATTGCCCCACCCGTCTCGGTAACGACGATGACGTTGGGATTGGCCTTAGCGACAGCGGCAACCAAGGCGTCCTGATTGCCATCGAGTTCCAGCGCGCCATCGAAGGCTTCGGTGTTGAATTTGGTGACGAAGACGATGGCGACATCAGCTTTTTTCGCCGCTGCCACCGCGCGCGCGATATCGCTGCCGTCATCATAAGCGATGGTAGTGCGCGGCAGCTCCTGCTGCAGAGACGCCAACGGCGGTGACGGGATATAGATGACCGGCCCCGGCCAGTTGACGGGATCAAGCCCAGGCACGGCATTCTCGCCCACCGGCATGACATTGCCCGAACCACCGCCTGAGAGCACACCTTTGTCGGCATGGCCACCGATCACAGCAATGGTCTTGGCGTTTTTCAACGGCAACAGACCGCCTTCGTTTTTGAGCAATACCAAGGATTGTTCGGCGGCGTTTTGCGAAACCTGAAAATCCTTAGGGAAGTCGATTTTGCCGACAACGGGTTGGTCATCGAAGGTGCCGGAAGCATAAAGCCCGGTGAGGATGCGTTTGACCATGTCGTCCAGACGCGCTTGCGCAATCGCACCGCTGGCCAATGCGGGCTTGAAGAATTTGGGCGCGAAATAGGCCCCTTTCATGCCGCAACAAGGATAACCGGTGAATTGATCCAGGCCATGATTGGCGGCATCAGCGGTGGAATGCACTGCGCCCCAATCGGCCATGACATAGCCTTTGTACTTCCAATCCTGCTTCAAGGTCTTGTTGAGGAGGTAATCATTCTCGCAGCCCCAGACACCATTGATGAGGTTGTAGGAGCACATCACCGAAGCGGGATTGCCCTTTTCGATGGCGAGCTCGAAAGCCAGCAATTCGGATTGGCGCATGGCTTCGGTCGAGATGGTGGCGTTGACCGTCTTGCGATGGGTTTCCTGGCTGTTGACGGCGTAATGCTTGATGGTGGAGACGATGTGCATCGACTGAATGCCGCGGATCGCCGAACCGACCATCTCACCGGCGAGCAAGGGATCCTCGCCGACATATTCGAAATTGCGCCCATTGCGCGGCTCCCGCGCCAGATTGATGCCGCCCGCCAGCAGAATGTTGAAGCCCGTTTTGCGCGCTTCGCCTGCGATCATTTTGCCGCCCATTTCGGCGACGGCGGGATCGAAGCTGGCGGCGGTGGTGAGCGAAGAGGGCAAAGCGGTGCGGCCTTGATTGCCGACATGCACGCCAATCGAGGCATCGCCAAACCACTGGCCGGGAATTTTGAGACGCGGAATGGCGGGAAGATAACCGGCCGATTGCGGCACCATCTTGGCGCGCACTTCCGCTTTCACCGCGGCGGGAACGATGTCCTCCGGTTCTTTATCCAGATTGTCCGGCTCGCTATAGCTGAGGATCAGCGTCAGCTTTTCGTCGAGCGTCATGGCGTCAACCGCGGCAGCGGCGCGCTGCTCGGCGGGTTTGCCAGGATCAAGCCACGGCATCGCCGGTTCGGCATTGGCTGCCATCATCGTGCCCGCCGCTGCGGCCAGCATCCATCCCCTGAACATCGCATGCCCTCCTGTTTTTGAACGACCCGGCATCTGCTGTGCCATGCGGTCGATAATCCGTCGTAAATTAGCTAGCCTATTCTCACATCCAGCCGAATCACCGAGCCGTCGCGCTCAAAAATGGCGCGGCTAATTTGCGCCTCCAGATTGAGACCGGGCTGCGAGCGATGGGAGCCATCCGATGCAGTGACGGTGATTTCGCCGCCACCATTGCGGTGCACCACCACGGGCACCTGACAGATGGTGAAGGCAAGGCTGCCCGGCGCCAGGGCCAGCGATTGCTTGACGCCGTGAACGTCGAAATAGTCAAAGCGCGCTGCTTCGCTGAGAAATTCGTCGCGCTTGATCAACGCGGCAGAGAACACCAAAGAACCGCCCGTCACCGAAGCCCCCATCTCGCCAAGACGCGAAATGATATCCTCTTTGACCTGGCCGGTCATGCCGGGCTGCTGCACACCCGCAAAGCCGGGTGTATGCGAATAAGGATCGAGCGGCACCGCGCCATAGAGCGAGGGCGATTTGTGCACGCCCAGACCATCACGAATATCCCGATATTGGACCCGCAAACGGTCGAGGGCATGACTGTCCTCACGACTGGCAGACCACATCGCCTCCTGCACCGACAAGAGCAATTTGGAGACCATGTGCCAGTAGATGCAGCCGAGGCCTTCGTATTTGTAGAAGGAGCCGGAGCGGCCCGTGAAGGATTTGTGCTGAAACACCGTTTCATAAAGCGCCAGGATGCGGTCTTGCTCCTCGGGCGGCAAGCTCAGCGGCAGCAACGCCTGTTCCAGTACCGCGGCGTTGACAAAGGCGGCGTTGAAATGGGCAACGCCGTTGACATCGCGCAGAACAATGCGCCGGTCATCGCGCGCAATCATTGCCACCAAGGTCGGGCAAGCGGCCAAGCCCTCAGCGGGAATGTTGTTCTTCTGGAAGAAGCCGGGAAGAATTTTGTCGGGATAGAGCAGATAGCTGTTTTGGTCCGCGCGGTAGAGTTTGCTCTTGCGCAAGGCATCGATCAGATCCGCTGCCGTTGCGGGCGCCAAAGCCCCAGAGCTGAGAACCGCGACCTGCCCTTCCAGCATCTCTTGCAAATGCCGAATGGCGACACCGCCCGCGGCAAACTCCAAGATGTTGTAAGCGTGATAAAGCCCGTCCGGTCGCCGGTTGGCGCGGATGGCGTGATCGATATAGAGGATGGCGGTATCGCACAGCGCCACGAGCGCGGGTCCACTTACCGGCACGGCGCCGCAGAGCCCATTGGCATAGACCTCCTCGCGGTAATCACTGCCCGCCTGCCCTAAGGCATCCAGCACGGTCTTGCGCTCCGCATCCGTGACGACGCCGTTCAGGAGACCGGCATGGGCCTCGAGAATGCCATTGACGCGGGCGAAGGCTGCAGCAACTGCGCTGGAAACCTCCAACGTCTCCGCCGCGGCAAACAGTGGGCGCGCAAATGCCAGAAAGCGGCGCAGATAACACAGCGTCACCATCGAAGCGCCGCTGCCGACCAGGGCGTTGTTGGCGTCGTTCCACTCCGGCCGCTGGGTGTTCATCCAGAGGCCCGCATCGGGAACGAAATTGAACAGCCGCGCCAAGATGAGGACGAGCAGCTTCTCGGCGAGATTAACCTGATGGGGCGCACCGTCGGCGCCCAGCAGCGCTTTGCCATCGGCGCCCGTGATCGCGGCCCGCTGCCGGACCTTTTGATCGAGGGCTTCGTCGAAGGTGATGGTGGCGTGAGGATCGTTCAGAATCGCCGCATAAGGTTTGATGCGATAAGGCACATTGGCATAGGTGAAGAGGCGGCGGGCCAAGAGACCCGGCAAGGACGCGGGATGAAAACGGGCCGCGACTTCCAAAAGCTTGAGCAGATAGGCGACCTGATGATCGCCCCAATAACCGATATAGGTCCAGGTGTCGTGCGGGTCGAAGACTTCCCAATCGAAGCTGTCGCGAGTGATGCGATAAGGGTTGTGGCCATCGGCGGTGGAGGCATCGAGGAATTTGAAAATCATGCCTTCGACAAAACCGGGAAAGGAATAAGCCAAGGCTTCCCAATTCTGGAAGATGTCGCGCCAATTGCCTTGATAGTTAAGGATGCGCTCGCCATGGGCGCCTTTGACGTCGATGGTGAAGATATTCCAGGGGCGGCTGGGATCGCCATGACGGCGGCTGAAGGTCAGCGGCAAATATTCATAGGCCAGACGTTCAAGATTGCTGTCGCCTTCGCGGCCAACCAACGCCAGCAGCGTGTCGCGGCTGAGATTTTCCGGCAGGGTGGCCAGAAACGGCGTGTGTTTCTTGGCCAAAGCCCGATTGGCCGCGCCGACAAAGGCGGCAAAATCCTGTCGCGAAAGGCGATAGCCGCTTTCCGGCACACCGCCACGCATGACATTGAACAGCGTGTTGGAATAATGGCGCCAAACATTGCGCTGATCACTGGTCTGCTGCAGCCCGTCAGCATTGCCGACAATGCGACAAAGATCTTCGGTTCCAGCGGCAATGTCGCGGTCGATTTCGGCGCGGAGATCGATACCGGAGCGCAGCAAGGCCACTGTGGCAGCGACGCCCGAGGCATCGCGCGAGACATCGGCGACGATGCTCCATTCCAGCTTTTGCCGCGGCGCCAAGGATATCACGCTCTGCACGAAATAAGCCCCACGACGACCGCGCACCAAAGTTTCGTCGGTTAGCGCCTGATCGTGGCGGAAGGCGTCAAGCTGGGCGGCACATAACAAATGCGCCAGCGGCTTTAAGCCTTCGCACCACACCGTGGTGGCACGCAAAGCCTCACGCGGTCGCGGCTGATCGGCGGGAATGGCGCTGAGGCGAAACAAACCCAAACCGCTTGGGCGGTGCAATTCGCTTTCTTTATAGCCATCGGCAAGGGTCGAATATTCCAGTTGGAAGCGTTGCGTCAGCCCGGCTGGGAGCAAATTCTGGATGCCGTCCAGCAGATCGAGCTCGACCGGCTCAAGAGTGAGATTGCGCAACGAGGCACGGCGGATGAAGCCGAAGCGGTCAGAACACATCCAAGCCGACGTAAAGACGAGGCCGAGATCGTGATTCACTTCTTCAAAAATCAGCTTGTTGCCATAGACCGATTTGGCGAGGCTTCTGGTAACGCGATAAAGCCCCGCCTGACGCGGAGACAAGGGCTCCCACAACATGCGCTGGCCGCCGCGCAGCAGCGCAATGATGGTCTTGCCACCAGAGAGATCGATGCTGTCGTGAATTTTGTCGTCGGTATAATAGGGGAACAGCGCTTGATCGGTGTCGCGGCGACCCGCTGTTAATGCCCCAGTGCTGGAGACGAACAACCATTGATCAGAGCTTGACACCAGGCTCATCAAAAACGGTGCCATGGCATCACACTGGCTGATGCGGAAATAACGTTCGCCACCAATCTCGACCAGGTCGCCTTGCGCCTCGAATGGCCCTCCTGCCTCGACGGCTTCGGCAATGGGTTGCGCTGTCATGGGATGTCCTTACGCTGTGCTCTACGCTACGAACGAATGTTACGAAGTGGGGGTCTCAGACGCCTTGGCCCGCCGCAGCTCAAGATCGCCTTCGATCTTCACCATCTGGGCTTCGGTCAAGGGATAGAGCTGCATCAAGGCGGCAGCGGCGAGCAGCAGGAGACAAGGCACCCAGCTGGTGGCGAGGATGATCCCGAACAGCGAGCGCGCCGTTTGCGCCACATTGGGGATGTAGCCGAAATAACTCAGCAGCAAGCCGAACATCCAAGCGCCAATAGCCCAACCGGCTTTGGTCGAGAAAATGGCTGAGGCAAAGACCAGACCAGTGTTGCGCCGCCCAGCCCGCCATTCTGCTTCATCGGCCACATCCGCGAACATGGCGAAGACCAAAGGCGAGTTGAAACCGATGATGAAGCTGGACACAATTTGCAGGGCAAAGATCGCGGCGATGTCGGCCGGCCCCACCATCCAAAAGCCACCGATGACCAGACCGCCAGCACCGATGGCAAACATGAACAGCGCCTTCTTGCCGAAAATCTTGGCGAGATAAGACGCCACCGAAACCGCGGCAACGAAGGCCAAACCATTCGACACCAAAAACGGCGGCAGCAGTTTTTCGTTTTGCACAAAATATTTGAAGTAATAAGCCGAATCCGAACCCTTGATGGCGAAAGCGGCGAGCACCAGCAGCAACACGCCGATCAGCACCTGCCACGAGCGGCTGCCGACCAAAGCTTTCAAGTCGCCGCTCAAATCGGACTTCTGCTGCGGTGGTGGCGCAACGCGCTCACGGGTCGTGGCAAAGCAGAGGATCAGCATGGCGACGGCCAGGACGCCATAAAGCACCATGGTCATCTGCCAGCCCAGCACGTCATTGCCATGGCCAAAGAGGCGCACAAAGCTCGGCGTCAGATACTGCACAAAAATGCCGGCGGTGAAGGCGCCGATAAAGCGGATCGACGAGATCGCGGTGCGCTCCAGCGAGTTCGAGGTCATCACCCCCATCAAGGCGGTGTAGGGAATATTGACCGCGGTATAGAGGAACATCAGCAAAGAGTATGTGATGTAGGCGTAAATCACCTTGCCGCCGCCGCTCAAATGGGGCGTGGAAAAGGTCAGAACACCCGCGACTGCCAAAGGAACCGCGAACCAAATCAGATAAGGGCGGAAATGGCCCCAGCGCGTGATGGTGCGATCTGCGATCGAGCCCATGATCGGATCGGCGACGGCGTCGGCCAGGCGCGTGACCAGCAACATGGTGCCGATGGCGGCGGCCGAGATACCGAAGACATCGGTGTAGAAAATCATCAAGTAGAATTCGAAGGTCTTCCAGTACAGATTCGAGGCCGCGTCGCCCAGCGAATAACCGATTTTTTCGCCGAAAGAGATGCGCCCGATCAGCGACGATGGCTTGGTGTTCAAGGAACTCTCCTGCTGTGTGCGGACACGCGAGCACGGGCGGTGTTTGGCGCTGTGCGGTTTTGGGAAAAATGCTCCGCCCTGATGGTTGGCAGGGCGGAGCCAGTGATCGGGGAGGACACCCGGGTAAGCTTGGACTGACAAGGCCCACATGCGCACTGTTTGATCGGCAGGACAGCAATCATCACAAACCTGAACAGCAAATGGTCTTGATAAAACCGGCCCCGGCGCACGCTTTCGTTGCCGGGGCTGGTTCAGAAACGACCGCCTGTTGCTAAGCGCAGGACGGCAGCCAGGAGCTTTGGCGGAAGGGCCGCTCGCGGGAACGGCCCCTTGCCTCGTTAGCCCGGCCTAGTACTTCACATGCACGCCCAACTCGAAGCGGGCGCCACCTTGGTACGCGGCAAGGAACTGATCCTTGTAGCGGCCATGCTGGCTGCTCGATTCGCCGGTCAAGTTGATGCCGTCCCACACCACCGAAATATTGTCGGTGATGTCGTAGCTGGCGCTGGCGTCAACCTGATTGTAGGCGTCGGTGTAAGTCGGCTCTTGTGTCGTCGCCTGGGCCTGACCAATGCCGGCCAGGAAGGCATCACGATGCGTGAAGGCTACACGCGCCTGGAAGCCGTACTTTTCGTAGAACGCCATGGCGCTATAGGATTTGCTGAGGCCGCCAACGGCGAACTGCGTGTCGACTGTCAGCGGATTGAACCTGGCGCCGCCGAGCGGGATAGACCAGCTCGCCTGCACGCCGAAGCCGCTATCGTCGAAGATGTGCTGCCAAGCAAACTCAAAGCCATGAATGTTGACCTTGTTGGCATTGGTCGGAATGGTGAGAGTGAAATAGGCGAGCGGATCACCTGCCTGGCCCGGGAATGAGGTCTGGCCCGGGTTCATGGCAAGCATCTGTGCGAAGGTCTGCGCGTCAGTTGGGCTCGCAACACCATGCGCGTGGAGGTAGGTCACCGCAGCGTTCTTCTGCGCACCGATATAGGGGTCGGTGATGCCGTTGATCGCGACCGAGGTGGTCGTAGTGGTCAGGAAGTTCACCACGTCCTTGCTGAAGTAGTTTATCGAGACATAGCTATCGACGTTGTAATACCACTCGGCCGTGGCGTCGTAGTTGTAGGATTCATACGGCAGAAGACCGGGGTTACCAGCCGAGGCCGGGCGCGAACCCACTTTCGGTGTCAGACCAACGCTGGTCGTACCGACCATTTGCGTGAGGTCGGAACGGGTGTCGGTTTTGCTGAAGGAGGTGCGCACCAAGAAGCCCGGCATCACTTCCAAGCTGGCATCGAAGTTCGGCAGGAACTCGTAATTGTGCGCCTTGACCTTCGAGAAGGTCGCACTCGGCGCATAGATGGTGTGGAACTCTGTCGGATTATCCCAGGAAATCGCGGTGGCGATCTTCTCCAGGCTGCGGGCGGTGACATCCACCGATTCGTAGCGCAGGCCAGCCGTCATCTTGAAGGGGCGATCATAGAGGTCGAGGTCGAAGTTGGCCTGACCATAGAACGCCTTGGTGACTTCCTGGATGTTGTTGTCGCTGGTCGGTGAGGACGGCGGCAAAGTGCTGTAAGGACCGTATTTCGGCTCCGTTGCTTTGACGAAATCCGCCAGGCTGAAGGCGAAGTAGTAAGGGGCCGTCTTGATGCCACTGCCGCCACCCGAGAAGGAGTTGAGCAGGCCGCTGGTCGGAATTTTCGTGTAGGCGCTGGCCGGGACCAGACCCGCATCGTGCGAATCATAGAAGCCGGTACCGATGAAGCTGTTCCAAGCCGAGGCATGGGTTTGCAGCTTCTTCACCTGGACGCCGAATTGAACGCTGGTCAGACCCTTGTTGGTGTTGGTCCAGACGCTGTCGAGGCGGGCTTCGTCGACTTTGGTGTTGAAAACGTTGTTGTTCGCCTGGAAGAACAGCGGCGAAATCGTCGACGAGGTCAGATTGTCCTTCGTGTACGGCGGAACAAAATCGAACCATCCTTGCGGAATGAACGTATCGCCGCTGTGGAAGTATTTGCTCTGGCCGGGCGTCGTGATTGAAGGGGTTTGACCCTGAATGGCGAAGGTGTTGTTACCCAAGGGATCGCCACCCGACATCATCACCGAATGATGACCGTCGAAGGTGATCGCCAAATAGGGCGTTGCATCCCATTTCAGGTTGAGGCCGGCCGAGGTCAGCTCGTTGCGAATGTGATCATCGAAGGTCGAATAGGACAGATCGCTGCCCGCATCCTTCACATCCGTCAGTGTGCCTTCTTTGTTGACGGTTGCCGAGGTGAAGTCGGCGTCATAGGTATACCACAGACCGAAGGTGTGCTGGGTCTGATGATCCTTGTACAAGGCATAAGTGAAATCGACCGTGGCGACAACGCTTTCGGAAGGACGGTACTGGATCACGCCTTGGGCATTGGTGCGGACGCGCTGATCTTCCTGATAGCCGTAGCCCATGCTGCGCGGGCCCCAGATGTTGCTTTCCGGGTTCTGATTGCTGCCGCTGACCGTGCCGTTCCACAAATTGGTCGACAGGCTGTTGTCAGGGTTTTTGTGCTGCAGCAGCAACCAGCCGCCATTGCTCGCCGATTCCAGCCCGCTGTTGCGGACCGAATAAGAACCGTTGACCAAAACGCCGAGCTTGCCGCCAAAAAAGGTATCGCTGACCAGACCGGAGAAATTCGGGGTGTAGTCGTCACCTTCGCGATTGGTGGTGTCGTAACCAACCTTAGCCGAACCCGCCGCGACAAAGCCTTCATGGTCGAAGGGACGCGCCGTCTTGATGTCGATGGTGGAACCGATACCGCCCGAGGCGACGTCGGCGCGGCCGGTCTTGGTGACACGAATGCCGGCAATATTATCCGAGGCCAGATTGGCGAAGTCGAAGGAGCGCGTCGCCGACTGGGTGTTGCCGTTGATCGAGCCTGGCATCGAGCGGCCGTTCAAGGTGATGAGATTGTATTCCGGGCCGAAGCCACGCACCGTGATGCGGGCGCCTTCGCCGTTGACACGGTCGATGGTCACACCGGGAATACGCTGAATCGATTCCGCCAAATTGGTGTCGGGAAACTTGCCGATATCCTCAGCGGTAATGGCATCGACGACGCCACTCGAGGTTTCCTTGATCTCCTGGGATGTCCGCAGCGACTGGCGGAAGCCCGTGACGGTGACGGTTTCGAGTTGCCCCGATGCGGACTGTGCAAAAGCGGCCGGGCACAACGCGAGAACCGACGTTGCGCTTAGCAATGCGGCCGGAAGCCACTTGTTGGACATGCTATTTCTCCCCTGTCCTGTTCCGTGAAAACGTTTCCTGGGCGGTGCAGATAGTTTTTTCGTTTCGCCCCCACGACAGAAATCGAACCAGTTGCACGCCAAGTCAACAGAAAAGTGGAAGCGTTTCCACACGTCGCAGCGGCGCTGTTGTTTGGACGACACAGGGAGGGAATAGCCAAATTTGCCGCCCCTGCGAACGCGGTTCAACGGAAAAAGTGGAAACCTTTCCATGTCTTGCGCCGCAGGGCTTGGAGAAAAAGGGGGGTTGTTGCAGGTGACGGTAGCGATACCATTGCGAACCGCTCAAAACTGGTCGCTAAGACGCAGGATCGCTGAGATTTGTGACAAGCACCGCTGGCGCGCGATCGGATCGGTCCGTTTGCGGACAGTTTGCTATCGAGACGGGTGCGCCCCACTGCGCGCGCAATGGGCGACCGCCACCATGGCCCGACTCAGGAGGCCGGCTGCTGCTTGACCTTCTTTGCTGTCCCCACCGCCGCCACCGAACCGCGCCACAAAATGGTGGCGGGTGGATTGCGCTCGACCGGCAGCTTGGTGCCGTAACAGCAATTGAGCAGATAATTGACGGTGCTCAGGACGATCTCGGTCCACGGCACGCCGATGGTGGTGAGCGGCGGCACGGTGTAGGTGGTGATATCCAAGCCGTCATAACCCATCACCGAGATGTCGTCCGGCACCGCCACGCCCTCATGGCTAAGATAAGACAAAGCGCCCAAAGCCATTTCGTCATTGGCGCAGAACAAGGCGGTGAAACGGACCTTGCCCGCCAGTAAGGCGCGCGCACCGGCCCAGCCTCCTTTGGGCATGAAGTCGCCATAGAAACGCGGGATGCGCTCGACATCGACGCTCAGGGCCGTCAGTTCTTTGTAGAAGCCACGCATACGCAGCACGTTATCCGCCGAGATCTCAGGGCCTTCGATGGTGGCGAAGCGGCGGTGACCCAATTGCCAAAGGGCGCGCGCCGCGGCTGCGCCAGCGGCTTCGTGATCGGGCACAAAACACATCTCTGCATAACGATCGAAATGCTTGTTCAGCAGGGCCAAGCGCGGTTGCTCGACAATCAGATTTTCGACATCACGCAGTTTCAGCGCCGTGGCCATCAAAATGAGACCGTCACAACCATGGTCGATGAGAAACTGCGCCCCTTCGAGCGCCTCCTGCCTTTCATTGGTGACGGTCTGACCGAAGGCCACCACCATATGCCGTCCGCGCGCCTGCAGTTCGGTATAAAGGCTGTGCAAGATCGGGGCGTAAAAGGAGCCGCGGATGACAGGCAGAAAAACGCCGATGGTTTGAGACTTGCCAGCCTGCAGTTTGCGCGCGGTCGGCGATGGTCGATAGCCCAGAGCATCGACAGCCTTTTGCACCCGCTTGGCGGTCTGCTCCGAGACAAAGCCTTTGCCGGTGATCACCCGTGAGACGGTGCCGATCCCGACCCCCGCCTTTTTGGCCACATCTTTGATTGTCGACATCGGCGCTGCGTCCTTGTTCTCGCAAGGGATTACGCTGTCAGGCTGTTTGAGGGCAAGCCGCCAAAGAAAGAGGCCTCTGGGCTCGCTGGGCGATGCGGAACACGGGATCGGCGCGAGGCCCGCGCTGCCGCGCGAGTTGGGCACGCCATGCTAAGAACTGCCGAGCCCGGATGAGCGCGGGCCGGGCGGCAATACCCATACAGTAATTATGTATATTCCTAGTAACCGACATAGGTACTCCAACAGGGGCGCGAAGTTCGAAAGCGCTGTCAGAAAGACTGGCGCCATTCTGATCTTCTTGTGGCAAGCGCGCTTCTTGTCCGACAATAAAGCTGGTAGTTGGGACCGGTGTCTATATTTTTTCCAGGAAAACCGCGGAAAATTTCGATGTAAAAGTGCAACGGGTTAGTGGGAAAAGCATTGGTATTATAATAATTCCATATTGTGCCTCCGGAATTGCTTTGTTAGCGTTCCCACCGTCAGAGTAGAAAAAAAGAGGTCAGCGCTAGGTCATTCTACTGGGCCAGCGCTTACCAAAAAAAAGCCAGGGTATGAAAACGCTGTCGGAACCGTTTTCCGCAGCAGGCATGTAACGGCGAGGCGGAACACCCCCTCGGCAATATGTGTTGCGAGTGCTGATTAATCGGATTCGTAATCATGGCCAAAAAAGTGCCATGCAGGAGGGAACCACGTGAAAAATAGAACTTTTGCTACGCTGCTACGCAGCAGTTTGTTGGGCGGGGCTTGTATTGCCGCATTGCTGCCGCTGCCGGCGACCGCGCAGGACATGGAGACAGTGGTTGTCACCGGTCTGCGCGGCTCCTTGCAGCGCTCGCTGGACGTCAAGCGCGAATCGTCGGGCTTGGTGGACGCCATCAGCTCGGAAGACATCGGCAAATTCCCCGATGTGAACCTTGCCGAATCGATGATGCGCATCCCGGGTGTCACCGTCAGCCGCGCTGCCTCCACGATGGGCGGCACGGGCGGCGTGTCGACCAACGGCGAAGCCACCGAAGTCACGGTGCGCGGCTTCGGCCCGACCTTCAACCAGACCCTGTTTGATGGCCGTCAGGTTGCCACCGGCACCGGCGACCGCGCCTTCGACTTCAGCTCGATCTCGCCCGACTTCGTCGGCCAGGTCGATGTCCTAAAGTCGCCGGACGCCTCGCTGTCCTCCGGTGCCATCGGCGCGACGATCAACGTCAAATTTCCCAAACCCTTCGATCATCCCGGCCTTGTCATCGCTGGTTCGGCCGCGGGCATGATTTCTCCGGAAGATGGCAAGTGGAGCCCGAGCGGCGCCCTGCTCATCAGCGATACTTTCGCGCACGACACCTTCGGTATTCTGGCGGACTTGTCTTATTCGTCTACCCAGACCCGCATGAACCACATCAACATCCAGGGTTGGGAAGGCACGAAAGGCGGCTATCACAACGTCGGTGGCGTCAACACTGAGCAAGTGGGCGTGCCGAGTTGGTTCATCCAGGATTTCGGCATCTATCACGAGCAACAAAATGTCGAGCGCACGCAGGGCCGTTTGGTACTGCAATGGCGCCCGACCGATGCCTTCGAGGTCACGCTAAACGACAACTTCAGTCGCGACCATACCCACCAAGCCCAGTACGGCTACAGCGTGTGGTTCAATACCACCGGCATGCAGAATACACAGCTCGACAGCAATGGCACTGTGGTGAATTTCGTGCAGCCCGGCACCCCGACCGACTTCCAGGGCCAATATAATCCCCAGACCCTGCAGTTCAACGACATCGGCGCCAATGTGAAGTGGAGCTTGACCGACAAGTTCGCCATTTTGCTGGACTATGACCACGCCGAAGGTTGGTCCAATCCGAGCCATGAAATTGGTATCGACGTCGACGTCGGCTATGGCAACGGCAATGGCTCGGACAACGCGAGCGTCGGCATCACTTTGCCCAACGGCCATGGCCTGCCTTACACGAGCAATTACGGCCCCGGCAACAACAAGGCCCAGTTCATCAACAACGGCATTATCGGCTCGCATGTGCTGCCGATGACGCAGGGCTGGAACCTCGACACCATCAACCAAGCCAAGGTTGAGGGTAATTGGACCGAAGACAACATCAGTTTCAAAGTCGGCTTCCAATATGTTGCCGAGCACAAGAACGAGACGAGCTGGGACAGCTTTCAAAACAACAACTGGCAGGCCTATGCTGGCTACGGCCCGGCATCGGGTAATACCCCTGGTAACGGTGTCGCGCTGCCCCAGAACTTCTTCAGCAAGACCTTCAGCACCTCGGACTTCATCAATGGCTGGAGCGGCGCGGGCAACCTGCCGTCGCAGATTCTGCAGTACGATCCCTGGCCGACCCTCAACTACCTGAACAGCCTTCATGGCGTAGGTGCCGGCAATTGCTGCGCCTTGCCGGCAGGCGCCAGTGCGAGTGATCCTGCCCATGCCGGGCAGCCCTTCAGCGGCACCTATCAGGTGGCGTTCAATCCGGGCAATTACCACGTCTTAAAAGAAGAGACCTACACCGGTTATGTGGAGGCCAATTTCAAAACCACGGTCGGCGGCCTGCCGTTGAAGGTCAATGTCGGCACGCGTTACGACATCACCAATGAAAGCGTCACCGGTCTCGGCCAAATCGTTCAATCCTTCACGCAGCAGTCGAGCGATAAGACCGCGTGGCAGGTCAACTATGCGGGCGGCATTGTTCCGATTTCGGCCCAGCATCAGTACCAATACCTGCTACCAAATTTCGATATGACCCTGGCCGTGACGGACGATCTCGATCTGCGCTTCGACGCCTCGCGCTCCTTGACGCGCCCGCCGATCAGCCAGCTCAACCCCGTTACCAGTGTTAACAGCTCGCGTATCGGCACTGTCACCACCAGCGGCGGCAACTCCAATCTGTTGCCTTATCTGGCTGACAACGTGGATGTCAGCGCGCAGTGGTACTACGCCCAGAACTCCTATCTGTCGGCCGGTGTCTTCTTGAAGTCGGTGGACAACTTCATCGTCAACCAATCCGCCTCTGCCGATTACGGCGTTGTCGGTACCGAATGCCAAAACCCGGCCACCGGGGTCGCCTACACGCCTTGTATCACGGTCGATGTTCCCTACACCGTCACCAAGCCGGCCAACGGCCCGGCGGCGAATGTGTACGGTCTCGAACTGGCTTGGCAGCATGTCTTTGGCGATTCGGGCTTCGGTTACCAGGTCAACGGTACCATCGTCGGCACCGACAAGCCGTATAACCCCGCGGATCTCAGCGTCAGTGGCTTCTCGGTCACCGGTCTGTCGGACTCCTTCAACGCCGTCGCCTTCTACGACAAAGACGGCTTCCAGGCGCGTTTGGCCGCCAACTGGCAGGATAGCTATCTGGATCATTTCGGCCAAATCCAGAACGGTTCGGCGTTCGGCACCGAGCCGACCTTCGTGAATACCAACTGGAACCTGGACTTCAGCACCAGCTACGACATTACCAGCCAGGTGACGGTGTTCTTCGAGGCGAACAATCTGACCGATGCGACCTACTCCACGCATGGGCGCTATTCGAACCAGCTCCTGGATGTCGTGGATTATGGCCGCAAGTTTAAGATCGGCGCCCACTTCAAACTCTAGCATACCCTCGGTACTGGGAGGGGTCGCCCTTGGCGGCCCCTCTTTTTTTTGACTATGATGTCAACAATCAGCGGGGCACCTCGATGCAGCCAATCAAAGATATCGTGGTGGTAGGCGGCGGCACCGCAGGCTGGCTTGCAGCCTCCGTCATCGCCGCCCGTCATCAGACCCGCATTAAAGCTGGAAGCTTTTCCGTCACGCTGGTCGAATCACCTTCGGTGGCGATCATCGGGGTCGGCGAAGGCACTTGGCCGACAATCCGCAGCACGCTGAAAAAGATCGGCGTCTCGGAAACCGATTTCTTCCGCGAATGCGATGCCTCGTTCAAGCAAGGCGGCAAGTTCGCGCGCTGGACCACTGGCGAAGACAATGATTTCTATTATCACCCGCTGGTTCTGCCTCAAGGCTTCCACGAGGTGAATCTGGTGCCGCATTGGCTGGCCGCTGAGGACGGCCGCAGCTTCTGCGATGCGGTGTGTGAACAAGGCGCGCTGTGCGACGACGGCCTGGCGCCCAAAACCATTGCCACCGCCGAATATGAAGGCGCCGCCAATTACGCCTATCACCTTGATGCCGGAAAATTCGCCCCATTCTTGGAGCGCCATGCCACCAAGATGTTGGGCGTGCGTCATATTCAAGCCGATGTCACCGCGGTAAAGCAGAAAGACAACGGCGACATCGAAAGCCTGCAAACCGCGCAAGCGGGCACAGTGACGGGCGACCTCTTTGTCGACTGCACCGGCTTTGCCTCGCTGCTTCTGGGCAAGACCTTGGGCGTGCCGTTCAAGGATTGCTCCGATGTGCTCTTCGCCGACACAGCGCTCGCGGTGCAGGTGCCCTATGACCGCCCCGATGCCCCGATGGCGTCCCAAACCAATGCCACCGCGCAGAAAGCGGGCTGGATCTGGGATATCGGTCTGCCCTCCCGCCGCGGCGTGGGCCATGTCTATTCCAGCCGCTATATGAGCGAGGAACAAGCGCAGGAAACCCTCGCTGCTTATGTCGGCCCCAAGATCAAAGATCTGAAGGTGCGCAAGATTCCGATCCGTTCGGGCCATCGCGCCACCTTCTGGAAGAACAACTGCGTCGCGGTGGGGCTGGCAGCGGGCTTTTTGGAGCCGCTGGAATCCTCGGCCATCGTACTGGGCGAATTGTCGGCCAAGCTGATCGCCGAGCAGATGCCGGCCAATCGCGAGGTGATGGATATCGTGGCTGACCGATTCAATGAGGTGACCCTCTATCGCTGGGGCCGCATCATTGACTTCCTCAAGCTGCATTATTGCCTAACCAAGCGCACCGACAGCCAGTTCTGGATCGACAATGCCGACCCCGCCAGCATCCCTGAGCGTTTGCAGAAGCTGTTGAAAGTGTGGCGTTATCGCTCGCCCTGGTTCTTCGACGAATTCGATCGCCTGGAAGAAGTGTTCCCCGCCGCCAGCTATCAATATGTGCTCTACGGCATGGGCTTCCGCACGGAGATCGATGTCGATGAAACCGCGCCGACGGCGCGGCTGGCGGCACAACTGATGCGCCAGAATAGCGTGATGACGGCGCGGATGCGCGCCGAACTGCCCAGCAACCGTACGCTGGTGGAGAAGATTCGCACCTTTGGCTTACAGCCGATCTGAGGACCCGTGACCAACATCGTCGTTCTGAACAACACCGAACACCGCGGCTTGCGGGTGCAGCCTTTAGGCGCCGAGAAGCGCAATTTCATCGGCGTCATCGTCAACGAATTTTCGCATCTGGCGCTGCATTATCCGATCCTGTTCTCCAAGGATGCCGACACCGGCACCTTTTATTGCGGCGCGATGCTGGGCTTTGACCTGGAGGAAAACCTTTTCGCTGCGGACGGCGCCAAAGTCTACCGCCCGCTCAATTTGCAGCGTGGGCCGTTTTTCGCGGCAGGCACTGAGCTCGCCATCGATCTTGATTCGCCCAGTGTGGGAAGCGGCGAAGCCCTGTTCGAGGCGTCCGGCGAGCCCACCGCCTATCTCAAATCCATGCTGGGGCTGTTTCGCGATCTGGTACCGGGCATCGAACGCACGCGGATATTTACCGAGACACTGCTCGGCCTCAAGCTGATCGAACCCATCGACATCAAGGTGAGCTTTGATGACGGCAGCGCGCGCTCCCTCGCCGGGCTTTACACCATCAATCGGGAAGCCTTGCGCGAACTGCCTGATGCCGAGGTGCTGAACCTGTTCCGCCGTGGTTATCTGGAGCTGATCTATTTGATGACCGCTTCGCTGAAACAGGTGTCGATCCTGGCGAACAAGAAAAACAGCCGCCTGCTTGAGGGCGTGACAGGGCTTTCGTGACCAGCCCCGTGGCGGAGCGCGGAGCTGCCCGCCCTGAGGAATTCCAGGCCATTCTGGAAAGCTGCCAGCCGCTGATTTTGCGCGGCCAGGTGGCGGACTGGCCCGCGGTGCAAGCCGGGCGCCAAGGGCCCCAAGCCTTCTGCGATTATGTGTTGGCCTTCGATCGCGGCTTGGCGATGGATGCCTTTGTCGGCCCGCCGGAAATCCACGGCAAATACTTCTACGATTCGGGCTTTGGGGCTTTCAATTTCGAGCGCAAGCAGATGGGCTTTGCGGCGACGGTCAAAGCCGTGGTGGGAAATTTGGCGACGCCCGGAGCGCCATCGGTCTATGCCGGGTCGGTACCGGTGGATGATTACCTGCCGGGGTTCACCGCTGCCAATACCATGCCTTTGTTAGAGGGGGTGAACCCGCGGATCTGGATCGGCCACGCCTCCAATGTCTCCAGTCATTACGATGCCATGGAGAACATTGCTTGTGTTACGGCCGGAACGCGGCGCTTCACGCTCTATCCACCGGAGTTGATCGGAAAACTTTATATCGGCCCGATCGACCGCACCATGGCGGGCCAGCCGGTCAGCCTCGCCGCCTCCTCGGCACCAGATGCCGAAAGATTTCCGCTGTTCGAGCCATTGCGCGACTCGGCCCTGATCGCCGAGCTTGGCCCAGGCGATGCAATCTTTCTGCCCAAGCTTTGGTGGCACCAAGTCGAAGGCACGGCGCCCTTCAATTGCCTGGTCAATTATTGGTGGGACGCGTTTCGCAGCGGTCCGGATGCGCCTTACACCGCCATGTTGCTGGCGCTGATTGCTATTGCCGAGCGCCCACCCGCCGAGCGGACCGCTTGGAAGGCGTGGTTCGATCACTATGTCTTTCGCAGCGAAGGCCACCCTTTGCGCCATTTGCCGCCGCAGGAACACGGATTGTTAGGCCCGCTCAAGCCCGACAATTACGGCCGCTTGCGCGCCTATGTCATGCATCTGCTGCGTGGCGGGCATTAGGTCTTCATGGCGCAGTTCTGTGCGATGAAGGCTTGATGCGTCGGCATGGACTCGGCACAGCGTTTCACCACAGCGCGAATGTCCTTCAGATTGGTTTTGATCTTCTCCGGGTCCAGCGTGTCGGCGAGAGGGTCATAGCCGCGCGGGATGATATTCTGGCCGATCATGACGAAGAGCCAGCTCTGCACCGGAAAAAGCTCGGTATCCTCGCGCAGGATGCGGCCGTGGCTCCGAAAGAGGTCGAGCTTTTCCTGCAGGCTGTCGGTCAAGGGAATGTTGCGGCAATGCTCCCAGAACGCCCCCTCACGTTCCGTTTGGGTATAGTGCAGCAAAAGAAAATCGCGCACCCGGCTGAATTCGAATTCGAAAATCTTGTTGTAGCGATCGATGTCGGCTTTCTGGAAACTACGATCCGGGAAGAATTTGAGCAGCATGGCGATGCCGCGATGAATGAGATGGATGCTGGTTGATTCCAGCGGCTCCAAAAACCCCGAGGCCAGACCCAAAGCGACACAGTTTTTGTTCCAGGCCTTTTTGCGGCTGCCTGTGGTGAAGCGCAGCGGCAAAGGATCAGCCAACGGCTTGCCCTGCAGATTGGCAAGCAGAATATCCTGCGCTTTTTCGTCGGAGGTGAAGCCACTGCAATAGACATGGCCGTTGCCGACACGGTGCTGTAGCGGGATGCGCCATTGCCAACCGGCCTCACGCGCCGTGACCAGGGTGTAGGAGGCGGGCGGACCACTAGCAGCACAGGGCACGGCCAAGGCGCGGTCGCAGGGCAGCCAATGTGTCCAATCATTGTAACCCGTCTTCAACGCCTGCTCGATCAAGAGGCCGCGAAAACCGCTGCAATCGATAAAGAGATCTGCGGCGATGGTGTCGCCGTTTTCCAGCGTCACCGATTCGATGAAGCCGTCCTCAGGCTTGAGCGTGACGGTGCGCACTTTGCCTTCGCTGCGCACCACACCGCGCTTTTCGGCATAACCGCGCAGATAGCGGGCAAACAGCGAGGCATCGAAATGCAGCGCGTAAGTAATCTTGTTGAGCGGGGTGTTGGGGGCATGCACCGGACGCATGAAGCGGCCTTGCTCGGCGGCCACGGACTGCATGGAATATTCCTCCAGCCGCGCCGCCTCGCCCGCCAGATACATCTTCAACCAATAGGCGTTGAAGGAGACCGGGCCCATACCAAAGCCGGTCGGTCCGAAGGGGTGGAAGTAGCTGTGGCCCGGCCGTGTCCAATCGCGATAGCCGATGCCAAGTTTGAAGGTGGCTTTGATCTGACGGATGAGATCGTTTTCGTCGATGCCGAGCACGCGGATGAAATCGATGATCGGCGGGATGGTGGCTTCGCCCACGCCTACGGTGCCGATTTCCTCGGACTCCACCAAGCGGATGGTGATGTTCATGTTTTCGAGGAATTTGGCGAGGCTCGCCGCCGCCATCCAGCCAGCGGTGCCGCCGCCGACGATCAACACCGTGCGAATGTTATTGCCGTTCATCGTTGTGGCCCCCTGGCAACAATATTAGCGCAACTTTGGTCATGAGGCGCTGATATTACAGATTTTGGAATTGCACCAATGATAAAACTGAGGCATATAGGAGATCGCACGCGCGCTCGAGGGCCGCGGCGAACCAATCCGAAAATTAATCTCAGTTGCGCGCACCCTTTGCAGTGCCGCCAACAACGTCACGGTCATGGCCGTGCTGTGGAGGATATTGATGCATTCGTCAGTTCATCAGACGGAAGGTTTGCTGTTTTCGGTCTTGCTGCAGCTTATCGTGATGATTGCCGCCGCGCGGGCGGGTAACCAGCTCCTGCGCCGCTTCGGCCAGCCGGGGGTGATTGGCGAGATCCTCGCGGGTCTCATTTTGGGCCCCTCTTTGTTCGGGCATTTCTTTCCCGATGCCTCGCTATTTTTGTTCGGCGCCAAAGCTTCCGCGCCGATCACTATCATCAGCCAGATTGGGCTTGTTTTGCTGATGTTCCAGATCGGTATCGATTTCGAATTCGGCCACCTCGCCCATGCCAAGAACCGCAATGGCGTGATCGGCATTGCCGCTGCCTCCATCATGGTTCCTTTCGCCCTCGGCTTCGGCATCGGCCAGATCTCGGCACCCCATCTGGCGCCTACCATCGATCCTTTGACCTACAGCCTGTTTTTCGGCGTTGGCCTGGCCATCACGGCGGTGCCGATTCTGGGCCGTATTCTGCGGGAGTTTGGCCTGACAGGACGGGAAATCGGCGTCGTTGCGATTTCCGCTGCCGCCGCAAATGACGTGGTTGGGTGGGTGCTGTTGGCAGCGATTTCGGCCTACGCCTCCGCCAAGTTTTCCGCCGAAGGGGTTGGCTTGCAAGTAGGTGGCATCGTTTTGCTCGCCTTGGTGTCCTGGTTCGTATTGCGCCCCCTGGCGCACAAGCTGCTGGTGAAGCTGCCGGTGATCGACGGCCATATCCCGCCCAATTTGATGACGGTGATCTTATGCTTCGTCTTTGCCATTGGCATCTGCACCTACAAGCTCGGCATCTTCACAATTTTCGGCGGCTTCCTGGCGGGGCTGCTGTTTCATCATGAGCGCAAATTCGTCGAAGCCTGGCGGGCCCAAATCGGCAAGTTCGTGCTGGTCTTTTTCCTGCCGGTCTTCTTCACCTACACGGGCTTGCGCACCAATGTGCTGGGGCTGGTCAGCGCCTCGGATTGGCAATGGCTGGCGCTGGTCTTAGCGGCAGCAATCCTGGGCAAGATCATTCCGGTCTATGTCGCCGGACGGCTGGCCGGTTTCAATCACAAGGAATCGACCATTCTCGGCTCCTTGATGAACACCCGGGCTTTGATGGAACTGATCGTGCTCAACATCGGCTTCGATCTTGGCTTCATCCCGCAGAATGTCTTCACCATGCTGGTGATCATGGCGGTGACGACGACGGTGATGACCGGCCCGTTGCTGCGGTTTCTTCTCCCCCGCGCCGGTTACGCGGTTCCGGTGGGGGTAGAGGCCTAGCATTTTCAACGCTGACGAACTGATGGTGGGGCTTCCCCTCCGGGCTCCACCATCATTTTTCCCTTGCGACGCCTTGCTAAGACCGGCGCCTCTATATGGGATCTATAGGCCTTAGCCTCACGCCCCCTCTCGAATTTATATGCAGCTTTGCCCACCCTCCGCCCCAACTTGCGGAGGTTCACATGCTCGATATCGTCATGCTGGTGCTCGGAACGGGCTTTTTTGCCCTTTGCACCGCTTATGTTTTTGCCTGCGACCGGTTGTGAGGCGGCGATGAGCTTCGACTACATCCTGGCCGCGGCGGTGACCGTGATCATCGCCGTTTATCTCGTCATCGCGCTGATCAAGCCCGAGAAGTTCTGACCCATGACCATCAACGCCCTATTGCAGATCGCGCTGTTCGCAGCGCTGGTCACCCTGAGCGTGAAGCCTCTTGGCGGCTATATGGCCGCCTTGTTTCAAGGCGAGCGCACCTTCCTCTCCCCGATTTTCGGCCCCGTCGAAAGGCTGATCTATCGGCTTTGCGGTATCCGCGCAGACGAAGAACAGCATTGGACCGGTTATGCCCTGGCCATGCTGGCCTTCAGCATTGCAGGCTTTTCGCTGCTGTATGCGATACTGCGCTGCCAAGCTTACCTGCCCTTCAATCCGCAGGGCTTGCCCAATGTGACACCGGATCTGGCCTTCAACACCGCGGTCAGTTTCATCACCAACACCAACTGGCAATCCTATAGCGGCGAATCCACGCTCAGCTATTTCACCCAGATGGTAGGGCTGACGACACACAATTTCGTTTCGGCCGCGACCGGTATCGCGCTCGCCATCGCCTTGATCCGCGGCTTTGCCCGGCGCTCAGCCAAGACGGTGGGCAATTTCTGGGTCGATCTCACCCGCACGACCCTGTACGTGCTGCTGCCGCTGGCCTTCGTGATGGCGTTGGTGATCTTGTGGCAAGGTGTGCCGCAGAACTTTGCCAGCTACACGCTGGCGACAACGCTGGAAGGCGCCAAGCAGATCATCGCCCAAGGACCGGTGGCGTCCCAGGAAGCGATCAAGATGCTGGGCACCAATGGCGGCGGTTTCTTCAACGCCAATTCGGCCCATCCCTTCGAAAACCCGAACGGCCTCACCAATCTGATCGAGCTGTGGTCGATTTTCGCCATCAGCGCGGCGCTCACCTACACCTTCGGTAAGATGGTGGGAAACACGCGCCAAGGCTGGGCGATCTTCGCCGTGATGGGCCAGCTTTATCTCGGCGGCCAAGCCGTTTCCACCTGGGCCGAAAATCAGCCCAGCGCCAAACTGGCGGCGCTTCATATCGATCAAACAGCCAGCGCGACGCAGGCGGGTGGCAATATGGAAGGCAAGGACGTCCGCTTCGGTATCACCAATTCCACCATCTGGGCCACTGCGACCACCGATGCGTCCAACGGCTCGGTCAATGCCATGCATGACAGCTTTACGCCGCTGGGCGGGTTGGTTCCCATGGTCAATATAGAGCTTGGCGAAGTCATCTTCGGCGGCACGGGGTCGGGGCTTTACGGCATCTTGCTGTTTGCCATCGTCACCATGTTCGTGGCCGGGCTGATGGTCGGGCGGACGCCGGAATATCTCGGCAAGAAGCTCGAAGCCAAAGAAGTGAAGATGGCGATTCTGGCCATTCTCGTCACCCCTCTGGCGGTGCTGGTTCCAGCCGCGATTGCCAGTGTGGCGCCAGCGGGGCTTGCGGGGCTGAACAATTCCGGACCGCATGGCTTTAGCGAGATCCTCTATGCCTTCAGTTCCACTGCCGGTAACAACGGCAGCGCTTTTGCCGGGCTGACCGCCAATACGGTGTTCTACAATCTGCTGCTCGGCATCTCGATGCTGCTGGGACGCTTCTTGTGGATCGTGCCGATGCTGGCGGTGGCAGGCTCGCTCGCAGCCAAGAAAATCGTGCCGCCCTCCGAAGGCACCTTCCCTACCACCGGTGCGCTTTTTGTCGGCCTCTTGGCAGGCGTGTTGGTGATCGTTGGCGGCCTCACCTTCTTACCGGCCTTGGCCCTTGGTCCGCTCGCGGAACATTTCGCGATGCAGGCCGGCACCCTTTACTGAGAAAGACCCATGGACAATTTAGTGACAGTTGCCGCTCCGCGTGAGCGCGTCATCCTCCCCGCCATCCTTGGCGCGGTGCAAAAGCTCGACCCCCGGGCGATGGTGAAGAATCCGGTGATGTTCGTCGTCGAAATTGTGGCGACCCTCACCACCATTCTCTTCATCCGCGACACGATGCTGGGCAATGGCGCCTTTGCCTTCGCGCTGCAGATCAACATTTGGCTGTGGTTCACGGTGTTGTTTGCCAATTTCGCCGAGGCTTTGGCCGAAGGCAGAGGCAAAGCACGGGCAGCTTATTTGCGCCGCTCCAAAGTCGACATGACAGCCAAGCGCCTGGTCGAGCCCAAGGCCAAATTGTGGGAGAAAATCCCGGCCTTCCAACTGGAGCGCGGCGATCTGGTGCTGGTGGAGGTGGGTGAGTTGATCCCCTCTGATGGCGAGGTGATCGAAGGCATCGCTTCGGTCGACGAATCGGCCATCACCGGCGAAAGCGCCCCAGTGATTCGCGAATCCGGCGGCGACCGGTCGGCGGTGACCGGCGGCACCCGCGTCCTCTCCGACTTCATCGTGGTGCGGATCACGGCGACGCAAGGCTCTACCTTTCTCGATCGCATGATCTCGCTGGTGGAAGGGGCTGAACGGCAGAAGACACCGAACGAGATCGCGCTCAATATCTTGCTGGCCGGCATGACGCTGATCTTCGTCTTCGCGGTAGCAACCATTCCGGCCTTTGCCACTTATGCGGGCGGGAAAATCACCGTGCTGGTGCTGGTGGCGCTGTTCGTCACTTTGATCCCCACCACCATCGGGGCGCTGTTATCGGCCATCGGCATTGCCGGTATGGACCGGCTGGTGCGATTCAATGTGCTGGCGGTGTCGGGCCGCGCCGTGGAAGCGGCAGGCGATGTCGACACGCTGCTGCTCGACAAAACCGGCACCATCACGCTGGGCAATCGCCAAGCCACGGCTTTCCTGCCGGTGCCTGGCGTGGAGGAGCGCGAACTCGCCGATGCGGCGCAGCTGGCGTCGCTCTCCGATGAGACCCCGGAAGGCCGTTCCATCGTCGTTCTTGCCAAAGAGCGCTATGGCATCCGTGGCCGCGAGGTGGTGCAAGCCGCTTTTGTCCCCTTCTCCGCCCAGACCCGCATCAGCGGCATCGATGTGGAGGGCATCTCCATCCGTAAAGGCGCAGTCGATGCGGTGATGGGTTGGGTCGGGCCGCTGGCCGCTAATGCCGATGCCCTTAAGGTCATCTCCGATGGCATCGCCAAGCAAGGTGGCACGCCTCTGGCCGTGGCGCTGAATGGCAAGTTGCTCGGCGTCATTCATCTCAAAGACATCGTGAAGGGCGGTATCAAGGAACGTTTTGCGGCGCTGCGCCAAATGGGTATCCGCACCGTGATGATCACCGGTGACAATCCGCTTACCGCCGCCGCCATTGCCGCGGAATCCGGCGTGGATGACTTCCTGGCGCAAGCGACGCCGGAAATGAAGCTGGCGCTGATCCGCGAGGAGCAGGCCAAAGGCAAGCTGGTGGCCATGTGCGGTGACGGCACCAATGACGCGCCCGCTTTGGCGCAAGCCGATGTCGGTGTCGCTATGAATACCGGCACCATGGCGGCGCGCGAAGCGGGCAACATGGTCGATCTCGACAGTGATCCCACCAAGCTCATCGAGATCGTCGAAATCGGCAAGCAACTCTTGATGACCCGCGGGGCGCTGACGACCTTCTCCATCGCCAATGACGTGGCCAAGTATTTCGCCATCATTCCGGCGATGTTCATTGCCTTTTATCCGCAGCTGCAAGCGCTCAACATCATGGGGCTGCATTCGCCGCAAAGCGCCATCCTGTCGGCGATCATCTTCAATGCCTTGATCATCGTGGCGCTGATCCCGCTGGCGCTGAAAGGCGTCACTTACCGGCCCATCGGTGCGGCAGCACTCTTGGGGCGCAATCTCGTTGTCTATGGTCTTGGCGGTATCATCGTGCCCTTCATCGGCATCAAGCTGATCGATATGGCCGTTGCTGCCTTTGGATTGGTGTGAGGTCTATGATGCTTAAGCAAATTCGTCCCGCGCTTGTCATGCTGGTTCTGATGACGCTGCTGACCGGCTTTCTCTATCCCCTCGCCGTTACCGGCATCGGCAAGGTGGTGTTCCCGCACCAAGCCGAGGGCAGCCTGATCACGCAGAAGGGCAAAGTGATCGGTTCGGAACTGATCGGCCAAAACTTCGCCTCGGCGCGCTACTTCCATAGCCGCCCCTCTGCGGCGGGCAATGGTTATGACGCGACCAATTCCGGCGGCTCCAATCTCGGCCCGACCTCCAAGAAACTGATCGACCGCGTTACCGCGGACACCAAAGCTTTGCGGGCGGAAAATCCGGGAGCACCAGTGCCGGTCGATCTGGTCACCAGCTCGGCCAGCGGCCTGGACCCCGACATCACGCCGGCGGCGGCGCTGTTTCAGATTCCGCGTGTCGCCAAGGCCAGAAAGCTGGACGAAGCCACACTGCGCAAGCTGGTGGCGGCCCATACCGAAGCCCGTCTGGCAGGGCTAATCGGCGAACCACATGTGAATGTCTTAAAGCTCAACCTCGCGCTGGATGCGGCGGCCCGCTAATATGCCGGTATGAGTGATGCCCCACGCCCGTCGCCCGAAGCCCTCTTGGCGGATGCCGCCCAAGAGGGTCACGGGCGGCTCAAAATCTTTCTCGGCTTTGCGCCGGGCGTGGGTAAGACCTACGAAATGCTGTCCTCCGCCCGGCAGCGCAAGCTCGAAGGCGTCGATGTGGTGATTGGTGTGGTCGAGACCCATGGGCGGGTCGAAACCGAACACCTCACCCGCAATCTCGAAATCATCCCCAAGCGCCACATCCCTTACAAGGGCCGGGTGCTGCATGAGATGGACCTTGATGCCATCCTGCTGCGCCGCCCCAAACTGGTGCTGGTGGACGAGTTGGCCCACAGCAATGTCGAAGGCAGCCGTCACCCCAAACGTTATCTCGATGTCGAAGAGCTTCTGGCCGCTGGGATCGATGTCTATTCAACCCTGAACGTCCAGCATCTGGAAAGCCTGAATGATGTCGTCGCCCGCATCACCAAGGTGCGGGTCAGCGAGACGGTGCCAGACAAGGTTCTGGACCGCGCCAATGATGTCGAGCTGATCGATCTGACGCCGGACGATCTGATCCAGCGTTTGAAAGAGGGCAAGGTTTATCTGCCGGAAGCCGCTGAGCGCGCGGCGCAAAATTATTTTGTGCCCGGCAATCTCACCGCTTTGCGCGAGATCGCTTTGCGCCGCACCGCCCAGCGCGTCGATGACCAGATGGTCAGCTACATGCGCAGCCATGCCATCCAAGGACCCTGGGAGGCGAGCGAGCGGGTGCTGGTGCGTGTCAACGAGCGGGCAGGCGGCGCCGCGCTGGTGCGTTATGGCAGGCGTCTGGCCGACCGGCTGCATGCCTCCTGGAGCGCGGCTTACGTCGAAACCCCGTCCGCGCAGCATTATTCCGACGAGGAGCGTGACCGCGTCGCCGAGGCTATGCGGGTGGCGGAACGTCTGGGTGGACAGACCGTGACCATTCCGGCCGCCAATGTCGCGGACGGTATTGTGGCTTACGCCCACGCCAACAATTTCACCCATATCGTCACCTCGACCACGCGCCGCTCCTGGTGGGAGACGCTGCTGCGGCGCTCCACGACCTACGAAATCATCCGCCGCGCCGGTGGGGTCAGCGTCCATGTCGTGCCGGAGCAATTGAGCCGGGCGATGCGCGGCAAAGAGCCGGTGACACGCTTGCTGCCGCCCGTGGAGCGGCGCGGCTATTGGGAGAGTTTTGTTTTTGCCGCTTTGGCGCTGGCCAGCGGGATTGTGCTCAAACGCACGCTCGGCGTCACCAATGTCGGATTGGTCTTTCTCATCGCGGTGCTGGCGAGTGCGGTGCGCTATGGCTTGTGGCCATCTTTGTTCGCCAGCATCGTGGCGGTGTTGGCTTTCAACTTTTTCTTTCTGCCGCCGCTTTACACCTTCACCATCGCCGATCCGGAAAATGTCGTGGTGTTGGTGACCTTCGCCATTGTCGCGGTGATCGCCAGCAATCTGACGGCGCGGGTACGGGCGCAAGCCATTGTGGCGCGCGAGCGGGCGGCGGTAACCGACAGCCTGTACCAGTTCAGCCGCAAATTGGCCGGTGTTTTTGCCCTCGACGATCTCTTATGGGCCACCTCGTTTCAAATCGCCCAGATGCTGAAGGTGCGGGTGGTGATTTTGCTGCCGGAGAATGGACATCTGACGGTGCGCGCCGGCTATCCGCCGGATGACGGCCTGGACGAATCGGAAATCGCCGCCGCCCATTGGGTTGGGGACCATGCCACCCCGGCCGGGCGCGGCGCCGATTCCTTGCCCGGCGCCAAACGGCTTTATCTGCCGATGCGTACTGGGCGCGGCACTATCGGCGTCATCGGCCTCGACAGTGACAAGCCGGGCGCCCTGCTGACGCCTGAACAGCGCCGCCTGTTTGATGCTTTGGCCGATCAGGCCGCTCTTGCCATTGAACGTATCCAGCTCGCCGATGACATCGAAAAAGGCCGCCTCGCCGCCGAAACCGAAAAGCTGCGGGCGGCGCTTTTGACCTCGATCAGCCATGATTTGCGCACGCCTTTAGCCGTCATTCTGGGCGCGGCTTCGAGCCTGAAAGGGCTGGAAGCGTCACTGGGTGCCGAGGATCATCGCGAACTGGTGGGCACCATCCAAGACGAAGCCGAACGCCTGAATCGCTTCATCGCCAATCTGCTCGACATGACGCGGCTGGAATCCGGCGCCCTGGCACCCAAGCTGGAAGCCACCGATCTTGGCGATGTCATCGGCAGCGCCTTGCGCCGGGCGGGCCGGGTTCTGGGCGACCACACGCTGAAACTGGTGCTGGCGCCGAACCTGCCTTTGGTCCCGCTGGACCCGGTGCTGTTTGAGCAGGTGCTGTTCAATCTGCTCGACAATGCCGGAAAATATGCGACGCCGGGCTCTGTGGTCGAGGTTGCGGCGGAAAAAATCGGCGGCCAAGTGATGGTCGAAATCCGCGACCAAGGCCCAGGCGTACCGCCAGAGGATTTGGAGCGTATCTTCGACAAATTCTTCCGCGTGCAAGCCAGCGATCGCCAGCGCGCCGGAACCGGGCTTGGCCTTGCCATCAGCCGCGGCTTTGTCGAAGCCATGGGCGCCACCATCATCGCACGGCACCGGACCGATCCTTCCGGAACCATCTTTGCCATTACCATTCCGATTGAGGCCGCATGAACCCGCTGAAGATTTTGGTGGTGGACGATGAACCCGCCATAAGGCGCTTTCTCAAAACCAGCCTCGCTACCCAAGGCTATAGCGTGATCGAAGCCGAAGACAGCAAGGCAGCGCTGGAGTCGCTGAAGCGCAATACGGTCGATGTGATCGTGCTCGATCTTGGCTTGCCTGGCCTCGACGGCTTTGAGGTTTTAAGCTTGGTGCGCGGCTCAGGCTCCACGGTGCCGGTGATCGTGCTGTCGGCGCGGGCTGATGAAGCAGGTAAGGTCAGAGCCCTTGATCTGGGGGCAGACGATTACGTCACCAAGCCTTTCGGCATCGACGAACTCTTGGCGCGCATCCGCGCCGCCATGCGCCACCGCTTGCAGCAGGAGGGCGAGAAGCCGGTGTTCCAGAGCGGCGATCTTTCCGTCGATCTGGTGCGCCGGATTGTCAGCGTTGCTGGCCAAGAGGTGAAACTGACGCCACGCGAATACGATTTGCTGCGCCTGATGGTGGCCCATGCCGGCAAGGTGCTGACCCACCGTTTCATCCTGCACGAAGTCTGGGGCGCGGAAGCCGACGTGCAATATTTGCGTATTTATGTCCGTACGTTACGCCAAAAGCTGGAAGCTGATCCCGAACAGCCGCGCCTAATCCTGACCGAACAAGGCGTCGGCTATCGCTTGCGGGCGCAGGATTCCTAATCGCGGCATCGCCATTAAGGCGTTGTTTTTGCGCGTTTTATTCGTTTCCTGGGGCGACTTCGCGAGCCCTAGCCTGCGGTGGAATGGGGCTCAGTTTGCCCGCCGCGGCCATGTTGCACAGGGCAATGGCAGGGGCAGCTGAAGGCGCCGCATTGTTTGGCAAGCTGCCAGCCTTCATCTTAGAGTGGCAGCCCTGGCGAAAGGCCCTCATGGACCGCGACGTGGACGCACTGAGCGCCTTTTATCACGAGGACACCTCCGTCCCGCCCTATCTGTTGCGCCATTATTGGTGGGCATACGTGCATCCGCGCGGCGTCAAAATTTTCGACCGCGGCTGGCTCATCAATCTCATTTTGTTGGGCAATTACAAACGTCTGGTGTGCGCGGCGCTGGCCGAATTCGAGACCGCTCCGCTAGGCCGGCTTCTGCAATTGGCCTGCGTTTACGGCAATCTCACGCCCAAACTGGCCAAACGCGCCAGCGAAGCGGGTGGCACCTTGGACGTCATCGATGTGCTGCCCATCCAGCTGAGAAACCTGAAATGGAAGCTGCCGTCGCGCACGCCTGCGAGGCTGCTGCGGATGGATTCGACCGCCCTTGAGATGCCCGACGCACGCTATGACACCGTGCTGCTGTTTTTTCTGCTGCACGAGCAGCCTGAAGCGGTGCGCCAAAAGACCGTCGCTGAGGCTTTGCGGGTGCTGAAACCGGGCGGCAAGCTGATCTTGGTCGATTATGGCAAAGCCGCTTGGTGGAATCCGCTGCGCTATCTGATGGCGCCCTTCCTGGCCGTGCTGGAGCCCTTCACCCTATCGCTGATTGCCACCCCTTTGGCAGCGCGCCTGCCCTCCACCATGACGTTGCGGCAAACCTCTTACTTTGGCGGCTTTTACCAAAAGCTGGTCGCCATCAAGCGGCATTAAGCTTGTCCCGCCAAAATGTTACTTGAGATTCACGCGCTGGCGCTTCCGCCCGGCTCGCGCCCCGACTAGTGTTCGCCGCCAGCCCGTCCGAGAGGGCTTTCGGCCAGACGACTTCAGGAGGATTCCATGCCGTTGATTTCGCGTCGCACTGTTCTGGCGAGCGCTGCAGCGATGCCGCTTGCTGGCGCCTGGGCTGCGCCTGCGCCCGGCTCCTATGGCATGGTCCGCCGCCGCAGCGCGGAGCTCGACACCATCATCGCCCATGACGCCGTGGTCGAGCAGATCGGCTGGGGTTACAAATGGTCCGAAGGCCCGGTTTGGGTGAAGAATGGCGGCTATCTGCTGTTCAGCGATCCGGCGGCCAACATCATGTATCGCTGGGACCCGGCCACGGGTGTCAGCACGTTCCTGCAGCCGTCCGGTTATGCCGGGGCGCCCGATCCGGCCTTGCGTGAGGCCGGTTCCAATGGTTTGGCCATCGATGGCAAAGGCGCGCTGGTGCTGTGCGATTCCGGCTCGCGCTGTATCAGCCGTGTGGATCTGACGACCAAGCAGCGCACGGTTTTGGCGGACCATTTTGAGGGCAAGCGCTTCAACAGCCCCAACGATCTCGTTGTCGCCAAATCCGGCGCCATCTATTTCACCGATCCGCCCTATGGCCTGACCGATATCGAAAAATCAGCAGTCAAAGAGCTGCCCTATAGCGGGGTCTATCGTCTGGCCCCGGACGGCGCTGTGGCGCTAGTCGACAGGACCTTGAGCCTGCCCAACGGCATCGCGCTGTCACCGGACGAAGGCACCCTCTTTGTCTCCAACTCCGACAAAGCCCAGCCCATCCTCAAGCAATATCAATTGGGGCCTGACGGCCTGCCGCAAGTGTCTCAGACGATGTTCGACATGAAGCCGCTGCTCACGGCTGAAGCCAAAGGCAATCCCGATGGCCTCAAGGTCGATCAGGACGGCAATATCTTCGTCAGCGGCCCCGGCGGTATTTTGATTTTGTCGAAAGACGCCGAGCTGCTTGGCATCATCAACGTCACCGGCCGCACGACTTCCAATTGCGCCTTTGGCGAAGATGGCTCGACGCTGTTCATCACCGCCTCGGACATCGTGGCGCGGGTGCGGCTGAAGACCAAGGCCGCGAACTGGGGCTGAGCCGCCCCAGCCTGGCTACATCTGCATGGTCCAGCCTTCGACGCCCATGGCGGCCTGACGGACAGCTTCGGTCAGCGTCGGATGGGCGTGGCAGGTGCGCGCGATATCCTCGGAAGAGGCGCCGAACTCGATAGCGAGCGTGGCCTCGGCGATCAGATTGCCCGCTTCCGGGCCGATGATATGGACGCCGAGCACGCGGTCGGTCTTGGCATCAGCGAGGATTTTCACAAAGCCCTCGGTCGAGACGATGGTCTTAGCGCGGGCATTGGCGGTGAAAGGAAATTTGCCGATCTTGTAGGCGATTCCGGCGGCTTTCAGCTCTTCCTCGGTCTTGCCCACGGTGGCGACTTCCGGCGTGGTGTAGACCACCGAAGGAATGGCGTCGTAATTGACATGCCCGGCCCGACCCGCGATGCGCTCGGCACAAGCCACCGCTTCGTCTTCGGCTTTGTGCGCCAGCATGGGGCCTTCGCGGCAATCGCCGACCGCCCAGATGCCGGGAACATTGGTCTTGTAATGGCCATCGGTGATGACGCGCCCCTTCGCATCCAAGGCGACACCGGCCTCGGCTAGCCCCAGACCCGCCGTATAGGGGCGGCGGCCAATGGCGACCAGCATAACATCGGTTTCGATCACCTGCTGGGCCCCGCCAGCGGCTGGCTCGACGGTCACTTTCAACACATCGCCTTTGACATCGACGCCGACCACTTTGGTGGCAAGCTGAAAGCTCATGCCTTGCTTGGTCAATATGCGCTGGAATTGCTTGCTGATTTCATTGTCGAGGCCGGGGGTGATGCGGTCGAGGAATTCGACCACGGTGATCTCGCTGCCGAGACGGCGCCAGACTGAGCCCAGTTCGAGGCCGATGACGCCAGCGCCCACCACCAGCAGGCGTTTGGGCACCGCTTTCAGGGACAAAATACCGGTCGAGGTGACGATGCGCTCTTCATCGGGCGTGACGCCCGGCAGCGGCATGACCTCGGAACCGGTGGCGATGATGATGTGTTTGGTCTCCAGGATGCGGCTGGCGCCATCAAGGCCGCGCACCTCCACCTTGCCGGGGGCCACAATCTTGGCCTCGCCGATGATGGCGTCGACCTTGTTCTTCTTGAAGAGGAATTCGACGCCCTTGGTGAGCTCGCCGACCACCTTTTCCTTCTGTTTCATCATGGCAGGTAAATCGAGGCTGATCGCGGCCTTGATGCCGATTTTGGCAAATTCCTTGTCCGCCTCTTCAAAGCGCTCGCTGGCGAAGAGCAGCGCCTTGGATGGGATGCAGCCGATATTCAGGCAGGTGCCGCCGAAGCGGCCGCGCTTGTCGATGCAGGCGGCTTTGAGGCCAAGCTGACCCAACCGGATGGCGGCGTTGTATCCGCCCGGTCCGCCGCCAATGACGACGGCATCGAATTGTTCGGCCATGAGGGAATCTCTTGTTAGGAAGGCGCGGGCAAAATAGGGGCTTGGACGCTAAGTCTCAAGGCATTCTGCCGCAGCTTGACGTTTTCGGGCTGGAGAGCCGCCACACCCGGTAATGGGCGATGGCGATACCATTGCGGGCCCGGTCGATGCTGGCGAGGGGCCGAATGCTGGCAAAGCAGGCCGCCAAATCCCCATGCAGGTCGCGGCGATCCTCGGCCACATAGAGCGCCGAGGCGGGTGATGCGGCCAGCGCTGCATTGGGCCAGCGATAATCTTCGCCAAAGCTGACAATCTTGAAGGGGCTGTAGAAGGCGAGCCACGCCGTTGTGGCATAATCGGTGGTGACAATGGCTTCGCCGCCTTGGCGCAAAACCGCCAGCTTCGTGACCACCTCGGGAAAGCCCACGGCCAGTAAGCGCGCCAGCGGGTCCTTGCGGCCCATGGGGACGATGCCCGCCAAAGCTTGGGCATAGCCAACGATCACGAGCAACGCCGCCACCGGAATGGCAAGGCGGACCGACCAACGCTGCACCCCGGCGCGCCAGCCCGCAAAATCGGAGCGCAAGAAGGCGCTGGCGGCGAGCACTGCCAGCACTGGATAAAGGTAACACGGCCAATTGCCTTGCACCCGGTCGTGCAGGCTGTGCCAAAGAAAATAGACCAGCGACGGCCACAGCAGGGCGCCCAGCAAGGCTTCGTTCTTGTCAGCCCAGCGCAAGCGGCTGAGGCCAAGCAGGCCGAGCGCCAAGATGAAGGGCGAGGCCAAGCCCGCCTGGGCGCCGACGAACTCGCCAAGATACTTCAAGGTGAAATGGCTGGCGCCAATGCGGCCGAACTGAAAAGCGAAGGTGGCCCAGCCGTGATGGGCATTCCAGATCAGGTTGGGGGCAAAGATCAGCGCTGCCAGCACCGCGCCCGCATAAGGCCAGGGCGAGACCAGCCAGCGCCGCATCGGGGGACACAACATGAGCCAGAGCAGCGCCCCAACCCCCAAAAACAGCGTGGAATATTTCGACAACAGGCCGAGCCCGGCGGCGATACCCACGGCGAGCCACCAGCGGCCATCGCCGGTGACCGCGACTCTGCTGAGCGTCCAGAACAACAAGGCGGCAGCCACGATCTGCGGCGTGTCGGGGGTGGCCACCATGGTTTCGACCGTGGCCATCAAGGTCAGATTGAAGAAAAGGCAGGCCAGCCAGCCGGCCCGCTTGCTGCCAAGCAGAAGGCGGGCGCTATCGAAGATCAGGGCGCTGGCAGCGAAGGAGAGCAAGATCCCGGCCACGCGCACGCCAAAAGGCGTCTGACCAAAAAGCGTGGTGCCAGCCGCAATCAGCCAAGCAACCGCCGGGGGATGATCGAAATAGCCCGCTGCAAGGTGGCGGGACCACAGCCAGTAATAGGCTTCATCGGCGGAAAGGGGGAGCAAGGCCCCCGCCACCAGCCGCAGCAGAAAAAGAACAGCAAGCGCGGCCAGAAACGGTGATTTCACCGCGTCCGCCAGATGAACATGCTCGACATGGCGTAATTCCACAGCACACCCACGATGGAGCCAGCAAGGCCTGCAACCCACCACAATTCATGATGGACATAAAGCTGATTGGCCAAGCCGATGTCGGTGAAGGCACCAATCGCGCCGAATAGGCAGAAGCCGATGAAACCACGCACCAAGCCCCAACCTTTGAGGCGGCGGTCGCGATAGGTCAGCGAGTTGTTGAGGATGAAGTTGCTGGTCATGGCCACGCCGGTGGCGATGGTCTTGGCAAATTGAAACGACAGCGGCCAAGCGATCAAAGCGAGATTGAGGACCAGCAGATTGAGCGCAATACCGGTCGCGCCCACGATGGCAAAGAAGATGAAACGGGGATCGAGCAAGCCATTGCTGAGCTTGGAGAGTAAGAGGCCGAGGAATTCGAGCCCGACCTGCATGCTAAATTTGCTTTCGCCATCGAAGCGTTCGCCGAAGGCATAAGCCTGTTCGGTGATACGCAGGCCTTCGCTGGCGGTGGCGATGTCGAGCAGAATTTTAAAGCCCACTGGCGACAAGCGCGGCGCCATTTCGTCAAAGGAAGCGCGGCGCATCATGAAGAAGCCGCTCATGGGATCGCTGAGCTCAGTGCCGAGCACGCGCTGTGTAATCTTGGTGGCGAGGCGGCTGATCTTGCCGCGGCTGGCGCTGAACGAGGATGCATCGCCGCCATCGACATAGCGGGTCGCTGCCACCAGATCGAATTGACCCGATTGCAGTTTGGCCAGCATCGCCGGCAGCACGGTCTCATCATGCTGCAGATCGGCGTCCATCACCGCCACATAAGCGGCCGAGGAGGACAGGATGCCTTCGATACAAGCGCCAGCCAAACCACGACGGCCGACCCGGCGGATGCAGCGTACGCGCGGATCGCTACGCGAAATGGTCTTCAAAGCATCAGCGGTGCCGTCGGGCGAATTGTCATCGACGAATATCGCTTCCCACACCACACCGGCAAGGGTGAGATCGAGGCGGCGGATCAGCTCCGCCACATTGCCACGCTCGTTGTAGGTCGGAATAACAACCGAAAGAACGGTTTCCGGAACCACCTGGGCGGCGGTTTGGGTGTCGATAGTGGCAATGGTCATGGCACGCATCCTCAAGGGGCGGCTTAGTGACCTTATGGGGCCGCGCCGTCAAGTGTTGCCGGGCCGCAGCGCTTCCCCACCGAATTCTCCAGTCAGAATAGCGGGTTACGGAATGTTTCCGCAGTCGTAGGGGAGAAGAATTTTTTGGTTAAGAGCCGACGTGTGAGATCGAAGCGGCGTTATACTGGTTGCGAGAGCATTTCGCCGCGGGGGAGAAACATGTTTTCGATCACCCATAGCTTCATTGAAAAGCGCTGGTTCGAGGCCTTGTCGCGGCTCGAATTCGGCAGTCTCGAATTTGTGGCGCCAGATGGCGCGGTGCATTTCGCCAAAGGGGCGCAGCCGGGACCATCGGCGCGCTTTGTACTGCACGACTGGGACGTTCTCAGACGCATTATGCAGCGTGGCGACATCGCGCTGGGTGAAGATTACGTCGATGGCGGCTGGGAGACCGACAACATCGAAAGCCTGATTTCGTTGTTCCTTTTGAACATGACGGTGTTCTCCGGCTATTCGCATGGCGGCTTCTTCAACCGCATGGCACTCGTCCTCAGCGACCGCTTCGTGCGGCGCAATTCGCTGTCGGGCAGCCGTCGCAATATCGAAGCCCATTACGATGTCGGCAACGAGTTCTATGCGCTCTGGCTTGACCAAAGCATGACCTACTCCTCGGCTTTGTTCGGCGGTACTGCCAACAGTCTGGAAGCGGCGCAACACAACAAATACGACCGCATCCTGTCACGGCTCACAGGTGGCGAATCAGTGCTCGAAATCGGTTGCGGCTGGGGCGGTTTTGCCGAGCGGGCCGTTAGCCAGGGCCGTCGCGTCACCGGACTGACGATTTCGCCAGCGCAGCACCGCTTTGCCGCCGAGCGCCTTAAAGGGGCGGCCGATATTCTGCTGCAAGACTATCGCAAGGCCAAAGGCGTATTCGACAATATTGTCTCCATCGAAATGTTCGAGGCGGTGGGCGAACAGTATTGGCCGCAATATTTCAAGGCTATAGCCGAGCGCCTCCGCCGGGGCGGTAAGGCATTGGTGCAAACCATCACCATTCGCGACGAGCTTTTCGCGGAATACCGGCTGCGCAGCGATTTTATCCGCCATTATGTTTTCCCGGGCGGGATGCTGCCATCCTTGCGCCGCTTCCAAGACGAGGCGGAACGCGCCGGGCTGAAAATGGTGGACGCCTTCGCTTTCGGCCGGGATTACGCCGATACGCTGCGCGAATGGTCGGCGCGGATGCAGGCCAAAACGACGGAAATCAAGGCCATGGGCCATGATGACCGCTTCCTGCGCAATTGGCAGTATTACCTCGCCATCTGCGCCGCGGCCTTCCAAGTCGGGCGCACGGATGTCGTCCAGGTTGAGCTGGTACACGCCTGAGCATCTGCGTCGCACTGTGCCTTGCCTTCCAGAACATGCTAGGAGGGCTGTTCCGGAATGGTTTGCCGGAGGGGACCCCTGTGCGCACATGCAAGCATTCATAAGGCGTGATTGGCCAACCGCAGCGCTCCTGCTTCTGGCGGCATTATACATCCTACCGTTGTGGTGCGTGACCTCGCCCGCTATGCCCGATTATCCGGCGCATCTGGCGGGCTTTCACCTTATGACGAGCAGCACGCCATCCAATTTCTACGCCATTCACTGGCGGCTGTTGCCCAATCTGGCGTCCGACCTTCTGGTGCCGCTGTTCGCCTTGCTGCTGCCGCTGGAATGGGCGGTCAAACTGTTCCTGAGTTTGGCGCTGGTGTTTTGGGTGAGCGGCGCGGCCCTGATCCAACGCTCTCTGACCGGACGTATCGGCGTTGCCCCTTTGGCGGGCGCTCTGTTTGCCATCAATGCCAATTTCACCTGGGGCTTCCTCAATTACACCTTTGGGGCCGGGCTTTGCTTTCTGGTCTTCGCCGCTTGGATCGCCAAACGCGAAAAGCTGACGGCCTGGACGCTGGCCGGCTTCACCCTGGCGGTGTGCCTGCTCTATGTCTGCCATCTCTTCGCCGCCTGCATCTTGCTGGTCTTGATCGGCGGCTTTGAGCTGACAGCGATTTTGCGGGCGCGGAATTTTTCTCTACCGGCTCTGTTGCCGCGGCTGGCGTGCATTGCGGCGATTTTTGTTCCCGCAGCACTGGCTTCGCTGTTCTTCAAATCTGCCGGTGGTGAAGGCGGCGGTGTCGAATTCAATTACGGCGATACGATCGGTGACCGCTTCGGCAGCGCCGCCCAATGGGCTTTCAGCCAGCCGGCTTATCTCGTCATCGGCGGCCTCACCATTTTGATTTTTGCAGGACTTGCTTACGGCAAAGTCCGCCTGCATCCGGCGATGAAGCTGCTGGTCATCGGGCTGGCAATCCTCACCATGATTGCCCCGGAATGGGCGCTGGGCGGCTGGGGTGTCGACATGCGCCTGCCGCCGGTACTGGGCGTTATCACCTTTGCCAGCTTGGAACTGCGCGCCGGTCGCCGGCTGGCGGCCGCTTTGGGCGCGCTGGTGATTCTGGTTGCCCTCACCAATGCCGCGCTTCTGACCGCCGATTGGCTCAAACATGACCGCCAATTCCGCGAGTTCCGCACCGCCATCAAGGTGATGCCGCTGGGCTCCAAACTCTTCACCGTGCTGGATGGTGATGCCCTGAGTGACATCTCGGACCAGCCTTATTGGCACATGGCCGAATACGCCATCGTCGATCGTGAAGGCTTTACGCCGCTGATGTTCACCACCAAAGGCCAGCACATCGTGCAGCTGAAGCGGCCCTTCGAGCAGATTGCGGCGGCTACCGCGCAGCAAGGCTCGCCGCCCGACGCCACCGAGCTCGCCAATTTGGCGCTAGGCCGCGAAGACGTGGATTCGGACATCAAGGATGTCTTCCCTTATCTGAAATACTTCCAATGCCATTTCGATTACGCTGTGGTGGTGCATGGTGGTGGCCAGCAGGCTGACCTGCCCGCCTTCATGCAGCTGGTTCATAACGGCAGCTTCTTCTCGCTCTACAAGATCCACCCCACCGGCATGTGCGCCCCAGCATGACCCCACGCCTCGCCTTACGCATCCTGGCGCTCGCTTTGGGCGGCTTGTGTGCTGTGGGGCTGTGGCGGGTGCTGGCTGGGCTTGGGGTGCAGGTGCCCCTCGATCCCAACGAAGGCTGGAACGCCTATCACAGCGCGGCGGCGATGCGCGGCGCAGCCCTCTATCCGCCGCACGACGCCTATCTCGTCAACAATTATCCGCCGCTCTCTTTCTACATCGTCGGCGCGGTGGGGCGGCTGCTTGGCGATTTCATCTTTGCTGGGCGCCTCGTTTCACTGGCCGCTGTCGCGTTTATCGCCGTGGCCATGACGGGGATCAGCCGCAGCCTGGGGGCGCCGCGCGGCATTGCGGTGTTTCCTGCCCTGATCTGTGTCTGCGGGCTGGCTTTTTTTTCCGATTATATCGGCATGGACGATCCGCAGCTCTTGGCCCAGGCCTTTGGTCTGGCCGGGGCCTGGGTGCTGCTGGCGGCGCCGCGCACAACGCGCTTTCTGGCGCTGGCGGCGGGACTGTTCGTCATCAGCTTTTTCGTCAAACACAACGTCGTGGCGCTGCCGGCGGCTTGCGGTTTGTGGCTGGTTCTCCAGGACCGCAAGAGCGCCTGGCGCTTCGCCGCTTTCGGCATCGGCTTTGGCCTTATCGGTCTGGTGTTATTTCGCCTCGTCTACGGTGTCAGCCTTCTCAGCGTGGTGGCGACGGCGCGGCTTTATTCCTTTGACCAACTCTTCGCCGCCCTGACCGCCTGGCTGCACTGGTTTGCCCTTCCCCTCACCGGCCTAGGCGTCTTGCTCTACCGTGATGGACGCCGCCGTGAAGTCCAATTTTGCGCCCTTTATGCGGTGATCGCGATCGCGCTCGGTATCGTCTTCCTCGGCGGGGCCGGGGTGGACGTCAATGCCATGTTCGAAGCCGATATCGCGCTGGCGCTCTGCGCAGGCGTCTTGATCGCCAGCCTGCCGGGCTATCGCGGTGTTGCGGCCGCAGCGCTCTATGCCTTGCCCCTGCTCTTCAATGGCGCCACCGACAAGGATTGGCAGGCTGTTTATTGGCGGCTTCAGCCCTTTCGCGAAGAAGCCGTGGTTGCCGGCAAAGACATCGCCTTGCTGAAACAGCGTCAAGGTCCGGCGCTGTGCGAGATGCTGTCTTTTTGCTATTGGGCGGGCAAAGCGCCAACCGTCGATTTCTTCAATGTCGGCCAGCAATTCGAGACCGGCGCGCGCAGCGACGCCGCGCTGAGCGCGGAGATCGACGCCAAGCGCTTTGCCGTTATCCAATTCGATCCGGGTTCCGACGCCTCTCTAGGCGAGAATGCCCACAATGCGATGGCGCGCGCCTATCGCATCCATCACAGCGATTGGTACGGCACCTTCTACTTTCCCAAATAGTAGAGCGTCAGGCGCGCCGTTCGGTCACCGTGCCGGTGCGTTCCAGCTTGCCCCAGCCCACCACGGCGCCGCGCAGCGCCGTCGAGATCGAACGCATCACCACATAATACATCAGCTGGCGATAGCCGAAACGCTGCAACATCAGCCACCACAGCAGGCTCCAATTCTCGCGCCGCTCCATCAGGAAGCCGAACAAGGCGGCGGCCAGATCGACCACCATGAAGATCACATAATAGATGCCGACAGTGACAAGGTTTTGATTGGAATATTCCGAGCCGTGCTGGACATAAGCGACCCATTGGGTGATCAGCTGCCAGATCAACATCAGATCAGCGACCGGTGCCAGCGCAGTAAGCAGGATCTGAAACAGCCAGACCTGAGGCAAAGCAATCATGCCGAGCGCGCCGTACTGCCGGTTGAAGGTCATGCCGCGATATTTCCACAAGCATTGCAGCGTCCCAAAGGCCCAGCGGAAGCGCTGCTTGGCCAAGGTGCCGAAGGTGGTCGGGGCTTCGGTCCAAGCCATGGCGGAGGAATCGAAGCGCACTGTGTAGCCTGCCCGTTGCAGACCGATCGTGAGGTCCTGATCTTCCGCCAGCGTGTCGGTGGGATAGCCACCAACGGCGAGCAAAGCCTCGCGCCGCCAGGCGCCCACGGCGCCCGGAATCACCGTCAGCGTGCCCAGCGTAGCCAGAGCGCGGCGTTCCAGATTTTGCGCCACAATATATTCCAGCGCTTGCCAGCGTGTGATCATGTTGAAGCGGTTACCGACCTTGGCATTGCCGGCGACGGCGCCGAGCTTGGGATCGGTAAACCAGCGCACCAGCCGTGAAATCGTGTCGCGATCGAAATGGGTATCGGCGTCGAGGGCAACAATGACTTCGCTCTTGGCCTCGGTCATGCCAAAATTAAGTGCGCGCGCTTTACCGCCATTGGGAATGCTGATGAGCTTCACATTGGCGATATGGCCGAAATCCTTGCGCACCACCGCGGCGGTGCCGTCTTGCGAGCCATCATCGATCACCAACACTTCGAGATCGTGATAATCGCTGGCGAGAATCCGCGAGATGGTGGCGGCGATGACTTTTTCTTCGTTGTAGGCCGGGATCAGAACCGAGACAGGAATGTGTTGTTCGGGCGGGGCTGGATCATCCAATTGGTGGGCGCGTCTATAGTGCCACAAGCTGAGGCCGCAGAGCAGCAGCAACCGTCCGATGCCAAGCACGATGGCGATGAGGAAACAGTAATAGAAGAAGCTTCCGATCCAACTGAAGGTCAGAAAGACGATGCGATTGGCAAACAGCGTCAGGCTGGGTGCCAAGCGCGGCATCGCTTGATCACGGGTCAACCCGGCAAGCTCGGACACTGGCACAAACTTGTAGCCGCGGGCGCGCAGATCATCGATCAGATGCGGCAGCAATTGCACGGTTTTCGAGCGGTCTCCGCCGGAATCGTGCAACAAGATGATGTTACCGCGCTGGTCCGGATCGGGATCGGAGATGGAGGTCAGGATACGCTTCATCATCTCGCTGACCGGCGGCTGCTGCCAATCAAACGGATCGACATGCACACCGATCGTCAGATAGCCCATATCTTGGGCGATCTGAACCGGAATGATTTCATCTTTGTTCACCGGCTCGGCATCACCGAGATAAGGCGGACGGAACAAAACCATGCGGCGGCCCGTCAGCGCTGCGATCAACTGCTGCGTGGCGTTGTATTCAATCTTGTCGGCTTCAGGCGATGTCTCGGCGAGATTGGGATGGGTGAAGGTATGGTTGCCGATCTCGTGCCCCTCGGCGAGGATGCGCTGTAACAATGCCGGATGGGCTTCAACATTGGCGCCGATGATGAAAAAGGTGGCCTTGACGTTCTTGGCTTTGAGAATGTCGAGGATGGCCGGCGTGTAGGCCGGATCGGGGCCATCATCGAAGGTGAGAGACAACGTCTTGGGGATAGCACCGACGCGGCGAATGACGTAGCTGGTTGGCAGGCTGGTATAGGTCTCATCGTTGATGTCGCCATACTGGGCATCGATTTCGAGCGTTCGTGCGCCCTCAGCAGGAGACGCCATAACCCGCAAGATTTCCCCCAACCCTTCGAAATCTACATCTTCGTTGGTAGGAATTTGCCGCAAGCCCGCTGGAGCCGGGGCGCCGTAACGGGCGCCAAACACCGACCAGACGGTGGGGTCCTCGCTGCCGATGCGCCATAGAGCATAGCCTGCCGGCTGATAGACATCGGCCGCGTGGATCTGGTTGAAGACGGTGACGGCGTCCAGAAACCAGATGTCGTGTTTCACATTGTCGTTTTCGATATACGAAAAGTGCGGATTGTTGGTATCCGGATCGAAATCGATACGGGCGTCAGAGTCTTTCGCGGCCACCATGGCGTTCTGGAAGGTGAGGTCCGTCGCAATGGGAGCGCCGTGCCAATCGTAGCCATAGCTGCCAAGCGCGATGATGGTTCGACTCGGCGGCAGGAGTTTGATGCGCTTGTCGAGGATATCTTCGAACCAAGGTTCGGCTGCGATAGCCCCCGCGCTCCCGGTTTCGTCATGTTGATCGTAAGCCATCAGGATGGTGTAATCGATGGACTTGGCGAATTCGGCAAACGGCCAGTTGTCATCATCGTATTGGGCGCATTGTGCCAACACCCAGCCGTTAGGAGCAAAGACGGCCGACAGCTCCTTAAGGAAGGCATCGAGATCGTTATAGGCGGCGGGCGGCACCGTCTCGAAATCGATGATGACGCCTTGGAATTTGTTGGCCTTGATATAATCGACAATGCTCTTTTCGAGCCCGGCGCGGCGCAGTGGATCGGCCAGAACGCGCTGCAGATTGGCACCGTCCCATTCGCCATCCCTAATGTTCTGCAACACCGGCAGAATAGGCACGCCGGGGCGCTCGCCCCGGACCAGCTTCAACGCCTCGTGGTCGACATCGACCTTAAGTGCCATCTCGGGACCGGAAACCGTCAGCCAGCAGGGCAGGAACCAATCGAGCTTGGGCAACGCCCGCTTGAGGGCGGGATAGCTGACGTCATCATTTTCCGAGCTGGCGTAAAAACCCATCGCCAAGGGCCGGTCGGAGCGTGGACGTAGAGCGGCGGAGAGTTCGCGCGCCGGAAGGCCTTGATGGGCCATCCGCGTTTTCCAGCTCCGAATCAGGGCCTCGCGCCGTTTGGCTTCCGTCGATAGCTGGGCGGCGGATTTCAGCAGGGCGGGATCCGCGGCCCGGCGGGCCAGGGCATTGTTTGGGATGCGCTTGAAGCGCAAATCGGGCGACGAGGTGTTTTGCGCAAAAACAATGCTGGCGAGGAAAGCGACGCCCAGCACCGTGCTGACAATGGCGCCCGCCCAGCCCAAGAGCGACAGGCGCGCAGCTCTGCGGCCAGTTTCATCGAAGAAGATCGGTTTGTTGGACATGGGATGGGTGATCGAGCTCTGGGGGACCGGCGTCTTATATACACGCCGCAGCAGCTACTAAATCCCTACTCGCAGCGACGGCTGCTTAGAGAGGCGAAACCTGGAAATTCCAGGTTGGTTGCGGGGATAGGATTTGAACCTATGACCTTCAGGTTATGAGCCTGACGAGCTACCGGACTGCTCCACCCCGCGTCGCCTTGAAGGGTGGCGGGATATAGGACATCGCCCCAGCCCTGTCCACCCCGCAATTGGAGTTTTATCGCCGCTCACCGCTGGGCCGCCTGATGGGACGGCAAAGAGGCGGCTGCGGCATAGCTTGCTCCCCCGTAAACCTTAACAAGGATTTAGGAAAATGCCGTTTTGACGCCTCGCTGTTTTGTTCTTAACAACTTCTCTCAATCTTCATTGATGCTTGGCCTATTGGCCGCTATAAGGCCCGCCGACGAGGGGCACTGCGAAGGAGCCTATATGGGTACCCAACTTCCGCCTGGCTACAAGCCATCGGAAAGCGAACCCTTTATGAACGAGAAGCAGCGCGAGTATTTTCGGCGCAAGCTACTCGGCTGGAAAGATGAGATTCTGCGCGAAAGCCGCGAGACGATCCAGAATCTCCAATCCGAAACCGTACCGCACGCCGATTTGGCGGATCGCGCCTCGACCGAGGCCGAACGCCAACTCGAACTGCGAACCCGTGATCGTCAGCGCAAATTGATTGCGAAGATCGATTCGGCGTTGCGGCGGATTGAAGAAGGCAATTATGGGTTTTGTGAAGACACCGGCGAGCCAATCTCACTGAAGCGGCTCGACGCGCGACCGATCGCAACGCTGTCGATCGAAGCCCAGGAACGTCACGAGCGCCGCGAAAAAGTCTATCGCGACGACTGAACGGGAGTGAGTAGGGAATAGTGAGTAGCGAATAGGGACTGGCCCGCTTCTCTACTCACTACCGACTACTCACCATTTCCCGTTCTTACCACGGCATCAGGATATCGAAGAGCTGGCTGCCGACGCGCGGCTGCTGGACGTCTGTGACCGTGCCGCGGCCGCCGTAGGAAATCCTCGCCTCCGCGATCTGCGTCAAATCGATCATGTTGGAACTGGTGATGTCTTCGGTGCGGACAATGCCGGTGACCTGTAGATCGCGCAGCTCGCCATTGACCTTCATCTGCTGATGGCCAGCGATCACCATATTGCCGTTGGGCAGGATCTGGGTGACCAAGGCCGCAAGGGTCATATTGATCGCCTCTGAACGGGCGATGGTGCCAGCGCCGACATTGGAGGTGTCCGAACCCATCTTCACCAGGCTTCCCGGGGTCAAACCGACGCTGGGCATCACGTTTTCCAGACCGAACAGATTGTTCATGCTGGCGTTGTCGGAATTGGTGCGCGAACGGGCGGTCGAATTGGACATCTTGGCCCCATCGGCGACCGCGACATTGACGGTGATGATGTCGCCAACCCGGCTGGCGCGCGGATCGTGGAAGAAACTGCGGGCACCCGGCTGCCACAGCGAATCACGGCCGCGCGGCTCGGCGGGGGGCTGCGGCATCGGCACCGAGACTTGCGGCGCCGGATTGGTCATGGCCGCGAGCTTCGGCCCGCCATTACCGACATCTTTGAGGCGATCCACCGTGCTGCAAGCGGACAGAAGGGTGGCGGTGGCGGCCAGAAGCACAATATGACGGAACAACATGGCTGGTTCTCTCTTCAACTAAGACAGGCCGTTTACGGATCGATGCTGGCCAGACGCGCGGCGCCGGCTTCAGCCCGCACTTGACCCGGGCCGATGACCACGCCGGTGATCTGGCGAAACGAAGCGGGATTTTGGATGGTCACGGTGTCGCCGAGCCCACCTTCGGTGATGGCGCGCCCCGACGAGGTCAGGACGATCCCGGGAGCCTCAAAGGTCATCGTCACGGTCGAGCCGCGCGCAATCAGCACGGGACGGCGCAAATCCTGAACCCGCAGGGTTTCCCCAGCGTGCAAGGTGCGGCGGGTTTCCAGGCCGACCACTTCGGAAGCCGAGGTAGCAACTCCGCCCATCACCGTGGTGGCGACGATGGCATAGGTCAGATCGGCCGCGCCGATGACGGAGCCTCGCGCGACGTCGTGGGACGGAACCACCACCCGGACGCCGCCGAAGGCGGGCACCACAGACAGCAAGGCAAAAGCCAAAAGCCACTTTTTCATCATCAACCTCCCAGCTTGGCGGTTTCGGCCAGCATCTGATCGGCGCTGGTAATGACTTTGGAATTCATCTCGTATGCGCGCTGGGCAGCGATCAAAGAGGTGATCTCGCTCACAGCGTCGACGTTGGAGGTTTCCAAAAAATACTGCTGAATGGTGCCGTAGCCGGTCGAACCGGGGACACCAGCCTGGGGACTGCCCGAAGCCGAGGTTTCGGCGAGCAGGTTGTCGCCCAGGGCGCGCAATCCGCCTTCATTGGGAAACCGCGTCAGTTCGAGCTGGCCGACCGTCTGCATTGCCGTCTGGCCGGGAATGGTCGCCTGCACCAAACCTTGCGCGTTGACGGTCACACCAATGGCGGTGGGCGGCACATTGATACCGGGCTGCACGGTATAGCCGTCCTGGGTCACCAGCTGGCCGGACGAGGACAGCGAGAAATTGCCGTCACGAGTGTAGCTGTCGGTGCCGTCCGGCATCTGGATGCGGAAGTAACCTGCGCCGTTGACCGCCATGTCATAGGGGTTGGTGGTGTTCTTCATGTCGCCCGCTTTGGTCATCCGATAGATGGCGGCGGTGCGCACGCCGGCGCCGAGTTGGACGCCAGACGGCAGCAAAGTGCCTGTATCGGAGGACTGGGCGCCTGCCTGTTGAACGTTCTGATAGAGAAGGTCCTGAAAGGCGGCGCGCTGGGCCTTGTAGCCCGTGGTGTTCATGTTCGCGAGGTTGTTGGCGATGACTTCGACGTTGGTCTGCTGAGCCAGCATGCCGGTGGAGGCGATCGAAAGAGCGCGCATAGTTTAGGTCCTTATTGAACGGTGCCGAGCTTTTGAACCGCTTGGCGCTTCATTTCCGAATCGCTTTTTTCCAGCGACGAGGTGGCTTCGTAAGAGCGCATGACCTCGATCATGCGCGAAATTTCCACCACCGGCTGGACGTTGGAACTTTCCAACATGCCTTGCGAAACCACGGCTTCCGTGGCGGCGGTCGGTGACTGGCTGGTCGAATAAAGACTGTCGCCCTGTTTCTGCAGATCGCGGGGATTGGCAAAATCGACCAGCTTCAGCTTGCCGATCTGGCCTTGCTTGCCGCTGATGGTGCCGTCGGCACCGAAGCTGATGGCGCCGTCGTCCGGGGCGATGGTGATGGCGCCGCCGTCCCCGAGCAGTTGATCACCGGATTCGGTGACGATGGTGCCCTCGGCGCTCAGGGTGAAATGGCCGTTGCGGGTATAGCGTTCGCCGTTAGCGGTCTGGACCGCGAAATAACCGTTGCCGTTCAAGGCCAGATCCAGAGGAGCGCCGGTTTGATCCATGCGTCCGCCGCTGATGTCGCGCATGATGCCGGCATCGCGCACAAAGCTCATTGTCGCGGAGCCCTTCTGATCCTCGCTCGGCTTGACCTGCTGGATCAGCTCCTCGAATTTCACGCTCTCGCGCTTGTAGCCGGGCGTGGAGATGTTCGCGATGTTGTTCGCGATCACGTCCATCGAGCGGTACGCCGCAAGCTGGTAGGACAGGCTGAGGAGGGACACATTGTCCATGGAACGAAGATCCTTTCTGGTCCTCTGACGATCCTAGGGATTGCACGCTCCGTGCCAGCTGCCCGAGCCGCCATTTCCGGGCTTTTTGGTCGGCGCAATGCGCATAGCGGCAAAACTTGCCGGGAGAAGTCTGCCGGTCGGGTGTTTTTGAACGACTCCTTAACCACGTCCGCCTAACGTCCCTTCATCTTCTGAGTGGGACGGCCATGGCCAACACCGATACGCAAGACGACGAGACCCAAGACGGCGCGGCCGCAGCCGCGACCGAAAAGAAAGGTTTTGTTAAGAAGCTGCTTGGCAACAAGAAGATGCTGATCATCGTCGCGGCGGCTTTGCTGCTTATTTTGGGCGGCGGCGGCGCGGCACTCTATTTCTTGGTGCTGGCCAAGCCCGCAGAGCCCGCCAAAACCGCGGCGGAGCTTCCGCTGACGCCCCCGCAAGTCACCTATTTCGAAATTCCGGACATTATCGTCAACATCCAGAGCGCTGACGGTAATCCGGTCTATCTCAAGCTTTCGCTTTCTCTGGAGCTCGGCTCGCCTGAAGAAAAAGCCGGGATCCAGGTCTTGATGCCGCGCATTGTCGACCAATTCCAAGGCTATCTGCGCGAACTGCGCCCCGATGATCTGAAGGGTTCAGCGGGGATCATGCGGGTCAAAGAAGAACTGCTGCGCCGTACCAATGTGGCGGCCGCGCCCTATCACGTGCGTGATGTGTTGCTCAAAGAAATGATCATCCAATAGGACGCCAATAAACCGCCATGGCTGACAACACCGAAAAACCAATGGGCTCCCAAGCCGAGATCGACGCCGCTTTTGCGGCGGCGGCGGCCAACGTTCCGTCGCTGGATGACGATCTGGGCGGCTCCAGCGCGGCACCGGCTGAGCGCATCCTCAACCAGGATGAAATCGACTCCCTTTTGGGCTTCGATGTCGCCACCGATCAGATTCAGGACAAATCCGGCGTCCGGGCGATCATCAATTCCACGCTCGTCTCTTACGAACGCCTGCCGATGCTGGAAATCGTCTTTGACCGGCTGGTCCGCTTGATGACGACGAGCCTGCGCAATTTCACCTCGGACAACGTCGAAGTGAGTTTGGACAACATCACCTCCATCCGCTTTGGCGATTATCTGAATTCGATTCCACTGCCCGCCATCCTGGCCGTGTTCCACGCCGAACAGCTCGACAATTACGGCCTCTTCACGGTCGATTCGAACCTGATCTATTCCATCGTGGACGTGCTTCTGGGCGGACGGCGCGGCTCTTCAGCGATGCGCATCGAGGGGCGACCCTACACCACCATCGAACGCACTTTGGTCCAGCGCATGACCGAAGTGATCCTGCAGGACATGGTGCAGGCCTTCGAGCCTTTGGCGCCGATCACCTTTCAGCTCGACCGGCTGGAGACCAATCCGCGGTTTGCCGCCATTGCCCGGCCCGCCAACGCGGCCATTCTGGTAAAACTGCGCGTCGACATGGAAGACCGCGGCGGCCGCACCGAGCTCTTGTTGCCCTATGCCACCTTAGAGCCCATCCGCAAATTGCTGTTGCAGCAGTTCATGGGCGAGAAGTTCGGGCGCGATTCGATCTGGGAAGGCCATCTGGCCACCGAATTGTGGTCCACCACCGTGGATATCGACGCCATCCTCGACGAGCAGATCATGTCGCTCAACAAGATCATGAATCTGAATGTCGGCGACACCTATCTTCTGAACGCGACACCGGAATCCAAAGTCGAATTGCGCTGCCGCGGCGTGCCGCTGCTGCGTGGCCGGATGGGCCGGGCCGGATCATCGGTCGCTGTCCGGGTGGAAGAAGCCATCGAACGTACCGACGCCTCGCGCGCCCTTTAAGGAGACGCAAGCCATGCCAAGCATCCTCTCTCAAATCAGCTTATCGATGGGCGTCGAATTGCTGTTGTCGGGTCTTTTGGCGCTGACACTGCTCTATTGCATCGTGCTGGAGCGGCGTCTGGCCTCCGTGCGCAAGGGCCAAGATGGCCTGAAAAAGATAATCGGCGAACTCAACGGGGCAATCGCCGGAGCCGGCGCTTCGCTACGCGCTTTGAAAAGCGCTGCCGCCGATGCCGCCGAGACCTTGGATGACCGCATGAAGCGGGCCCGGGCGATTTCCGACGAGTTGGCGCTGCTCTCCAATTCCGGCGAGCGCATCGCCCAACGTTATGATCGCGCCACCCCGACTAGCCCCGCCCGCGGCACCGCCAGCAATGGCGGCAGCCAGCCGCTGCCCTCCGGTAGTGTGATGAATCGCCTCTCCTCTCTGAAGGCTGTGCGATGAGATATTTCCGCCTCCTGCCCGCCGTCATCGTGGTGAGCGTGGCGCTACTCGGCCTCAAAGGCGAAGGCCTGATTCGGGGTGCTTGGGCGCAAGAGCAAAAAACGGCGGGTAACAATCAGCTGTCGCAGGATACGGCTCCCTTGGCCGCCGATCCGGCCTCTGACGAAGCCAGCAATGAAAGCCCTTCGGAAGTCGACGTGATGTCGAGTCTGGCCAAGCGCCGCGCCACCTTGGACACGCGCGAAGGCGATATCGAGATGCGCGCCCAAGTGCTGCAAGCGGCCGAGGCCCGCGTCGATGCCAAGATCGCGACCCTGAAACAGCTCCAGGAGCAGATCAACACGCTGGTGACACAGCGCGATGCCGATCAGCAAAAACAGGTCGCTTCTCTGGTGAAAACCTATTCGGCGATGAAATCCAAAGATGCCGCGCGCATCTTCAATACTTTGCCTGATGAAGTCCTGGTGCCGGTGGCGCAACAGATGAAATCGGACGTCTTGGCACCAGTGTTGGCTGCCATGACCGCCGACAACGCCCAGCGCCTGACGCAAAAACTGGCCGATCGCTTGAAGATGCCGGTACCCCCGCCCGCAGTTGCACCAACCCCGGCCCCGGTTGTGCCCGGCACCGCACCCGGCCCGCAAACCGGTGCTGCCGCGGCTCCCGCTGCACCGAAAGCGGGGAAGTAAGGTCAAGAAATGCCGAGCATGGTTGGGATTGTGCGCCGCTTTGCCGTGATCGCCCTCGCAGGTTTTTTCTGCGTGACGTCGCCGGCTGGCGCGGCCGATACCGTTTCCGCCAGTACCAAGGACGGTTATGGCCGCCTGACCTTTGCTACCGGCGCTGCCGATCAGGTGACAGCGCAAATCAGCGGCCAAGTGCTGACCATCGCCTTCAACCGCAAAATGGGATTGACGCCCGAAGGCATCGCCCAATCCCTGCCCGGCTATCTCGCCAGCGGTCGCATGGATGCCGACGGCAAGACTTATCGCTTTGCCTTGAGCCAGACGGTGAAGCTGCATACCAGCGCAGCGCCGGGCAAATTTGCCCTTGATCTGGCGCCCCAGAGTTTTGCTGGCACGCCGCCCGATCTGCCCCAGCCGCCCGCACCACCGCCCAAAGAGACCGACATTACTAAAATGCCGGTGCTGAAGGTGCGCTCCGGCGCCTATCACAACTTCACGCGCGTGGTCTTCGATTGGCCGAAGTCCGTGCCCTATAATGTCTTTCCCGGCTCCGGCAAATTGACGGTGCGCTTCGATGCCCTGGTCAATCCCGATTTCTCGGCCCTCGACCGCCAAGCACCGCCTTGGGTGAAGTCGGCCGGATGGCATATCGCGGGTGGCTCCACCATCATCGATTTCACCATCGATTCGGCCTCCGGCTTTCACGATTTCCGCGATGGTACCCATGTCGTCATCGACGTGCTGGCCCCAAAAACTGATGCCGATGCCTATAAGCCGCCGGGCGATACCAAACCGACCGTGACACCACTGCTGCCGGTCAAAGGGGTCGTCGCGGCGATCAATGATGCCTCCAAAGCCATGGCGGCCACGGGCGCCCCGGCCAAGCTGACGCCGCCCAGCAAACCGTCACCGCCGCCGCCAGCCGCAGCCAAGGCTGCACCGGCACCGGCCCCTGCACAACCGGAAACGGCCGCTGCCCAACCGACCACACCTACCGATGCCGCCACCACGATGACGCAAGTCGCCGATGGCCATCTGACCAAAGACGGCGCCGTGCTGATGTTTCCTGGGGCTGGGCAGCAAAGTGTCGCCGTCTTCATGCGCGGGCTCAATGCCTGGATCATTTTGCAGGATTCGCCGCCACTCGACATCGTGCGGCTAAAAGCCCAGCTCGGGGCCTTTCCGACCGAAGTTGATGCCTCCAGCGGCGGCGGCACCACAAGGCTGCGAATCGCTTTGCGTCAGCCGCTTTCCATCGCCGCCTTCGCTGACGGCTCGAGTCTGAAGGTGGTGATCGCCCGCGAAACCAATCCGACGGCGGTGGCGCTGGGCTTTGCCCGCAATCAAGAAACGCCGCAACGCGCCAGCCTGTCGACTTTGTTGAGCGGCGCCATGCGCCTGGAACGCATCGTCGATCCCACCGCAGGCGACGAACTGCTGGTGGTGCCAGGCAGACCGGGCCGCGCGGTGCCGAGCGAGCGCAGCTATGTCGAATTCTCGATCCTGCCGAGCGCGGCCGGGCTGGTGGTGATGCCGTTTGTCGATGATCTCTCGGTCGGCATTCAAGCGCCGCGCGTCACCATTGGCCGCCCCACAGGCTTGTCGCTGACCCCGCCTGCCATGTCAGCGTCGTCGCCGGAGGCGCTGGCCGCCAATGCCGGCAGTCCTTGCTTCCTCGACTTTGCCAAGTGGAAGGCGGTCACCGGCGGCTCGTTCCTGGCCACCGAACGGCGCTTGCGCGGCGCCACCGCCCGGCTTGAATTTGACGCCGCCCGCAGAGCGCGGCTGGCGCTAGCCAAATTCTATCTCAGCAACGGCTTTGCCGCCGAAGCTTTGGGCGTCATCAATTTCATGCAAGCCGTCGATCCGGGTCTGCAAAGCGACATGCAGCTGCAAACCATGAAAGCGGCGGCAAGTTATCAAATGGGCCGCTATCGCGATGCTCACAACGCGCTGGCCGGGTCACAATTCGACCAAGACCGTCATGCCGCGCTGTGGCGCGGATTGGCGAGTGCTGGGCTGGAAGCGTGGGAAGATGCCCGGCTCAATCTGGAGCGCGCTGAGCCGGTGCTCAATACCTATGACGCCGAGACCCAAGCCCGCGTCAACCTCGCCGTGGCACAAGCTGCCATCGAAACCGGCCATCTGGAACTGGCCGACGCCGCTATGGAACGGGTCTCTGAAAAGCTGCCCGGTTCGCTCGGACTGGCGGCCAAACTTGGTCGCGCCAAGCTTTATGCCGCCGAACATCGCTTTGAACGCGCCGATGCCATGTTCGATGAGATTGAGAAGAGCGGCAATGAAGGCTTTGCGGTGGAAGCGATCTATTATCGCATCGTCACCGGGCTGCAGAACAACACGCTGAAGCCGCAGCAAGCGATCAATGGGCTCGAACGTCTGCGCTATCGTTGGCGCGGCGACGGCCTCGAGCTCAAGACCTTGCGCAAACTGGCCGCCATTTACTTTGGGGAAAAGCGCTACCGCGAAGGCTTTCTGACCTTGCGCGCGGCGGCGACCAATTTCCCCAACAACGACGCCGCTATTCAGGCGACGGACGATATGCGTACCGCCTTCATCGAACTTTTCCTGCACGGCAAAGCCGACACCTTGCCGCCGGTGCAAGCCTTGGGTCTATTCTATGACTTCATCGAGTTGACGCCGATCGGCAGCGAAGGCGACGAGATGATCCGGCGCATGGCCGACCGGCTGGTCAAAGTCGATTTACTCGGGCCGGCCGCGGACCTCCTCAATTACCAGGTCACCAAGCGCCTCGACGGCGTGGCGCGGGCGCAAGTGGCGACAAGGCTCGCCATGGTGCAGTTGATGGACCACAAGCCGGAAGCGGTGCTCGACACTTTGCGCACGACGCAAATCTCCACCCTGCCTGACGACATCGCCCATCAACGCCTGCTCATGGAAGCGCGCGCCCTGGCGGATCAAAAACATTTCGACCGCGCATTGGATCTGATCGCGGTGGACCAGCTGCCCGACACCATCGCTATGCGGGCCGAGATCTATTGGAAGAGCGGCAATTGGCCGGTAGCCGGGCAGAAAGCCGAAGAAGCCTTAGGCGAACGCTTCAAAGACGACAAGCCGCTGAGCGATACCGAACGCGAATGCGTGATGCGGGCGGCGGTGTCCTATTCCTTGGCGGGGGACCAGACCAGTCTCGACCGCTTGCGCAGCAACTTCACGCCCAAGATGAAAGCCAGCCGCGACGCCACTGCCTTTGCCGTGGTGACCGAACGCATCGATCTGCAAGGCATTGCCTTCCGTGACGCCGCCGCCAAGGTGGCCTCGGTCGATACGCTGAAGGCCTTCATGCTGGACTTCTCCAAACCGCTGAAGCAGTAGGCCGCGCAACAGTTAGCGACGCTGGGCCTGAACAAGCCAGAGCAAAGTAGACGCATTTCAAAGGATGTAGTGAAAACGCGGGTCGTAGATATACGGGCATGGAACTTGGCCGCAGCGGCAATTCCGTTACGGAAAAAGGAACGATTTACGCGCTAGCGTAGCTGTTCGCGGTTGCTCCAGTCGAACGGTTGGCGCCCGGTGGTTCAGCAGAATGGAGTGGCGTGCATGTCTGCGGCTGGCGCTCCCGACCGTCGTTTTCCCGGTCTGACGTCGATCAACTTTGTGCCAGTGACGGAGCTTGAACAGCGCGCCGTGAAGCTGGGCTTTGCCTATTGGCAGCGCCTGCAAGGCACGCGCAAATTTCCTGCCCGCGGGCAGATCCGGCCCAACGAAATCGTTGCCGCCCTCAGTCATTCCTCACTCATCAAAGTGTGGGATGGCGGCAGTGATTTTGAAGTGCGCATCGCCGGGGACGCCATGAATTGCGCTTATCGCGCCCCGCTCAATGGCCGCCTGATCAGCGATATCGCCAGCGATCTGCCGTTGATGGCCAGCCGCTGGCGGCGCATTTTCGGCGAAATCCTCGCGACGGGCCTGCCGGTGGCGGTGCGCACCCGCGCCGGTCACGATCTGCCCGAAACCAATTTCTCCGACAGCGAAGCGGTGTTCCTGCCGCTCGGCGAAAACGACAACACCGTCGATCATTTGCTGCTGTTCGCCCAGCACGAACGGCGCACCAGTTAGGCCGCTGCCCCAATGGCGTTCAACCGCGCCAGAACGGAAGCCGGCAAGGTCAGCTCTGCCGCCGCCAAATTTTCCCGCAAATGGGCACGGGAGGCGGTGCCGGGGATCAGCAGGATGTTGGGGGCGCGTTGCAGCAGCCAGGCCAACGCCACCTGCATCGCCGTCACGCCGAGTTCACCTGCGACTTGCGAAAGCACTTCGGACTGTAGCGGCGTGAAGCCGCCAAGCGGAAAGAAAGGCGTGTACGCAATTCCGCTCTTGGCGAGCTCGTCTATCAAGGCATCGTCGGCGCGGTGCACCAGATTGTAATGGTTTTGCACACAAACGATTTCGGTCATAGCGCGCGCCTCGGCCACTTGCGTGGCAGTAACATTGCTAAGGCCGAGATGGCGGATCAAGCCCTGGCGCTGCAACGCCAACAGGACTTGCAAAGCCTCCGCCAGTGAGCCTTCGGCCGGACCGTGCACCCGCCCCATTAGGCGCAGATTGACCACCTCCAACACCTCGAGCCCCAGATGGCGCAAATTGTCGTGCACGCCCCGTTCCAAGTCGCCCGGCGTCAGAGCTGGCAGCCAGGAGGCATCCTCCCCGCGTTTGGCGCCTAATTTGGTGACGATCACCAGATCTTCCGGATAGGGATGCAGGGCTTCGCGCAGGATCTGATTGGTGACGTGTGGGCCGTAGTAATCGCTGGTGTCGATATGATTGACGCCCTGGGCAACGGCCTCACGCAAGACGGCTATGGCCTCTGCGCGATCTTTGGGTGGACCAACGACCCCAGGGCCAGCCAGTTGCATGGCACCATAGCCTAAGCGCTTTACGCTACGGTGACCGAGAGAAAAACTGCCAACAGTGTCGATCATTGCCATTCTCCCAAATCGACGGCGGCGCGCGTCATCGCGGATAGAGGGTAACAAAAGCCATTGCGCGCGGCGACTTCGGCGCGTGTGAGTACATTCCGAGCCTACTGTAGCTTCGGGATGCGAGCCATAAGGTACGTGACTTCGCGTACATGCGGCGGGATGCCCGCCTGACCAGCCCGAAACGGCCAACAGATCAAAACGCCCTTGCGGCGCCAGAGCCTGCTTGCCTGTTTGGATTGGGGACAACAGAAAATAGAGAGAGCAAAATGAGAATCCGTGGTTGTGCGCTTGCGGGCGTAGCACTGTTTGCGCTGACGAGTTCGGCATTCGCCGCCGACAGTGGCTGGTATGTCGGTCTGGGCGCTGGTTACAGCATGCCTCAGGCGGTCACTTTCCCCACCGTCGCCAGCGTCAATGCCAATGGCGTGCCGGTGCTGGCTGATGAGGCCCAGTTCAAAAACACCTGGCGCGGTATCGCGACGGTTGGTTATGCCTGGAATGATCACTTCCGCTTTGAAGCCGAAGGCGGTTACACCGACCCCAAGTTGAGTTCGCTCGGTCTGCGCGGTCTGAAGACACCGATCAGCAGCGCCGACGATCGCGAATTCACCGCCATGGGCAATTTGCTCTATGACCTGCCGATTTCCGAGCGTTGGTATCTCACCGTCGGCGGTGGTGGTGGCTGGAACTGGACCGACCTTTATCTCGGCAGCTCCAAAATCAAATCCGCTGGCCTGACCTGGCAGGGTATTGCCGGCATCACCTACAAGCTGAGCCGCACCACCGATCTGCAATTCGATTACCGTTATATCAAGACCAGCGGGTTGGAGAATTTTGACAGTGGCCACAAGGTCAACGTCGCTTCCAACAACGCCATGCTGAGCCTGCGCTGGTATTTCGATCAGCCGGACGCCACCCCGATGCCGCAGCCGCCGGCTGTTGTCAGCGCCCCGCCGCCGCCGCCGCCAATGCCTGTGATGGCGCCGCCGATGACTACCTACATCGTCTTCTTTGACTTCAACAAAGCCAACCTCACCGAGGCCGCTCAGGCTGTCGTGGTGGAAGCGGTGAAAGTCAGCAAGACCAATGGCTTTGTCAAAGTGCAGATCGTCGGCCATACCGATACGGTCGGTTCCGACAAATACAACATGGCGCTGTCGCTGCAACGCGCCGCCGCTGTGAAAGACGAAATGGTGCGTGAAGGCCTTGATGGCAACAGCATCGGTGTTGACGGCAAGGGCTTCCATGACCCGTTGGTCCCCACTGGCCCCGGCGTGCGCGAACCGCAGAACCGCCGTGCCGTGATCGATCTGGGCAAGTAACACCAGAAGTTTAGAGTGACTAAGGCGGGCCTTGCGGTCCGCCTTTTTTATGGCGCCAAGGCCAGCGCCTTGCCATCACTGCCTGCACCCGGCTTAAGCCCCATCAGGCCAAGCACCGTCGGCGCCACATCGATCATCTCCACACGCGGCAAGACTTTACCGGGCGCGATACCGGCGCCCCAAGCGTAAAAGATGGCGTGCATCGCTTCCACGTCGGGCTTGAAACCGTGCATGGAGTGAAACCATTTCACCTTGGGCTCGTAGATGGCGGGGCCGCTGGTGTTTTCTTTGAGCGCCGCGATTTCCGGCTTCATCAATTCCGGGCCTTCGAAAGCGTAGGGCGGGCGGGTGATGAGCAGAATATCGCCCACCCGGCCACTGTCGCCGATGTGAACATAAGGCGGGAAATGACCTTTGCGATAGGTTTCGAAGACGCTGCGATAGCGCGACAAGCCTTTGGCGATACGGGCCGCGTTCTGGCCGGGCTTCAAATACAGCATGGCTGAGCCAGAGCCGTAAGCGACATCGGCTTCGAAATGATGGCGGGCACGCAGCTTGCCGAGATTGATGACCTTATCGACCTTTGTCATGCCGTGATCGGC